>NZ_CAMDRE010000001.1:3000000-3182370 GCF_945906775.1 Citrobacter sp. Marseille-Q6884
GGGTTTCCCGTTTTTTGCGCCCGCAGCACGGTGGCAATATCGCTTTCAGGCAAGGTGAATATCAGGTCGATGGGATGGGTTTGCGTAATGACGACAATCCCGGTGGTATCGCTGCTGGAAATTTGGTTACCGACATCGACCTGTTTCAGGCCTACGCGGCCATCTACAGGCGCGGTTACCCGGCTCCAGTCAAGCTGTAATTGGGCGCTGGCAACGCTGGCTTCATCCGCTTTGATCGTCCCTTGCGTTTCATTGACCAGCGCTTGTTGTGCATCCAGTTCCTGACGGGAGACCAGATTCGTTTTGACCAGTTGTTGATAACGAGCGAGGTCACGACGGGCATTTTCCAGCGTCGCTTTATCCTTCGCTAACTGCCCCTGTGCCTGAGCCAACGCCACTTTGAACTGGCTGGGATCAATTTCTGCCAGCAGATCGCCGGCTTTGACCTGTTGTCCTTCCTGAAAGTGTAACGCGATGAGCTGACCGTCCACCCGGCTACGCACTGTTGCCGTGTTAGCCGCAGTAATCGTGCCCAATCCTGTCAGGTAGCGCGGAACGGCTTGCTCACTGGCGGTAGCCGCCTGGACTGGCGCCAGCGGACCGGAGCGCATTCCCCGACGGCCTGAGCCCGGCGTGTGCTGCGCTTGTTTAGTGGCGCCAGGCGCACTTCCCTGGGACTCGCTGCGGCTTTGCCAGAACCAGGATGCGGCGATGGCTGCCACGACAATCACGATTGCTATCACCCAGCGGGATTTGTTACTGCCTTTCATTGTTATAAGTTTCTCATCCTGAAACGATTCGCGGAATGATACTAGTTTAGCCAGCGAACACGGGAGAAAAATGGAGGAATTATGAAACACTGTCGGGATTCGTCTGAATGCTGACGCGGCTTTGCGAGGAATTACGCAACAATCAGCGCTGAAAATAACGAATGCGTAATAGTACGTTAGAGTGCTGGCACGGCAAAAAGGAGGAAAGCCAAAGATTTCAGCGGGACGCTGGAACGGGAAAGCCCCTCCCGAGGAAGGGGCCAAAATAAGGAAAGGGTTATGATGAAGCACGTCATCATACTGGTGATACTCTTAGTGATTAGCTTACCGGCTTACTAAGACACCAGGGGGAGGGGAAACCCTTCTAAGCCTTCGGTTCTAATTGCTGTCTGTGATTCATTAAAAACAATGGCTTGCGGGTGGTTTGGTTGTTTGTTGGGCACAAATAATCACGCAAAGTCTCCCAAAATCTCTATTTTGTGCGCATTGGCACCCCGCACAGCACCCCTGGAGATTTTTAAGAATGGCTTTTTATACGATAGAGAAAAGACTGAGAAAGGATGGTACACCCCGCTACAGGTGCACTGTCGGCATCAAGGAGGGTGGTGTATACAAGTACCGCGAAAACCAAACCTTTGCAAGGCAGGCTCTAGCTAAATCGTGGGGCGCTCAACGGGTTGCTGAGCTTGAAACTAAGGGTGTCCCAGCCACTGATACCACCGTGACACTATCGTCGCTTATAGAGCGATTCATGAAGCATCCCGACCTTAAGCCACACAAAACAAAAAAATGCCAGCTCCAGATTATTCAGGGGCTTGAAATTGGAGGGTTAGAGATTTCGAAGATCGCAACCAATCAATACATTGAGCTGGGGAGGTGGTTACGCGCTCAGGGTCGAAGCCCAAAAACGGTTACGAACTACTACAGTAACATAGCAACGGTGCTGGCTGCGGCTCGTCCGTTTTTTGGTATTGATGTCGATGACAGGCCATTGCGAGACGCTCGTGAATATGCAAAAACTAAAAAAATAAGCGGTTCATCGAATAAAAGAAACCGACGCCCAACCAGAGAGGAAATATTATTGTTAGAGTCTGAGTTAAAAAGGAGGGAGGGCGAATCACTCAAGAAAATACCTTATTACGAGATATTCAGGCTTTCGATTTTGAGTTGTATGCGTATTGGTGAAATATGCCGGATATTAAAATCTGATATAGATGAAAGCCAGCGGTCAATATTAGTGAGAGATAGGAAAGATGCAAAGAAAAAGCAAGGAAATCATATGTTTGTTCCTTTGCTTGGTGATGCGTGGAATATTTTGGAGTCTCGGCCTGATTCTGATGATGGCAGGCTGTTTCCTTATAAATCAAAAACAATATCAGCGCAGTTTGCAATCATGTGTAAAAAGGTGGGGGTAACGGGTCTCAGATATCATGATTTACGTCGCGAGGGTGCGAGCCGTTTATTTGAAATGGGGTTTAGTGTTGAGGATGTAGCCCAAGTAACGGGACACAAGAATCTGCACACCCTTTGGACGGTATACCGCGAAATATACCCTCAAACCCTCCATGACCGTTTCAATGAGTTGCAAAATCGCAAAACCCAACACGATTGACACCACAAATAAAACTATGCTTCCCTAAAAAAGAGCCGGGAAACTGGCTTGCTGCCCCCCTCAGTGCATTCCGAGTTCGGATCATGGTCGGGGTAGAGCTGCGATTAGCGTTGACGGCTGTCACTGGCCTGGTTGCGGAGTCGTGGTAAGGGAAGCGGGGTATTCGGAACGGCGCACCCCGCGAGTTACTGTTGCTAGGCAGTGTCCTTCACGCATTGAGTTGCGGGAACTGGGACCGCAGCAGGGTGGTACTCGCCGAGAGTTGACAGGCTGGCTCTAAATCCACTCACTTGGTTCGACACGCATGGTGTAGGAATTGAGCTGGAAACTTCGTATACGGACCCTCCAGAGACGAGATTTTCAGTTGGACAGAGGTGACATAGGTTTGTTTTGTCTCATTTTTTTTGAGCCAAATCTCTAAACCTTTGTCACTTCTGTTTCTTGAGCCGTTTCTCTGAGGCGCGATATCCAAACCAGCGCTTGCCGTCGAGAGTCGGGAAAATAATTTTTTCACACACGTAAACACACCCCGGCCATGGAGCCACATCAGCGAGAGCTGATGATGAGTAGTAAACCTACCGACG
Organism: Citrobacter sp. Marseille-Q6884; assembly: GCF_945906775.1. Taxonomy (NCBI): domain Bacteria; kingdom Pseudomonadati; phylum Pseudomonadota; class Gammaproteobacteria; order Enterobacterales; family Enterobacteriaceae; genus Citrobacter; species Citrobacter sp. Marseille-Q6884. Next base: position 3,002,967 of record NZ_CAMDRE010000001.1, read on the forward strand.
CTCGCAATTTGCAGCGTCATGCAAAGTCAGCAGAACGGCGCGAAGCCAGAAGACTAGCTCTGTCAGATGAGCAAAGGCTTCAGGTTCGCGAGATGCGCAAGCTTGGCTTTGCTCCCCGCAAAGGTGCGCCAACCCAAAAGCACTTCGAGCGCTACACCGCATTCGTAGAAGCTCAGGCCGCGCATGCTCGTGCAGCCGCTATCAATGCTGAAATCGCCGTATTCAACGACAACGGCGGTGTGATGCTTGATATCTTTGAGCAGCTCAACAATCCCAAAATAAAACCAACCGCCCGCGCAGCGTTTATCGGTAACGCGCTAAAGGCCGTGGCTCTTGGCGCAACGCTTTCAGACAAGATGCGCATTGATGCAGCGGCAGGAAGCAACTCACTTCCCGAAGATGATCGCATCGACAGTGTTCTGGCTAAGCTCGGAGGTGGTGAGTGAATTTCACAACCCCTGAATATCGCCAAAAGCTGATAAGAGCAGCCCACTTAATTGCTCGGCAATCCCGCGCTGTTGTTCGTGACAATCTTGATTTGCTTGAGGCCGCTGTAAGCGTCAAGGAGCACTGGAAGATTGATGATTTCAAGCCGTACGCATATCAGGCGCAGTGGTTTGAATCCGGTGGCAAGTACCGTCTCCGCTATCTGTCAGCGGCTAACCGAATTGGAAAAACGTTCTCCGCAGCGGCTGAGTTCAGCTATCACGCAACCGGATGTTACCCGACATGGTGGAAGGGCTATCGCGCACCCGTAGAAACTATTGGCCTGTCGCGCATCATGTGGGCTATTGGTGTGTCGTCTGAATCAACGCGCAAGGTTCTTCAGAAGGAGTTGATTGGCACTGACGATGCCCGTCAGCGAAACATGTTTGGCACTGGTTCTATCCCTCGCGAGCGTATCAACTTCGACTCTCTGGTGTGTGACGGCGAGACGCTTAAATCACTGCGCGTTTATCACATATCAGGTGAAGAAACGACCATTCACTTTTATTCATCCAAGCAGGATGAGAAGGTCTTCATGGGTCAGGCGATCATCTTTGCATGGATTGATGAGCAGTCTGAGAAAGAGGATGAGCTTGTATCGCAGGCCAACACCCGCACACAGACCACCAAAGGGCAGACAGTAATCACTGCAACGCCGGAGGTCGGTATTACTGACCTGTATAAACGCTGCTCTGAGGACACCACGGGCAAGGTCTATTTCCAGAACGCCACGCTATACGATGCCCCGCACTTTACCCAGGAGGATATCGACGATTTCATAGCAACCACGCCATATCATCAGCGAGAAATGCGTTCCAAAGGGATTCCGATAATGGGTGTGGGTGCAATCTACCCGTACCGCCAATCAGACATAACTTGTGCGCCGTTCGCTATTCCTGATAGCTGGCGTGTACTGGCGTCGCTGGACTTTGGTTACACCGGAGTATCAGACCCGTCAATCATTGTGTTCACTGCGTACGATCCAACCACGGGCAAAAAGTATATTTTTCAGGAGTGGAGCAACCACAACCGGGTAACGCCGCTTGTCACTGAGCTGGATGTGTACGCGAACGCCCATATGCCTGATTACATGGCATGCAAAATCACTGGAAACGCGCCGCGCGATTGGGTTGATCAGGTATCTGTGCGCCCACCTGAACTGCGCGAGTTTTCCGGGCTTGGTCTCCCTTCAATTTCGGTTGTCGCGCCGGGTGATGGTGATGGACGTCAGCCGGGAACACAGCAAACCCGCTCTGAAATCATGCGTGGTAACGGGGTAAAAATGACTCCGAACGTGTGGAAGATGCACGAAAGCCAGCTTCCAGACGAACCAATACGCAATAGCAAAGAAGGTTCAATAATCCTGCTGCAGCAATGGTTTCAGGACGGAGACCTCAAAATATTCAGCAACTGCACCGAGACTTTACGCGAGCTTGGTCGCTACAACTGGGTAAAAGACGGCAAGCGCACCATTCCATCTCCTAATAACGATCACTTTATGGATGCCATTCGATACGGAGCCACACGTGTTGAGTTCGATGGCGTAACCATGTTGCAGGCTAAACGCAAAATTCAACCACCTGTTGATCACTCCAAATCACCTTACAAACGCTCAATGCAGGCATACAGCAAAGCGGGAGCCAAAAGACTGTGAACAAAAACGAACTGTTAGCCGAGCTGCAATCGCAGTTTCAGGCGGCTGAAACATTCAAGCAGGCCGTAACCGGACGATACACGCTTTCGTATGAGGCGTATCGCGGCGAGATTCCACCTAAAACCGACGATAACGACATTCGCGCTTCTCGTGTGATGTGGGAATCGTTCGAGAGCATTTACCCAACGGTGCTGGCGCTGTTTACGAACAGTAACCGTAGCCCGGTATCGTTTGATAGTGACGATCTGACCAGTGGCAAGCTGGCAAAGGCGATCACCAAAGCAGTACACACTGCCGCAATGAAGGTGAATAACTCAAAGCTGCTCTACATGGCTGCAATCAAAGAGATTTTGATAACCGGTAATCAGGTCGCTTGCGTTGGTTATGATGAAAAGTTGTTTGAAACGGAAAAGTACGATTTTGACAACTCTCCGGCTCATGAGCTGGTGGTGAAAACTGCCGTCATCATGAAAGCGGGGTACAACATTGACCAGGAAATCACAGTCAATGACGACCAGACTGTAACCGGGTGGATTAAAGGGACTCGTACAATCAAGTTTCCTGTCCTCAACCTGATCGCCTTCTCTGATTTCTACATACACCCCAAAGCGACAAACATCGATGATGCGACGTATTCAGCCTATCGTGAGTTGATCACCGTCGCTGAGGGAATATCGCGCGGATACCCGCAAAGCAAACTGGCTAAAGGTGAAAAGGCAGCGCCCGATTCTACGGCGGGAACCAGTAAGCAGTTGCTGGTTGTCGGGAGCATGAATTCAGATATCGACGCGCCTGACCTGACGTTTAGCGAGTACAACCGCGAAATCACAATCACCCATCACTACTGGCGTGGATGCTATCAGGGGAAAACGCCCAAGTTATGGCACGTTGTCAGCACCGATACAGACATTCTGTTGCAGGAGCAGGTTGATGTTAACCCGCTTATTCTGGGCGGCATGTCGATTATCTCCGGTTCTGCATGGTCTGAATCGCTTTATGACATGTGCATCACGGCGCAAACCAACAAAACACGCGCCATGCGAGCTATTCAGCGCAGCGCAGACGGCGCGGCATATGGGGAATACACCTATCAGGAAAACAGTATTGAGGCTGACGGTCTCGCGGTGTTCCTGAATGAACGTGGTCCCGGTGCGGCCTATAACGTGCGCAGCCCCAACGCTATTCAAAAGCTACAGGGTACTGATGTTCCTAACGCCATGCAGCTCCTCAACGAAGAGATTAACGAGGATGTGCAGGCGACCATTCAGGGAAGCGCTGGACAGGCTCAGGCACTGGAGGAAAACAGCCAGGCATCCGGCACAGCCATAGCGCTGACGCAGGACAAGCAGGAGCTGAACGAAAACCAGATAGCAGAGACTATCGCGGAAACGTTCATTATCCCGATGTACCGCAAGTTGCTGATGGTCATGCAGGAAATCGGTGCATCCGTGAAGCTCGGTTCGGATCACATCCCGCTCAAGCTGATTCGCTCTGATATTGGCCTGACTGCTGACATTAAATCTGTCTATGACGCCGCCAAAGCTGCTTCTAACGTCAAATCCGCATACGAGAACGCCGCCCAACTCGGCACGCTCCCGAAAAACTTCCAGCCTGAGAACGTCTACAACATCTACTCCGATTATCTCAGGGTAGCTACCGGACAGGAGGACGTGAGCCGCTACATCACCGCACCTGAAGACATGCCACAGCCATCAAAAGCAGAGCAGCTCCTTACAGCCCTGATCACTATCGGTAAGGCTCGCGAACAAATCGCCGCAACTGGGCTGGCTGAGGCCAAAGTCAGCGACATGAAGGCGGACGTTGCCAAGAAACTCAATGAGGCGCTGAAAGACCTTGCCACCATCAAACAGATGGATGCGGAAACCAAAATCAGCATGGTGGACACCCTGCTCAAGGCTCAGGAAATGGAGCAGAACGCAGCAAACGAAGTAACCCAAAACGCGCAGGAACAAGAGCGCATCGACAACACCCAAGAGGCATGAAATGGAAAATGAAAACATCAACACCGAAAACAAAGCGCCTTCCGTGGGAAGAAACGGACGGGCAGGTCTTGCGGCGTTACTTCTCAAGTCTCAACAAAGGCCAGCAGAGAAGGAAGGCGAGCCAGGCAATACAACGAGAGCAGGAGAATCACCTGGAGAGTCAGCGGAAATCTCTATCGGTATCACCGACGATAGCACCACAACTCCGGGAAGCGTTAAACCAGGCGAAGAAATTGACGACGTAGAGTTTTACGAGTTTTCAGGCACCAAATACACACCGGAGCAGGTTGAAAGCGCACTCCGAGAACTGGAGACAAACCAGCGATACAACCAATCAGTGGCGCCGCTGGCTGACTCTGTGAACGAGCATGGTGAAAAGTTTGAACGCGCAATGCTGCTGGCATCAACTGAGTGTGACAAGGAGATTGAGCAACTGGAGGCGCGTCTTGCTTCGGGGAAGCTGACGTCACAGCAGTATCAGGCGGCACATATTCAGCTACGCGACGCGAGAGGGAGAAAGCGAGAGCTGGAAGATATTGCCAACGCAGAGAAAGCCCTTCGTGATAACGCCATTAACCAGACGCGCAAACATAACGCCAAGCAAACCGTCATGGCTCTGACAAAGGCGGGATGGAAGCGTGAGCACATCATCGCCGTGGATGCTCTGGCTAAAAAGGTAATGCCGGAAACGGCATACGCTGACGCAATTAGCCCGGCATTCATGGAAATCATGCGTGACGCCCTGATTTATCGCGCAGGCCGTGAAGAGGCAGCTAAAAAACTCCAGAAGAAAACAACAACCGCGCTAAAAACGCCGCGCACTCAGCAGGTAGCGCATCAGAAACAGCAGCCTAAAAAGACATTGGGTCAATTGGTGGGGTTAAGAAAATAAATGGGACTGATCACGGGAAAGGGTAGCAGCACCTCAACATCAACAAGCCACACAACATCATGGCTTGCGGATGCGCTTGAGCCGATGGTGACGGATTTTATTAACAGCTACAGCGGAATTAATTACGAAAACAGCATTGTTTCCGGCCTGACTCCGGCAGAGCAGGAGGCGCTGGAGCGAGCTGGAAGCGGAAAAGCCATTGATGCAGGTACATCTATCGCCAAAGGGGGCGCAAGCCTCGTGGAAGAGGCGTTAAGCGGTATTGAGGGGCTATTGCACGGCAATGGCAAAACGCAATTCATGAGCGGAGTTACCGGGCTATACAACGGCGCAAGTGATTTTATGGCAGGCCAAGATAGCGCTATTGAACAAAGCGTCTATAGCGAGATGGGGCAGCAGTTCGGGCAATCTGCTCAGTCCAACATGGCATCAACCTCGGTTAGTGGCTCCAGTGCCGAGCAGAACGCGACAAACAGCATTCTCGCCTCCGGCGCTAACAGCATGGTTCAGCAGGAAAGCAACCTTGCTGCAAAAATCCTCTCCGGCTCCATTGGCCTGACAACTGGCGCGATGAAAGGTGGGGTTGGTCTTCTGGATCAGCTTATGAGTGCTGGTGGTTCCATCTTCCAGACGGGCGCAAAAATGGCATCGAGCGGAGAGAAGAACCAGTTTAACGCCGGGATATTTGAACAATGGTTCAATCAGCAGACCGCCAACAACAACCGTAAAAATGACATGATTAACAACAACATGGATTTGATTGATTTCTCTGTGTTGATGCAAGAAATCTTGCCAACGGCGGGTATTGATACAACAACCGACACGACGTCGAAAACGAATGGATCAGGGGGTGGGTTGTGGTAATGGCGTCAATTGGCGAGATGCTTTCAACGGCAGCAACCAGCGCCGTTGGGGCTGCTGAGGGTGGCATGGATGCCGCCATGGAGTTTATGGGCATGGGAGACACGGCGGCAGAGGCTAAGCAGGTTGTTGGGGGAGCCGCCAAGGTATCCACGGCTGATCCGGGATTATCTGTGGGGCTAAGTGCTGATGACATTGCAGGCATTGATTCTGCGGCGGCCGGAGTGGGATCGTCTGCGTGGGGGTTGTCTGATTGGGCTGGGGAAGCTCTAAAGCCAGTGATGGCAACAATCATGCAGTCAGCGATGCGGCCTCATGTTCAGCAGAGAGCCCCAATGGGTAGCTCTGGTCATGGTGTGCAGGCGAGCGCGAGCTCAAACGGGGCTGTAATAAACGAGATTGAGGGTATGGCAGGTGGCGACCCGCTGCAGGGGCTGACCGGATTTAAAAACCTGCTGTAACAGAGCAATCATCTATAAAACTGCGTTGGCCGGCTGGCCTGCGCAGAATAAAAAACTGGATAACCATGAATATTAACCAGCAGTTTGATCAGTTATTTGAACAGTACAACGCGCGAGCAAGCGAGATTCTGGCGTCGCATAACACAAGCGGAACCACGGCAGAGAATGATCCAATTAAATATCAGTGGGCGAAACAGGAGGGGTATCAGCAGGAGTACGACCCGAACTCCAATGAAATCATGTGGACGAAAGCACCGGAGGCAAATTACAGCGTACCAGACCTCATGAAGTTTCGCGGATCTATGTCACCTGAAACGATGGCAGAAAACTACCCCATGTTTGGGCTTAAAACAGACAGGATTGACGGGCTGTTACAGGAAATATACCAAGAGGTTTTAGACGGAAAAATAACGCAACAGCGCGGGGAAGAGTTGATTTATCAGCTCATGTCAGACACCTACAAGGACGCAAAAAAACAAGGCAGGCCAAAAGGCGCTGGGGTTAGGTCGTCCAGTGTTCAGCAAACCGCAAGCAAAGCAATGAAGGGACAGAAAATAGTGGAGAGTGACAAATAATGACAGCCACAACCGACCTGAAGCAGCAGCGCAAAAGTGAAAACCTACAAACCAACATTACCGCGACGCAGGGACAAAGCCTGACACCAAATCAGGGAAGCGTTGTACCAAGCGTGATCCAGACTCAGAGTCTGATAGAGCAGGCTAGGGCGGCATATAACGGCATTCCCAACATCAACCCACCGAGCGAGGAAGAGATTCAGCATCAGATGTGGATGACGTCAGGGATTATGGGGTTGGTTGCCGCACTGGTAACGGGCAATGCTGCTGGTGGTATTGCAGCAGGGATGACTGCGGCACTTGCGGTGCACGACCATGGTTATGATCTCCGACAGCGTGGCGAGTACATCATGGAGTTGCATAGCAAGGGATTTAGCACCCCGGCAATTCTGAACTGGTACAAAACGGGCGATAACAAGGAGCTGGACAAAGAAGGCGAGCAAATGCAACGCCTCGCTGATTCCGAGCTTAATCGACAGGAGCGCGAAGAGGATCGCGATCAAAGAGCGGATTTCCATAAAGACCAGATGGAACAGGGGCGTTTAGCGAGAGAGCAGTCGGCGGTTTTCCATAATGACCAAATGAGGCACGAGGGAGTAATGGAAGGTATTGCGCTACAAAATGCACAAAGCGCCAGAATTGCAGCTATTGCGAAAATGGGTGAGCGTGCAGGTGCACAAACGGCGGCAACGGTGGGAACGCCAACGCTACAAAATGCCTCGTTTGATCCAGGTAAGGTAGCAGTTCCAGCAGAACTCACCGACCCGCAGGAACGGGCGGCATACATTGCCGCGGCGGGGCAGGCTTTTCACGGCGCAATGTTGAAAGGTGCGATACAGCAGATAGCCGCTGCTAAAAACCTTAGAACAAGCGAAAGTCAGCAAACGGGCATGTATGACAAGATATTAGAGGCGGCGCAGAAAGTGTCTCACACCCCCGATAACAAAGCGGGTGATGAGCAGTTGCTTATGCAATTCCAGGTAGGTGAATCGCCTAATGTGTCACCGCGAACTACGCAGATTGAGCCGCTTATGAAGTCGCTTAGTACGGGGCGCATTGATGCGGCTGAAAACTGGATTAATAGACATACAGGGGGAGGGTTGACGGATTCAGAGCGAGAACAGGCAAGGGATTTAACAAGACAGAATGCGACAGCTCAGGCCGAAAGCCATATGCAGCATGTTAGGAACGTTGTCACAACGGGGGGATTTGATTTGAGTAACCCAGAGATTATGGGATCGCTGGTGGCTGCATTTCATGTTTCACCGGAAACAATAAAAGGGCTTGCGGATGGATCGCTGACCCCAGAGACTGCCGCAAAACAGGCGGTTGACAAGGTTTCACCAGTAACTGTGGGGTTTGGTGATATCAAAAGTGGCGGAAACAAAAAACAAGAGGGTAGCTGGTAATGACCCGGAATGTGATCTTGCCAAATGGCTTTAAAATGACAAATGTGCCGGATGATGCCAGTCAGGAGGAAATTGCAAAGCATGCAGTGGAAAAGGGGTACGCCACACCAACGGATTTCGCGAATTATCCTGAAATCTATAAGGCGGTAGGTGGCAAGGGCGATGCGACGCAAGCGAAGATGGCAGCAAGCATCAACGATTACGCGCATAGTGTACCAGTTGAATTGCAGCATGACGTTCGTGACGTGGCGGCGGGGTTTGTTGTACCGGGCGCACGAGGGTTGTCATGGGCGGCACGTGTGGGGGTTGACTCGGCGCTTAATGCAGCTACGGCAGGGGTGCAATCCGAGGCTGAAAACATCGTTGATGGAAAAAATAATGATGTAGCTACAAACATGGCGACGGCAGCGGTTTTGCCTGGAGTTATCCATGCGGTAGGAAAGTTAGCCGCACCTGTATTAGAGCGATTTACACCGTCTGCAGTTCAATACCTAAAGGGGCGTTTGGGACATGTAGAGGAGCCAGAGGATATTGCAAACGCTGAAAAGTATGTTGATGAATCCCCGGTAACGGAGGTTAGCAGAGAGCAAGAGGCAGAAAAGGCGATAAAGGCGGAACAGAGTCAAACGGATCGTGTTGACGCGCTAACAGCTCAACAGGTGCAATGGTTGGATGAATATAACCAAAAAATAGCACATAGGCTGGTGGGCGTAGAGGCTGAGAGCTATGCGCTTAACGGGCTGAAAGAAACCGATACAGCAGAAAAGGGGATGACAGCTAAGCAGGCATTGCAGCAGTTCAGGGAGTTTACAGAAGACTACGAAAACCCACACCTGCCTTTTCCCGGGGATGAGCGACCTGAGCTATCTGGCTACGGTCAATTTGAACAAGTCATGAGATCAAACCATGACCCGCTTAACGAGATGATCACCAAAATGGATTCAGGTGAAGAGGTGTCGGCACAGCAGTTTTACAACGCCCTTGCATCGTATATCCATGGCACAAAATTTGATTTAGAGCGATTTCTTGAAACGTCACCACACGTCAATATCAAGCGACTACTTGAGGCGGTAAAAGATGCGCCAGACACCTTGCAATGGCTTGATGCTAAAGGGATATTAAACCCTGAAATGAGGCAGTATGTTTCAGCAAAGCAGGCGGCAGCACATCGAGCCGGGGTGTCTGATGCCTACACCGCAGCAATGGAAAGGCTGGATAAAGAATTGTCTAAAGAGAGAGCGCTTACATCAGCAGAATATCAGGAAGCTCGAGCGGCAGGCGAGCGTAATGTACAGACAGCTTTAGACCATAAAATCAAACTGTTAGACAAGATGCAAAAAAACGTTCAGTCGGTTATGAATGACGCTAAAGGCATTAAAGCCAATGGAGTTAAATGGTCTGATATGCCAGAAGATGAGCGGGCTATTTATTGGGCTATGACACACACGCATGACGCCGCTAAGCGGGGCGCAAAGGCCATGCGTCTTTATGAACAGTTAGAGGCTATTCGCGCGTCATTGCCGGGGGTGAGGGCTGAGACAATGACTGATAAGGCGCTGGATAATACGGCAGCACAGGTGGGAGCTGGATTTATGCTTGGTGGTCCGGTTGGGGCTATTGCTGCTCCAATTGGCAGGGCTGCAGCGCAAAAAGTGACGCGCTCAGTGGTGCGTCGCGTGGTTGGGAGGGCGCAAAGAGCAGAAATAGAGGCAGCAGCAAAGAAAATAAATTGACAACCAATAAAAACCAATGATCTAATCACGTCGATTTATATCTAAACCACACCCCGGCCATGGAGCCACAAGGAGGCCTATATGACATGGCATTCCTATTTTCATACGAGCATGAAGGCGTAAAAGACGAGTTCGCTGAAACTGTCGCCAACATTGCCCCTCGTGATTTTATTTTCCAATCAATGATTGGGATGAAAAAAATCGACAACCGTCTACATAAATGGCAAATCGATTTTGATGAGCCAGCATCAGAGAACGCCTACAAAGAAGGCATGAAATGGTCAGAGGTTGACGGATCGGAAACCCCGACTATTGTGCTTGAAAACCATTGTCAGAAGATGGCTGTTGCCGTCGAAATGACGTCTGAATCAATGCTCCAAGCATATTGGGCATCAGGTGACGTATATGACCGTGAAACAGAAAAAAAACTACGCAAGCTGAAGCGCGATCGCGAAGTGGCATTTTTGACGAATGGGAAATACGTTCAGGCAGATGATAAAAACAATATCCCAGGGAAAACGGGCGGCTTTAAATCAATGGTGTCCTCTGAAGATGGCGGAACCACTGTGATTGCTGACCCGCTGTCTGGGCAAAAAACCTACTTTACCTCCACCTCAACCACTCCAACAGAAGATGACATCATTACAGCTCTTGGCGCTCTTTGGGTAACAGGCGCACACCCTGAAGTGATCATGGTCAACAACACCATGGCTACAACTATTTCCGCAATGCAGGAAGAAGGTGGCGCTCGCCTGAAGGTGTTCGACGGTGAAGACGACAAAGGGATTAACTTTGAAGTAAACACCATCACCGATCCACTAGGCCAAACGGTAAAGGTTATCTACAACCGATATATGCCGTCCAATACGGTTTACATCTTCAACTCTCAGGACTGGCAGCGAGCTGTATTCCGCGCGCCGGATACAAAAGAAACCCCAGAAGATGGCGACTACAAAAAAATCGTAGTTGTTTCAGATGAGTCGTTGGAGCACAGAAACCCGTGGTGTTCTGCGGTTATTGAGGGAAAGCCAACAGCGTAGTTAATTCGGTCTCTGTGACTCCCGCGCAAGCAAGCTGGACGGCGGGAATGAGCCTTTCTGGGTTCATGTTTACCGCCACATGCAACGAGCCTGACGACGGGAGTTATAACTACGCTTGGGCGTGGCAGGCATCGCCAGGAGCCACGATTGACCCGACATCACAGGGAACAAATCACTGCAAATTTAGCAGCACAGCATCAATGACGGCGGGTAGCTACTTTCTTACCTGCGTTGTAACGGATAAGAGCGGCAACGTAGTACAGAACGCAAATCAGTCGTGCAAAGTGACCGTAACGGCTTAGGGGAATAAATGAAGGGTGGGATCACAATTATTGAATTAGCTGCTATCTGCTACGCAGGTGTTGCGGCACTTCGTGAGGCAACAGGGGGGGGGTGATCAACCCGATTTTGTGGATCTGGAACCTGACGCGCAAGGGGTGGTTATCGACTACATCACCCAGGCGCTAACCGGGCGACCAATCCCGCAAACCCCGGAGGGCAACGTTGTGAGAAAAATCATGAATGTTGTCAGAGACGATAAGAAAACCCTCAAATACGCATAAGGAATTTAACAATGAAAGAATTACAGCCACATCAGCAGCGTGTTGTGTGTGAGTCAGAAGAACTGCAGGAAAAGATCACCAAGCTGGAAAATTTTGTATCTACCAATCCGGCATACCAAAAAATGCAGACAGATGATCGGGTTTTGCTGTCGGCACAGTTAGCGGCAATGACGGCGTATAACCGCATTCTGCAAGCTCGCATCATGAAATTCTGATTCAGATATTAACCACAAGGGCGGCGCTTGCCGCCTTTTTTACAGGTGAATTATGAGCACCACATACAACGACCTGGTATCAAACATTAAATCATGGTCAGGCCGTACCGACAGCCAGACCATCAACGCAATTCCGCAATTTATCGCCGCAGCTCAAACCAAGCTGGATGGCGAGCTGAAAATTAGCGCTATGAGTAAATCAGCAACCTATAACACCGACACCACCAGTGTTGATGTATCTGAGTTTATGACCATTGACAGCATTACCGTTGCTGGGTTGGTGGGAACCGCCACCACTTACGCGGATATCACTGCGCTGCGCGTGGCGCTGGCGAACCGTCCAGAGTTGGCGGGGTACGATTTTCACTACGCCACCAACGGCAACAGCATTGAGCTGGTAAGACCCGCACCGTTAACTATTACCGGCTATCAAAAACCCCCGCGCATTTCTCAAGGCGTTCAGACCAATGCCTACACCGACTCAGCAGAAAACGCGCTGCTCTGGTACAGCCTGGCGTATTGCGCGATGTTCTCACGCGATAGTGACGCCGCTAATTCATGGTCAGCAATGGCAGATAAAGAGGTTCAGGAGCTAAACGCTATCCGTGACCAATTCCAGAAAACCGGAACAGCAAAGGTAAAGCGCCGTGGATACTTCTAAGCAGAAAGCACACCCCATTCTGTACGCACTGGCGTTTATTGGGTTTTCTGGCGTATGCACTATCGGTGCGTTCTGTGCCCGTGTGGGAGGCGCACAGGAACAGCTAACGCAGGTTGTAGCTACTCAGGCCAAAGAGGGCGACACGCTGGCTACTCTGGTGAAGTTTGAAGCGGTTGATCAATACAAAATCGACACGTTGGAAAAGCACGTTGATCGCCTGGAGGATAAACGCTAATGCCTTTGGAAAATGCTACATACATAGACACCTTAGTGCCTGATTGGCCTACCGGACCATCAGACCCGGTAAACATTGGCGACGATAATCTAAGGATGATTAAAAAGGTGCTGCAAAACACCTTTCCCGGCACTAACGCCCCGATAACTGGAACGCCGGAGCAAATCAACAACATCACTCTTAACACGCCGTGGATTGATAACAGTGCCACGGCTGGAGCGCTGAGCAATTTCAATCTAACCGACCCGAAAAAAGCAGATGGAACACTGGCGGCGGTGGCGGTGGCTACACCAACAATCGCCCAGGCTAACGCGAATACCAATCTCGCAATGAGCATTGCCCTGTTTTTTCAGATTCAATACCCGGCGGGGGCTGAATTCCGCAGCTACACAGACAGTCGCAACCCGGCTGATATTTTGGGATTTGGTACATGGGAGGCGGTAACAGGCTTAATTGCTGGTGTGGGGGCTGCAACTGATAGTCAGGGTTACATACAAAACTACTCGGCAGGCTATCAGGCCGGATACTGGCGCGTACAAAATTCACAAATTGTAGCCAGTACGCTTAGTTTGACTATGGAGGCTTTGCCCCCGCACCAACACGATTATGACTTCATTCAAAACTCGGGATCGGGAATGCAGATCGACGCAACCTATGATGCGTTTCAGAAAATTGAGCAGCAAACATCTAGTGTGTCAGCGGGTACGCCAGTAGGTACTGTCACAATCGGTGCTGGAACGGCTACGGACAGCACAGCATTCTTCAACCCGTATTACGGGTGCTATATCTGGAAGCGCACCGCATGACAAAACCGACAGTACAGCAATTGGGTGCTGTCGGGCTAATGCTCGACGGCGACCCTACAATGTTGCCTGACCAGGCGTTTACTGATGTGCTTAACGTCCGGTTCAATGGGCGAGAAATTGAGAGTTACCAGGGGAACTATCACGAACCATATTACACAACCCCTGCTGGCGAGGGGGAGTGGGGGGTGTGGGCGCAGCAAGTCATATCGGTGATTTTTGATGGCTTTAGCAATGGAGCGCGTCTTGTTTTTATGCTCACCAAAACATCAAGCGGAGATGCTGTAGTGTGGTCTGTGGTATCTCAAAACATGAATACACCAGACCTGAAAGGTTATTACCCGGATGCGATGACCAATTGGCCTATAGATAATCAATGGGCTACATACAAAGGGCAGATAAATAACTGTGTGTTTTTTGGTATGTCAGAACAGGCACCATTGGGTAAGGCTTACGACTGGACGGGGTTTGATTCATTGCCGGGATGGGGGGAGCAAACGGGAGGCGATCAGGTTGTTGTTACTCGGCGATGGTCTTGCAAGAAAGTGATTCCATTCGATAACCGGCTATTAATGCTAAATACGGTTGAGGAGTCTGCGGGTGGTGTTGATGTGCCATTGCCCAACCGGGTTCGCTGGTCTGGATTTGCTCAGGAAAACGCATTTCCAATCAACTGGGATGATACGGCAGCAAACAGAACGCCAGAGGACTACGCCGCGGCTGTTATTGATGGATATGCGGGTTGGCAGGATATTGCCACGCAAAGCCAGATAATTGACGCTTGCGAGAATGGCGGAACTCTCTACGTGTACACCGAGCGCGAGACATTCAGCATGACACCGTCCGGTAACGACCAATCACCATTTATCACAAAAACAGTTTATTCAGATCTAGGATGTCTTGATCTCGGGTGCGTTGTTAACTGTCATGGTTACAACTATGTATTCACCGGATCAGATGTTGTGCGTCATGACGCCGTTAGCTGGAAATCAATTGCGGATGGTTATGTCCGTGATTTTATATCAGATGCTGCTAATAACTCTGGAATGGGCAAGGTGCGCATGGTTGGTTATCCAGAGCTATCAGAGATATGGGTGATGATTCCAGGTGACCAGCAGGAAGCTGGGGATTACGCAAAGTCTATCGCGCTAACCTACAACTACGTAAAAAATACATGGAGTAAAAAAACTCTACCTTACATCCTTGATGTGGAATTTGTACCTATTGCGCCTGATAGTTCGACATACCCGGTAATGTGGGACGACGACAACACTATGTGGGACGACGCTACTGAGGTGTGGGATTCCACTACGGCTAAAATCTCACAGGGTGTTTTGGTCGGTTCGTGTGCTGCTGGTGGTATTTATGTTTTGAATATCGGAAGTAGCGAATCACGCTGGGTATACAGCAATGGAGCATACGCTATGAAGGTGCAGCCATTGCAGGCGTATGTAGAGCGCCGGGGCTTAGACTTTAATACTGGTTATCGGAGCATGATTACCGAAACATACCTTAACGGCAGGGGAACCAATGATGTAACGCTTTACGTTGGCAGGGCTGATAATCCTGATGCGGGTTATACGTGGGATAACCAGACTATGAACCTAACAGGACAGCGCCGCGCAACATGGCGAGCGGAGGGGGAGAGCCACGGTTACCGCCTGGAGATTGCTGGACAGGGTTCCATTCCAGTGGGGATCACATTTAAGACAGTGAGCACCGGACAATGACACCAGAGCAAGCCAAAGCACTACAAAAACAGAACGCCCGTCTACGGTCAAAGCAAACCCCGCGCCGCAGTTCTCAGCAAGCGATATCAAGCGAAACACAAAGCGAAGTAACGGAACGCGCACCAAACCTGTACCGAGTACCACAAATCAACGTACCGGATGATCTGCAGGGAGTTGCCAGGCTGATTCAGAAGGAACTGCAAAAGATAGAGGCCAGCCAATCAATACTGCTTTCGCTTTGGGAGAAGGTCAAAAGCCAGACGGACGCTAAATCCACCATTCAGTTTTCGAAAGGGATAGATATATATACTCCGAACGCTGACCAGGCAATAAGGATGTTCAGGGATGACCAAACAGAATGGAACTATATGGAATGGCGTAAAAAGGATGATGGAACCCGCGATGCTTATATGGGGATCATGCCGGACAGTCGAGACATGCAGATCAGCACTGATTACTCAAACATAAACGTAAGCGCCACAAATGGTGAAGTAATTTATGATTACATGAAGCGCTTTTACACTGACGGGAAGGCAAACAACATTTCATGGTTCTATCCGGAAAACAGCACACAAGAGCCGATTACATGCCTAACTCGCGGAACAGTAATCAATGATCCAAGCCGGGACGACTACCTAACCGGGGATATGAACTACGCGCCAATGAATAGCGTGTATTTTGCATACCCATTGGGTAACACAACAAACGGCGGACCATTTTTAGGGGCAACGCTAGACATAGCATCGCTATCCAACGGATACCGGGCGCAAATGACATTTGGATATAGCAACAATGGAATATGCTACAGGACGCACAACGGAGACAGCGGAACATGGGCGCAGTGGGATATAGTAGCGACAGAGGCTTCACTGGAAGATATGAGGTTAAAGGTAAAAGCGGAGGTTTACGCAGAGTTGTTAGCGCTTAACCCTGGTATAGTGGTTCCGGTTGTTGAAAATACCCCGCAGGAGTAATCCGGTTCAAAGGAGGGACGCATGGAACAAGGAGCGGAGAGAGAAAACGCCGTGGCAGAGCTGATGGCTATGATGTTTGAATTACATCGTCTTCTAAAGGCTGGAGAAGTAAACCGGGCAATAATGCTGCTTGAATACGGAACGGAAGGAATCAAGCGCATGAGCAATTAGCACACATGATCACAAAACAACCTCATAACCCGCGCATGATGTGCGGGTTTTCTTTATGGGGGGTTGGGACGTATAGACAATTAGCACACATGATCACAAAATACCCGCCATAACCCGCGCATTATATAGGGGTTTTATTGGTAGAGGATAGGTAGTGTGAGTAGCGAGAAGCGTCGGCATTACGATGAAATGAAACAGCTGTTGAGCGAGGACATACTAAAAGGGAGGAAGGCATTTTCGTGGCGAAGGATTCTGCTTAGATGCTGGAGAGATCCCCCCAATAAATACATTGTGTGGTGGAGAATCGCCAGTTGTCTTTTCTTTCAAGGTGGAAGGGTGAGATCAAAGTGGGCAAGAAAAATTAATCGCATGCTTGTTTCAAAATACAACACTGAAATCATGCTCGGGGCTAAGATTGGCGGCGGGCTGCGCGTTTATCATTTTAATGGCGCTGTGATTAATGCTGGTGTGACGATTGGGAAAAATTTTCGAATAGGGCAAAACACAACGATAGGCGAAAAACACGGAATAGTAAGAATAAAAATAGGTGATAACGTAGAGATTGGAGCTAACAGTTGCATCGTCGCAGACGAACTAACCATCGGGGATAATGTAATTATTGGAGCGATGTCGTTTATTGATAAGGACATTCCATCAAACTGCACCGTGTACACTAAAAAGACGAACGTCATAAAGATGCGAAGCTAAAACGCAACTGCGAAAGATTCCCCCTACTCGGGGGATTTTTTGTTTTTGCACTAGTTAAAAATGGGTATGACCAAAATTAACTAATCGTTTCGTTGTTGGTTTAGTGCTGTTTTTGACTTAAAGTTAACTAGTTTAGGATTGGGACTTAAAATTAACTCGAAGGGTTAAAATATGGCAGCGGTTGTTTTTGGGTATCTTAGGGCATCAACTGACGACCAAGATGCAGAACGTGCAAAAGGTGATTTGGTGAAGTTCGCCAATGAGCATGAGTTACGCTCTCCGATTTGGCATGTGGAAAATGAATCCGGGGCAAAACTTGAAAGGCCGGAATTGTTCAGGATTTTGGAGGCGGCGCAAAAGGGTGACATTTTGCTCATTGAGCAAGTGGATCGGCTTTCGCGCTTGAATACCGATGATTGGTTAAAGCTAAGAAAGGCAATTAGCGAGAAAGGGATCAGGGTTGTTGCCCTCGACCTTCCTACTTCTCATATGCTGGTGGCTAGCGGAGATGAATTTACCGGGCGCATGCTGGACGCTATAAATAGCATGATGCTGGATATGCTGGCGGCAATAGCCAGAAAGGATTATGAGGACAGACGCCGCAGACAAAAACAGGGGATAGCAAAAGCGCAAGCTGAGGGTAAGTATAAGGGGCGCGGCGCGGATCTCGACAAACAGGCAGCTATCATAGCCCTGCTAAAGGCAGGCCGCAGCTATAGCCAGATTGAAAAGGCTATGGGCGTTAGCCGTCCAACGATAGCGAAAGCGGCAAAAGTTGCGAAAAGTGCTGAATTAAATCAATAACCAAAAAATGATTATATTTGGCTTGTAGGTATAACCAAAAAATGATTATTATAGTCATATCGAAACGGCGAAGGGTTTATGAAACTTACTGAATATATTGATAAATATTTTGATGGAAACAGAGCTGAGTTTGCTCGCGTGAATGATGTTTTGCCGCAGGCGATAACTAAGTGGATTAACGGCGATTACATCGTTGTTGATGGGGTTCTCTACAGCCCGCGCCGCGAACTAAAAGAGAAAGAACTTAAAAAATAAAAGTGAAGCTGGAGCGTTTTTATTAGCCCTCTTCGCGAGGGCTTTTTATTGCCCAAAATCAGCCAAAGGAGCAATGAACGTGAAAACCTTAATCCAGCAGTCAAATTACGTATGCGCATCAATCCTCCGCTCTCAGGCGGGTTCTTACTTCCGCACTCACAGCGGTGTTACCACTGAGCAACTCCAGCGCTTCCAGAATGCTGCAGCGCGTCTGCGTGGCAAAAACACCACTGGCGTATGGTTTGATCTGTGGCTTAACGCAGAGGGCGAGTTGGTGGCTCGTAGCTTTGAGGTGATGCGATGAAAACAGATCGTGAGTTCTGGTTTCGCATTGGTCAGCAGATGAATCAGGACAAACAAAAAAAACAGGCCAATGAGCGCGAACGCCAGCACATAGCAAAAGCCGGTGAATCAGCTCAAGTAATCAACCCTGAAATAGCACCACGCTTAAGAGCTGCGCTGGAGGCTGCTAAAAATGGCAAAGCATCAGACTAAAGCAGAGAAAGAACACGTTAATAAGGTGGCAGAGCTGGGGTGCGTGGCTTGTTATGTCCAGGAGGGAGTGTGGGGAACCCCGGGGGAGATTCACCACATCAGAGATGGGCAAGGAGTATCACAGCGTAGTGGATGGTATGAGGTGTTGTGTCTTTGTCTTGGTCATCATCGCCACGACGATAAGAGGGCTGGAAAAATAGCCATACATGGGAACTCGGGATACAAGAACTTTACAACTAACTACGGCTCAGAACGTGAGTTACTAAAACTCACAGTAAGTAACATCTGACAAAAAATTAAAGCAGGATTTCCTCAATAACAAAAGCTGGTACGCGCTATCTCATACGCACTTTAACAATAGAGGTGCGAATGGTATGAGCGGGGAAACATTTAATCACATTATAAAATCAATGGAGTCACATCGGCTCATTGCTTTGCGGGAATTCTGCATGCCGAGAAATAGAGATAACTCGGTAGTGATTAATGCAATCAACAATGAATTAAGGGAGCGAAATGAAAAAAATAATTAATGCGGTGAAAAGAGTAATCAATGCAAATCGCAGAATTGCGGAGTGTGAATCATGGGCTAAATATCTTGAGAGTGAGGTCGCTTATCTTAATAGAAAATCAGTTCAAGATAATATTTCTATAGCTGAACTGGTTCGTGAAAACGAGTTAATTTCAGGCGCTAACACTCGTTTAATTAAAGAGATTGCAGCCGTTAGGAATATAGCAAATCAAGTCCGGGATAGGCAGCTATCCACCGCTGCCACTCCGGCGGAGCATGAGTTTTTGAGAGTGTGTACGGCTATCTATGATAGCGGCAAGGTAATCAAAGGGCGTAGGTTCGCAGCCATGATGGGTGCGGCACTCAAAGAGCGACGGAGCGCGATTAAAGGTCGTTTTGGGGGTGGTAATGGCATTGGTGAGTTGTGGGAATGCAGGTCTGGCGCAAAGGGTAATTAGGCTTCTAAAAGAAAAGCCGTTGCTAAATAGTGAAATAGCAAACCTATTAAATATAGATGAGGGTAAATTATTCAAGGACTCAAAGACGTTTCTTAGGCGGGCTTGTTCATATGATATTGAGGCTGGACCAATATTTATAACTGACAGGGGGGCTAAGGATAGGTTGTACACGCTAAAGCGATACGAACCAAAAAAGGCACTGGCAACATCTAAGTTAAAAAACCACATAAGTTTCAGTCTTAATAAAAAACCGAATGGAAGTGATAGAAGACTATATTTAGCAGCCGCAAAAGAGCGGCGAGGGTTAATTAATTCAAATAATTACAGTGAAGAGGCTGAGAGAGCGCTGTGCGAAAAATATCACTTATTTTAATTTTTCTAATATCGGGTTGTAGCGTAGCTAAAAGCGAGTCGGGCAAGAACGAGGCTGTTGCTCTTGGGGAAGGGTGTTCAGTCAACGTCCAGGCCGACTCATATCAGGTTGCTTGCGCAAGCCATGACCCGGCAAAGGTAGTGAATGCATTAAAAACTATCAACACAAAGATTGAGGGGAATCGTAAATGAAAATTGTAGCCGGGTTATCGAAGGTGTCTCTGAAATCTCGTGCCATTGAAGTGGCCATCAGAAATGGAGCTGGTACTCGTTCTGTTGATTCATGGGTTGGCTGGTTCGAGGGGCAGTCATGTGATTACAGCGGGGGTAGCGATAAATCCCGCTGTGAAGGGTGTTTGGATAAATCCCACTGCGAAGGCGTTAAGGGGTGAGTTTCGTCACTGTGCGGGGATTAGGTTCCCCGCGCTACGGAAAAAAAGCCGTAGCACTCATTAACCAGCGTATAGCCAAGTTCGGCAGCATCCGCGCCTATTACGATCACATTAACCAAGTGAGTAAAAGTGAGCATCAAAAACCAAATTCACGCCCTGCTTATTAAGCATCGCCAACTGAACATGAAGCAAATCATCAGTGAAATAGGCTGCATTCGCGACTCAGCAAGACCCGCTCTTTGTCATCTCAAAGCGGAGGGGATCATAACCGTAACGCGCATCGGTAGCCGTGGTGAAAAGCTCTATCGACTGGAGAAAGCGGAACCGCTAAGCATCGCAGCCAAAACCACCATAGAGCTCTGCAAAGAGAACTGGCGGGGCTACCACATCCACAAAATTTTCGGCAGCACATCACGCGCCGCGGCTTAACGGAGGTCGCCCCATAAGGGGCGATAACAGAATGGCAAAGCTAACGATGTCCCGCTTTAGAGTTTTGCGCCGCATTATGGACGGCGAGCGTTTGGTAATGGGGATGCCGTCTGGTCGCGTGTATTGGGCTGTAGGTGGTGAAGGGTGTACTCGTGTTGCTAGGGGAATGATTAACGAGGGGTTATTACGGCATCCTCCGGCGTTCGCGTCATCTTACGAGGTGCAGTTGAGTGTATCCAGTAAGGGTTTAGCTGCATACAAAGAGGTTATTGCTAATGGGGATATTGATTAAATGACCAATAACAAACTAACAGACGAACTGCACTACGGCGACAACGTTTTGTGGTTCCTGAGTGAGCTAGCTTCATTTGAGCCAGATGACATTGATGATAATGACTTCGATGTTTACGGTGAACACGAGAGTGGTGCTGAGGGCACTGCATCAGTTGGTATTGTTGAGCTCGCGGCTGATGCCGTCAAGTTGATAGCTAAACTTCAGGCAGAGCTACAGGAGCGCCGCAGGGCTGATGGCCTCAAGCATCTGCCAGAGGTGTATGAGATTGACGGGGAGTTTACCCGGGATATCTGTGCACTGGCTAACGCAAGGGGGCGTAAAGTGCAGGGTTACGTAAAGGTGGAGGTTGCAAACCGGTTTTTCAAAGGTGATAAATCTTGATGAACAATACGCTGTTTTACTTGTTAGCTGAGTTCAACACGATCACCCCAACACTGGATGAGGTATCAAAAAAGTACCTTGGCATTGAACCCAGCACAGCAAACTACCGAGCCGGGATAGGCAAGTTACCGCTCCCAACTTTCAGAACGGTAGAGAGCCAGAAGGCTCCCCGTCTTGTTCATCTGGAAGATCTGGCAGAGATGGTAGACACCGCAAGAAGGGAAGGCCGCAAGCTATTTGAACAATTCAACGCATAACCCACAAACCCGCGCAATGCGGGTTTTTTGTTGCTTGTTCAGCACCCCTCAAGGCATCCCATTCAATATTAACTAATTGATTAATATAATTAATAATGGGAAAACCCTCCCTAACCCTCACTCCTGAAAATAAGCCACAGCAACGGTGATGTCAATACACGCACTTTTCAGCATGCGAGCCGCTTAGCGGAAAACCACTTCCGCCCAGCGAGCCAGTCCGGCGGTGACAGAACCAAAATCATCACCACCGGCAATCGGAATGCCCGGTAGCTGCTCAGCCAGCGCTTTTTTGATCAACGGTGAGCGTGCGCTGCCGCCAGTCAGATAGATAACATCCGGTTTTTCCTGGGCGTTATCCAGCGCCAGTTGCACCTGTTCCAGAATACGCGCCAGTGGTTGATTCAGCGCGGACTCCAGTCCCTGTTGACTGATAGCCGTTGCCAGCTCGTCGCTGATAAACGGCAAGGCTGCGGTGACGCTTGTCTGACCGGAAAGTGCGATTTTGCTCTCTTCCGCACTGCGCACCAGGCGGTAGCTCAGACGCTCGCGCCAGACTTTGAGCAGCAGGGCCACTTTGTCGGCTTCACGCGCGTCGCGGATCAAATCGTTTAATAAACGTCCGTTGGCCGTGCTGTAGAAATCACTTTGTGCGGGCACGTCGTTAATTGCGACTGCGTTCCACCAGGGCAGAATAGGCAAGGCGATGCCTTTTTCCGTTTCTCCTCCCATGCCGAGCAGCGGCATCAGGTGTTTAAACGCCAGCGCAATATCCAGATCGTTACCGCCCACGCGGCATCCGCTGTGCCCCAGCAGGCTGTTTTCGCGATCGGCTCGCTGGTGCCATTGCGGGCCCATCAGCAGCAATGAGCAGTCGGTAGTCCCGCCGCCGATATCCACGACCAGTACACGTTTTTCATCCTGCAGTGTCGCTTCGTAATCCAGCCCAGCCGCGACAGGCTCGTACTGAAAGACCACATCCTGAAAACCGGCACGTTTCGCCGCGCGTTCAAGAATGCCCTGAGCCTGGGCGTTGGCATCATCACCGCCTAAACCCTGGAAGTTAATCGGGCGGCCAATCACAGCCTGCGTAATCGCTTCGGGGAGCTGATGTTGCGCCTGGTTACGGATGTGCAGCATCATCGCGCAGACTAAATCCTCAAACAGGGCAACCTGCTGTGGTTTCAGGCCGCTGGCGCCCAAAAATGATTTGGGTGATTTAACGAAGTAGACCTCTTCGGGATCGTCGATATATTGCCCCAGTGATGCCAGACCAAACTGCACGCTATTGGCGTGAACATCGATATCTTCTTCGCGGTTGAAGCGCATCGCACGGCGCAGCAACGCTTGTGTCTCGTCATCGGTTGTGGGCACATCATGATGACGATATAACCACTCGCTTACCGCTTCACGCGTTGGGGCGCAAAGCATCGAAGGTAAAAGCGTGCTGTTATTTTCCATTTTGAGCAAATGTGGCTGCCCGTCGCGCATGACGGCCACTGAACAGTTTGCCGTACCATAGTCAAAACCAATAAACACAGTAAAAATCCCCATGCCAGTGAAGAAGGGGCGAGACTTTAGCGAAATGTCGCTGTTCCGACAACTGGAATATGAAAGCAAGGCGTATCGTTCGGATACCGTTTATGCTGTAGGTTTGCTGCGAAAGGAAATGTACATGTTAACGCTGAGCTGGCAGCCTCCCTACGACTGGCCCTGGATGTTAGGGTTTCTGGCCGCCCGTGCGGTGGAGGGCATTGAAACCGTGGGGGAGGGGCATTATGTGCGAAGCCTGGCCATCGGTGAGCACCGTGGGCTGGTGAGTGTCGTCCCCGACCTGGCAACCAACAGGCTGCAGATTACGCTGAGTCCGGGCCTACAGCCGGTTGCCTCCGAGTGCCTGATAAAAATTGAGCGGTTGTTTGATCTTAATTGCTGCCCACAACACATTGCCACTGCGCTGGGTAGCCTCGGTGACGCTCGGCCAGGGCTCAGGTTGCCAGGGGCGGTGGATGCCTTTGAACAGGGCGTTCGGGCGATTTTAGGGCAGTTAGTCAGCGTGGCGATGGCGGCAAAATTGACCGCGAAGGTGGCTCGCGCCTATGGTGAAACGCTTGTAGACGCGCCGGACTATGTTTGCTTTCCCGGACCCGAAATACTGGCCGTCGCCGAACCGTTGCATCTGAAAGCCTTAGGTATGCCGCTCAAACGTGCCGAAGCGCTGATTCATCTGGCTCGGGCGGCACTGGATGGCACACTCGAAACGGTTGCTCCGTCGGATATCGAGCAAGGTGTGAAGCATTTGCAAACTTTCCCGGGGATTGGGCGCTGGACCGCCAACTACTTTGCGCTGCGCGGATGGCAGGCGAAGGACGTTTTTTTGCCGGATGATTATCTGATTAAACAACGCTTTCCAGGGATGACGCCTGCGCAAATCCGGCGATATGCAGAGCGCTGGAAGCCGTGGCGTTCCTATGCGCTGTTGCATATCTGGTATACGGAGGGCTGGCAACCGTCAGTTGATAGCGAAGTTGCTGGTATTGAGTAACAGATCCAACGGTTGGGCATCGGCAATGATATCGCCGTAAATCATATCGATGCCAATACCAGAAAGAGAATCCATGATGAGCGGCATTTGCACGGGGCCAGCGATGGTTTTGATGTCAAGGCG
Organism: Citrobacter sp. Marseille-Q6884; assembly: GCF_945906775.1. Lineage (NCBI taxonomy): Bacteria > Pseudomonadati > Pseudomonadota > Gammaproteobacteria > Enterobacterales > Enterobacteriaceae > Citrobacter > Citrobacter sp. Marseille-Q6884. Next base: position 3,027,452 of record NZ_CAMDRE010000001.1, read on the forward strand.
CTGGGCATGGCTCTGAATAATGGAAACCCACATTTCGTCCGTCAGGTTGCCGTGGGCGCTGGTGCTGAGCTCGCTGTCGAGTAAAAGGTAATCGGCAATGTGGGACTTCAGATTATCGAAGACCTCTAAATCGCGTCCTATCTGACTTAAAATAATTCGGCAACCCGCCTGACGCAGTCGGTGAATCGCGGATACCGCCTGCGCAGAATGGTTCTTAATCACTTCCGCCGGAATGTTCAGATGTAACAACCGCGGCGGGAGCGGACTCTGTTCCAGGTGCTCCAGCAGGGAATCCACAACATGCGGATTGAGCAAACCGGTTGCAGAAAGGGGCAGGGCGATGCTGAGTCCCTTACTGGCGACAGCCGGAGCAGCATGCTGGAAAAACTCATTAAATACCCGACGGTCGAGCGCCTGATTCAGCGCGGGATCGCTCAGTCCGGTGCGGAAGGCCTGTTCATCGATAAACTCGCCTTCGCGTGTGCCTAAGCGCAGTGAGAGTAGCCAGAAGCTAAATGTTTCAGGAATGCGCGGGGAGGCGACAGCCCGGGCGATCATTAACATAGGGTTGTGGGTGATCATGTCGCGTTGCTCATCCAGAGACAGCATCCCTCGCTTGGCATGAGCCTGGCTCTGTTGCGGCTCATAGACGCACACGCGTCCGCGGCCGCTATTCTTGGCTGCGTAACAGGCGACATCCGCCTGAGACATCACCTCGGTCGCGACATGGTTTTTCGCATCGATTAAGGTAATCCCGGCGCTGGCGCCGATTCGGTGTAAGCGGCCTTCCCACATAAAGTGGTAATCGTTGATGGCGCTAATGATTCGACCCGAGATAAAGCGGGCGCTTTCAATATTACAATCTGGCAGTAACAGACCGAACTCATCACCGCCAAGGCGCGCCAGTACATCGCTCGAACGCAGCATGCTGAGCATTAACGAAGACAGTTCACGCAGCAGCGCATCGCCTGCCGCATGACCGGCGCTATCGTTAACGGCTTTAAAACGATCCAGGTCGATAAAGACCAGCGCATGACGCTGATGGGAATCATGTACCGTATGCAGCAATTGTTTCAGGTGGTTCTCAAAACTGACTCGGTTGGCAAGCTGAGTGAGATCATCATGCGACGCGCTGTAACTGAGCTGACGCAACATTTTTCGCGACTCGGTGACATCCTGAATCACCAGCACCGAGCCGATGCTGCCGCCATCAAGGGTACTGAGCGGTGTAATGCTGTACTGAATATCGTAACTGCTGCCGTTGCGACAGTGCAGAACGACTTCTTGCTCTATGGCCGAGCGTGACATGTCGGCGCTGTAGATGTTTTCCATCAGCGGGCCGTTATCGCCAAAGGTAATGTGCAGCACTGTCAGCAGCGGCATGCCTGTCGCGCTTTCCTGCTGCCAGCCGCTCATCTTCTCGGCAACCGGGTTCATAAAGGTGACGTTCATCTCCACGTCGATACAAATCACCGCTTCGCCGATGGAGTCCAGCGTAATGTGCAAACGCTCTTTTTCCTGGTACAGCGCTTCGTTAAGCTGCTTCACTTCGGTCATGTCCAGATTGATCCCGAGTAAGCGTTCAACTTCGCCGTCTTTATTCAGTACCTGATTCGCCAGCGAGCGGATATGCCGCACACCGTCGTTTACGGCAATACGGAATTCGAGCTTAAAGGGTTTGCGCGCAGCCAGGGAGTCACGAATGACATTTTCAGCATGATCGCGATCTTCGGGTACCACGCAGTCGTACCAGACTTGCCAGCTGGGCTTGATATGCGCCGGGACTTCATAAAGGTCGAACATACGCTTATCCCAACTGATCACGTCAGGCTGGAGCTCCCACTCCCAGATCCCAATCCCGCCCGCCTCATTGGCGAGCGTAATGCGTTCCATCAACCGTTTATTCATCCACTCGGTGTGCTTCAGGTCGTTGATGTCTTCAACCTGCGCAATGAAATAGAGCGGGGTATTATCGCTATGGCGCACCAGTGAAACGGCCAGCAACGCCCAGACCACGTCGCCTTCACGGGTGTAATAGCGCTTCTCCATGGAATAGGTATTGATTTCGCCACGCGTCAGCATGTTCAGCTGTTCGAGGTCGTTATTGAGATCTTCCGGCCAGGTCAATTGCTGAAAGGTCAGCGCCCGTAGCTCATCCTGGCTGTAGCCGAGAAACTGACACAAGGCTTTGTTGGCCTGTAGCCATTGTCCCTCGGTTCCCACTAACGCCATGCCGATGGCAGAGTATTCCATGGCATTACGAAAGCGCGTTTCGCTTTCAGAGATGTGTTTACGTTCCGCCCGGAACGAATACATCACCATGGTCATCATGTTGGCCGGCAACAGAATCATTAAAAACGGTAGCCACGGCATGCTCGATGCGACATTCGCTTTTGGGGTGAAGAGCAGCGAAGGATTCGCCGCCAGCATCAGCGAGACCATCATGACGGTACTGAGGAAAATTAAAAAAGCCTCCATGCGTGGCAGGCGAACGGCGCTCCACATCAGCAGAACGATAACGCAGGTGAATGGCCATGGAACGTACATCATGGAGAGCCAACTGAACGTTAACGTCACCAGCAGCGTAATAAGGGTCTCAAGCAGTAAACGTGGATTGCGGTGGCGAAGCAGATAATGCGGTTTAAACAGTAAACCTAATGGTACCAGCGCGATAGCGCCGATGGATTCAGAAAGTACCCAAATGAGAAATGTGTTTAGCGATGTTTCTGCCGGGAGCAGTAACCATAATAACGCGCCCCCTAGCAACGGCGGGACGACGGCGCTGCCGATGGCCAGGCGTACCCAGTCATTAAGATTTTGTAAGGGATTGTACCAGGGCAGCAGCTTGCGCAATAACATTGCGCCCGCAATCGCTTCAATAATATTGATGCTCGTGTAGGTGAAGTTGAGCGACCCCGTAGGGAAAAACAGTAAAGAAGCGCCGATGCTGCCGAATGAGCAAGCCACTGCGATGCCCGGCCACATCCGTCCTGCATGACGGTAAAATGCCACCATCATGATTGATGTCGGGAACCACAGCGGCGCCAGCTGCGTACCGAAACGCGACAGTTCCAGGGAGAACAGCGTAAAGATAAATACCGCCAGGCCTAAACTGGCCAGACGCAGTAGCGGATGGGGTAAGGTAACTAAAACATGTTGAGATTGTTTATTCATTACCACTCTACCCGAATAGCTGATGTCGCGCTGGAGGAGATGCCGGACGCATCATGTTTAACGTGTGATTATGCTAGTACAAACATTTTACAATTTATACGCCAGCTGCTCATAAATTAACACGCTCAAGCTATTAATTACTAAGGTGGGCGAATAAATATTGTCCCTGCTTTAAAACTGACCATTTTAATTTGCGACAGGGAAGCATTGGTGCAGCATGGGCTGGCATCGCGCCGCTGAAATCCCTATAATTGCCGCGTTTGGCGTTTCGACGCCGCCCTTCCTTACATCCAGGTTAATCAGGTCGCTAAATTTATGACTGATCAGTCTCATCAGTGCGTCATTATCGGCATTGCCGGCGCATCGGCTTCCGGCAAGAGTCTTATTGCCAGTACTCTTTATCGCGAATTGCGTGAACAAGTGGGTGACGAACATATTGGCGTTATTCCCGAAGACAGCTATTACAAAGATCAAAGCCATCTGTCGATGGAAGAGCGTGTAAAAACGAACTACGACCATCCGAACGCGATGGATCACAGTTTGTTGTTTCAGCATTTGCAAACACTTAAACGTGGCTCAGCAATTGAATTACCGGTTTACAGCTATGTTGAACACACGCGCACCCAGGATACGATTCATATTGAACCCAAAAAAGTGATTATTCTGGAAGGCATTTTGCTGCTGACCGATGCACGTTTACGGGACGAGATGAACTTCTCTATTTTTGTTGATACGCCTCTGGACATCTGCCTGATGCGTCGTATCAAGCGTGACGTCAATGAGCGAGGCCGCTCAATGGATTCGGTGATGGCGCAATACCAGAAAACCGTCCGTCCGATGTTCCTGCAATTTATTGAACCTTCTAAACAATACGCCGATATCATTGTGCCGCGCGGAGGCAAAAACCGCATCGCCATCGATATTCTGAAGGCGAAAATCAGTCAGTTCTTTGAATAAGTTCAGCGAATTGTGTACCGTTCAGTGATAACCTGGTTCACCCTTATCGCGCCTGGCGTTAAGGGTTTGAAGCACGAAAGGAGAAAGTGCCATGCGTTTATGTGATCGAGATATTGAAGCCTGGTTGGACGAAGGTCGTCTATCGATCAGTCCACGTCCTCCTGTCGAGCGAATCAATGGCGCAACGGTAGATGTGCGCCTGGGTAACAAATTCCGCACGTTCCGCGGTCATACGGCACCGTACATTGATCTGAGCGGACCTAAAGATGAAGTTAGCGCCGCGCTGGACCGCGTCATGAGTGATGAAATTGTCCTCGACGATGGCGAGGCCTTTTTCCTGCATCCGGGTGAACTGGCGCTGGCCGTCACGCTGGAGTCTGTCACGCTGCCGTCCGATCTTGTGGGCTGGCTGGATGGGCGTTCTTCACTGGCGCGTCTGGGTCTGATGGTGCACGTTACCGCGCACCGTATCGATCCGGGCTGGTCAGGTTGCATTGTTCTTGAATTTTACAATTCCGGGAAATTACCGCTGGCCCTGCGCCCAGGCATGCCGATTGGCGCGCTGAGCTTTGAGCCGCTTTCCGGTCCGGCTGCGCGACCTTACAACCGTCGCCAGGATGCGAAGTATCGTGACCAGCAGGGCGCGGTAGCCAGCCGGATTGATAAAGACTGATCGTTTGTCAGTCCATTGGGGATAGCATGAGACGATTTCTGACGACGCTGATGATTCTTCTGGTCGTGCTGGTGGCCGGTTTTTCTGCGTTAGTACTGTTGGTGAATCCGAATGATTTCCGCGCGTACATGGTGAACCAGGTCGCTGCGCGTAGCGGATATCAGTTGCAGCTGGATGGTCCACTGCGTTGGCACGTATGGCCTCAGCTGAGCATCCTCTCCGGGCGAATGGTATTAACGGCTGAAGGCGCCAGTGAACCGCTGGTACGTGCCGATAACATGCGCCTTGATGTCGCGCTATGGCCGCTGTTGAGCCACCAGCTCAGCGTCAAACAAGTCATGCTCAAAGGCGCGGTTATTCAACTGACGCCGGAAAGTGAAGCGGTCCGCCGGGAAGATGCGCCCGTTGCCCCGAATGACAATATGTTGCCAGATCTGGCAGAAGACCGTGGCTGGTCGTTTGATATTGCGCATCTGCGCGTGGCGGACAGCGTGCTGGTCTTCCAGCATGAAGACGACGAACAGGTGACGGTTCGCGATATTCGCCTGGAGATGGAACAGGATAGCCAGCATCGCGGCACATTTGATTTCTCCGGTCGCGTGAACCGCGACCAGCGTGACCTTGCGTTATCGTTTAACGGCACTGTCGATGCTTCCGACTATCCGCATAACTTAGCGGCCAGTATTGAAAAGCTGGACTGGCAGTTACAGGGTGCTGACTTACCGTCGCAAGGGATACGGGGCCAGGGAAAACTACAGGTTCAATGGCAGGAAGATAAAAAACAGCTCGCCTTTAGCCACATTAATTTGACCGCGAATGACAGTTCGCTCGCCGGGCAGGCTCTGGTTTCGCTTGCGGATAAACCGGAATGGTCCGTTGACCTGAAATTTGGTCAGCTCAATCTGGATAATCTGATCGTGCAAGACGACCCCGTGACGGCGACAAACGGTGGGGCACAGCAAGGTCAAAGTCAGCCGACGCTGGCACGCCCGATCATCGCTTCTCAGGTTGATGCGGTTTCTTATCAAGGACTCAAAGGGTTTTCTGCGGATATCGCATTGCAGGCGGATAAAGTGCTCTGGCGGAAGATGGCATTTGAAAATGTCTCTGCAAAAATAGCCAATCAGTCCGGTCTGCTGAATATTACTGAGTTGCAGGGGAGAAGCGACGGCGGCCTGATCTCGCTTCCCGGTACGCTGGATGCCAGAAAGTCGCAGCCGCGCGCGGTCTTTCACCCACGCCTGGAAGGTGTTGAGATTGGCACTATCCTGAAAGCCTTTAACTACCCGATTGCCCTCACCGGCAAACTGTCCATGACGGGCGATTTTTCTGGTGCCGATATAGACGCTCAGGCGTTTCGCCATAGCTGGCAAGGGGAGGCGCAGATTGAAATGAGCGACACCCGGATGGAAGGGATGAACTTCCAACAGATGGTGCAGCAGGCCGTTGAGCGCAGCGGTGGCGATGTGAAATCTCAGCAAGATCTTGATAACGTCACCCGCTTGGATCGTTTTGCTACCAACCTGACGCTGGATAGTGGCAAGGTGACGCTGGACGACATGGAAGGGCAGTCTGCGATGCTGGCGCTTTCGGGTAAAGGCTGGTTAGACCTTATCGAACAAGAGTGTGACACACAGTTTAACGTTCGTGTGCTGGACGGTTGGAATGGCGAAAGCAAACTGACGGATTTCCTGAAAGCCACACCGGTTCCGCTCAGGGTCTATGGCAAGTGGCAGTCGCTGAACTACAGCCTGCAGGTCGATCAACTGCTGCGTAAGCATATGCAGGATGAAGCGAAGCGCCGGTTGAACGACTGGGCCGATCGCAATAAAGACAGTCGCAACGGCAAGGACGTTAAAAAGCTGCTGGATAAACTCTGATCCATAACCGGACAACGGCGCGCTGGCGTCGTTGTCCGGCACATCACTTACACTTCGTAATCCATCTCTTCTTCACTGTGCAGGGGTATCAACTGGACTTTTTGCACCCGATGGTTTTCAACCTGCAAGGTTTTAAGCAGATAGTCGCCTACCTGTACTTCTTCTCCGGTTTTCGGGATGCGCTGCAAATACTCCATTAATAGCCCAGCGATGGTGTGATATTCCCGTTTCTCATCTAAAGGGATTGGGACATACTGCACCAGATCTTCCAGCGGCATATGCCCGTTAGCGGTCCACGAACCATCGGCATTTTTCTGTATATCATGGCGGGCGTCGATCTCTTCAACCTCATTAGGCAGGTTTCCGGCGATGGTTTCCATCACGTCGCTTAGCGTCACAATCCCTTCTACGGAACCAAACTCATCGGCCACAAAAGCAAAGTGCGTACGGGCGTTACGGAACTGCTCAAGTGCCGGAAGCAGCGGCAGCGTTTCCGGGAACACCAGCGGCTGGCGGATTAACACGCGTAAATTGAGCGGTTCGCCGCGTAGCGATTGTTGCAGAAGGTCGATGACATGCACCACACCAAGCAGCTCTTCCTGCTCATCCTCTCCGGTCACGACCAGACGCGTGTGCTGGTTTTTATCTAACAAGGCGCGGATTTCCGCTTCGGGAGCATTGAGATCAATGTGTTCAATATCATGACGTGAAGTCATGATGCTGCTGACGGTACGCTGATTAAGGTTCAGTACGCGCTCTATCATTCTGCGTTCCTGCGGGGCAAAAATTTGACCCTCATGATGATCCGCCAGCATCGCTGCCGTTTCAGCATCCAGTTCAGCGTCCTCTTTTTGTCCGCTCAGCAAACGCATCACCGCCTCGGCGGTGCGCTGGCGCAGGGTATGATTCGCAGAGAGAAAACGGCGGCGGTTAAAGATTGCCAGCTGGTTCAATGCTTCAATCATGACCGAGAATCCGATGGCGGCATACAGATAGCCTTTCGGGATGTGGAAGCCAAACCCATCTGCGACCAGGCTGAAGCCGATCATCAGCAGGAAGCTCAGACACAGAATCACAATGGTCGGGTGGCTGTTAACAAATCGGGTTAACGCCTTGCTGGCCAACAGCATCAGGCTAATGGCAATAATGACGGCCGCCATCATGACGGGCAAATGATCGACCATCCCTACGGCGGTGATCACCGAGTCGAGCGAGAAGATGGCGTCCAGCACCACAATTTGTGTGACCACGCCCCAGAACTTTGCCCCTTTGCGCTGAGTGGGGTTGTCACTGTCTTTCCCCTCCAGCCGTTCATTAAGCTCCATCGTGGCTTTGAAAAGCAGGAAAAAGCCCCCGAAGAGCATAATCAGGTCTCGCGCGCTGAAACTGAACTGTCGAATGCTAAACAGTGGCGCTGTCAGCGTGACCAGCCATGATATTGATGCCAGCAGCAGCAGGCGCATGACCATCGCCAATAACAGCCCGGTAATACGCGCCTTATCCCGCTGGGCTGGAGGTAATTTCTCCGCGAGGATGGCAATAAAAACAAGATTATCAATGCCAAGAACGAGTTCTATCACGATTAACGTGACGAGTCCGGCCCAGATTGACGGATCGGCAATCCATTCCATAGTAAATGCTATACCCATAGTTGTATGACAATTGTCACAATTCGATCATGGATAAAGCTGGCGCAAAATGCAATGGCGAGAAGGGATTTCTCTGCTGTTTATATTGCTACAGACGCATGAAAAATGCCCTTAAAATTACGACGCGAAATTATTTTATTAATACGGTTATATTTAGGAAATACCTCGGGTTGAATGTTTATATATAAATACTGTCAACATCAATAAAATCCTAAAAATATACTTTTTCTGCGCTTAATATTAATCTTAAAAGCAACAGATCTGCGGGTTGTTACCTTGTCTGTCATTCTGTTAGCTGCAACAATTCTTTCCGCAATTATCAAAAGAGAAATATTCCTCATCTTCTGGCGACGTTATTTATGGCGCGTTGCTGGTATGAATAGGATGAAAATAAAGGAGAAGATAAAAATATAAATTAATCAGTGCATTGGTAGCTAATGAAGCCAGGGGCGGTAGCGTGTCTGGTCGCCTGATGACAATCCTGAATTATTCTGTCAAGCATCTGTGGATGAATTTGAGTTTTTTAGGAGTGATGCCAGTTAATCTTTTATTAAATTAACGGCAAAGTAAATGTGTACAGGCGAACTCGCTATTTAGAGTGCACATGATAATGACTCTGGAAAAGTGATAAATAATCAATGATGAAATCTAAACGTAAATTGATACCCGTATTGGTATCGGTAATTTTGATAAACGGTTGCACCGTCCTTCCGGGCAGCAATATGTCTACGATGGGTAAAGATGTGATTAAACAGCAGGACGCTGATTTTGATATCAATCAGATGGTGAATGTTTATCCACTGACCCCAAGACTGGTTGAACAATTACGTCCGCGGCCAAATGTTGCACAGCCCAATATGTCATTGGATCAGGAGATCTCTGGGTATCAGTATCGTGTCGGCCCTGGCGATGTCCTGAACGTGACCGTCTGGGATCATCCCGAACTCACCACGCCTGCGGGGCAGTATCGCAGTTCAAGCGATGCAGGTAACTGGGTGCAGTCCGATGGCTCCATGTTTTATCCCTACATTGGCAAAGTCAACGTGTCAGGGAAAACGTTAGCAGAAATTCGCAGTGATATTACCGGGCGCTTAGCGAAGTACATCGCAGACCCGCAGGTGGACGTTAATATCGCCGCTTTCCGCTCGCAAAAAGCCTACGTTTCCGGGCAGGTGAATAAATCCGGCCAGCAGGCCATCACCAACGTTCCGTTAACCATTCTTGATGCCATTAACGCCGCCGGAGGGCTGACTGAAGCCGCTGACTGGCGCAACGTGGTGTTGACCCATAACGGGAAAGAGCAACGCATTTCCCTGCAGGCGTTGATGCAAAATGGCGACCTGAGCCAGAACCGTCTGCTCTATCCCGGCGATATCCTGTTTGTCCCACGTAACGACGACCTGAAAGTGTTCGTGATGGGCGAAGTGAAAAAACAGAGCACCCTCAAAATGGACTTCAGCGGTATGATGCTGACCGAAGCGCTGGGCAATGCGGAAGGTATCGATCTGACCACCTCCAACGCCAGCGGCATCTTCGTCATCCGACCGTTAAAAGGCGAGGGCGGGCGCAACGGCAAGATTGCCAATATCTACCAGCTTGATATGGCCGATGCGACCTCATTAGTGATGGCGACGGAATTCCGACTCCAGCCATACGATGTCGTGTATGTCACGACCGCGCCGGTTGCTCGCTGGAACCGTTTGATCAATCAGTTGCTGCCGACTATTAGCGGTGTTCGTTATATGACGGATACGGCCAGCGACCTTCACAACTGGTAATCATCATGTTCAATAAAATCCTGGTGGTTTGCGTGGGGAACATCTGCCGTTCCCCGACGGCAGAGCGCTTATTAAGGCAATTTCACCCAACGCTCACGGTCTCTTCTGCAGGCCTTGGCGCGTTAGTTGGCAAAGGCGCAGATCCTTGCGCCGCCAGCGTGGCACAGGCGCATAACCTGTCTCTGGAAAATCATTGCGCACGTCAAATCTCGGGACAGATGTGCCGGGAATACGACCTGATCCTGACAATGGAAAAGCGCCACATTTCCGCGCTGTGCGAAATGGTGCCGGAGATGCGCGGCAAAGTGATGCTGTTTGGTCACTGGGACAGCGAGCGTGAAATCCCCGATCCCTATCGTAAAAGCCGCGATGCGTTTGACGCGGTGTACGCCTTACTTGAACGCTCCGCCCGTCAATGGGCTCAGGCACTGAACGCAGAGCAGGGAAATCAATGACAGAAAAAATAAAACACACTGCCGCGCCGGTAACGGGCAATGATGAAATTGATATCGGCCGTCTGGTCGGGACGGTGGTGGAAGCGCGCTGGTGGGTGCTTGCCATTACCGCCGCCTTCGGGCTGTGTGGCGCGATCTACACGCTGTTTGCCACCCCGATCTACAGTGCGGATGCGCTGGTGCAAATTGAGCAAAACACCGGAAATTCTCTGGTCCAGGATATTGGCTCGGCGTTATCGAACAAGCCGCCCGCGTCCGAAGCAGAAATTCAGCTCATTCAGTCTCGACTGGTGTTAGGGAAAACGGTGGACGATCTCAATCTGGATATCGCGGTCACGAAAGAGACATTTCCGCTCGTCGGCGCGGGTTGGGATCGCCTGATGGGTCGCCAGAACGAAACGGTCAACGTGACGACGTTTACGTTGCCAACGTCGATGAATGAACAGACCTTCACCCTTACCGTGTTGAATGACAAACGTTATCAGTTGAACAGTGACGAGGGATTTAACGCCAAAGGTCAGGTTGGGGAGTTACTGAATCACGACGGCGTAACGATGCAGGTTGGGGCCATCCATGCCCGTCCGGGGAGTGAATTTACCGTCAGTAAGTTCTCCACGCTGGGGATGATCAATAACCTGCAAAATAATCTGAGCGTGACGGAAACCGGGAAAGATACGGGCGTATTAAGCCTGACGTTTACCGGAGAGGACCGCGAAAAAATCCGTCAGATCCTCGACAGTATTACCCGCAACTATCTGGAACAAAACGTGGCGCGGAAATCCGAAGAGGCAGCGAAAAGTCTGGCGTTTCTGGCGAAACAGCTGCCGGAAGTGCGTAACCGTCTGGACGCTGCTGAAAACCGGTTGAACGCGTTTCGTCAGGATAAAGATTCGGTCGATTTGCCGCTGGAAGCCAAAGCGGTGCTGGATTCGATGGTCAATATTGACGCTCAGCTCAATGAACTGACATTCAAAGAGGCTGAAATCTCCAAACTGTTTACCAAAGCGCATCCGGCCTATCGCACGCTGTTGGAAAAGCGTCAGGCGCTGGAGGACGAGAAAAGCAAGCTGAACGGACGCGTAACCGCGATGCCGAAAACGCAGCAGGAAATTGTCCGTTTGACTCGCGATGTCGAATCTGGTCAGCAGGTTTACATGCAATTGTTGAACAAACAGCAGGAGCTGAAGATCACCGAAGCCAGTACGGTAGGCGATGTTCGCATTGTAGACCCTGCGATAGCGCAACCCGGCGTGCTGAAACCGAAAACCACGCTGATTATTCTTGGCAGCATTATTCTCGGCCTGATGCTTTCTGTGGTGAGCGTGCTTTTGCGGTCGTTGTTTAATCGTGGAATAGAAAGCCCGCAGGTACTGGAAGAGAACGGTATCAATGTCTATGCCAGTATTCCGCTTTCCGAGTGGCAAAAGGCGCGCGATAACGTTCAGACCATCAAAGGGGTAAAGCGCTATAAGCAGAGTCAGCTGTTAGCGATTGGGAATCCAACCGACCTGGCGATAGAGGCCGTGCGCAGCCTGCGAACCAGTCTGCACTTCGCCATGATGCAGGCGCGAAACAATGTACTGATGCTGACCGGGGTCAGTCCATCGATTGGGAAAACGTTTGTCTGCGCCAACCTGGCCGCGGTGATTAGCCAGACCCACAAACGCGTGCTGCTGATCGACTGCGATATGCGTAAAGGCTACACACACGAACTGCTCGGGACCGATAACGTCAACGGCCTGTCCGATATTCTCATCGGCAAAGGCGACATCACTTCCTGCGCAAAACCGACCTCAATCCCGAATTTTGATCTGGTGCCTCGCGGCCAGATCCCGCCTAACCCTTCAGAACTTCTGATGAGCGAACGCTTTGGTGAGCTTATGGCCTGGGCCAGCGCACATTATGACCTGGTGCTCATTGATACCCCGCCAATCCTCGCCGTGACCGATGCCGCGATTGTTGGCCGTCACGTCGGAACCACGCTGATGGTCGCGCGTTACGCCGTCAATACGCTGAAAGAGGTGGAAACCAGTCTGGGGCGGTTTGAGCAGAACGGGATTCAGGTGAAAGGGGTGATCCTCAACTCCATCTTCCGGCGCGCCAGCGGGTATCAGGATTACGGTTACTACGAATACGAGTACACGTCTGATTCGAAATAAATAGCGCCGTCAGGCAACACTATCTGGAAGAAGAAAATGACAACAGACAACCCGCTAATTTCAATTTATATGCCGACCTGGAATCGTCAGCAACTGGCGATTCGGGCGATAAAATCGGTGCTGCGCCAGGACTATCCTCATTGGGAAATGATCATTGTGGATGACTGTTCTTCCTCATGGGAACAACTGCAGCAGTTTGTCGAGGAGCTGAACGACCCGCGTGTCAGCTACACGCATAATGCCATTAACGCCGGAGCCTGCGCGGTACGCAATCAGGCCATTATGCAGGCCAGTGGGCAATACATTACCGGTATTGATGACGACGACGAGTGGACACCTGACCGCCTGAGCGTTTTCCTTAAATATCGCCATCAGTTGGTCACGCGCGCATTTTTGTATGCCAATGATTATGTTTGCGAAGGCGAAGTCTATTCGCAGCCAGCCAGTCTGCCTCTCTATCCCAAGTCGGTCTATTCGCGACGTAAGTTCTATAAACGCAACATCATTGGCAATCAGGTCTTTACCTGGGCCTGGCGTTTTAAAGCCTGCCTGTTCGATACAACGCTGAAAGCCGCACAGGATTACGACATTTTCCTGCGCATGGTGGTGGCGTATGGCGAACCCTGGAAGGTCAAAGAGGCAACGCAAATCCTGCATGTTAATCACGGTGAAATGCGCATCACTTCTTCGCCGCATAAGTTTTCCGGTTATTTCCAGTTCTACCGCAAGCACAAAGGCAAATTTGACCGGGCCAGCAAAAAATATCAGCTGTTTACCCTCTATCAGATCCGTAATAAACGGATGAACTGGCGCACGTTGTTGACGCTGCTTTCTGTACGTAACGGCAAGCGACTGGCCGATGGACTGCGAGGGCGTTAAGGATGATGGAAGATTTACGCGCGAACGGCTGGAGTCTGCGTCCCTGCTGCATGGTGGTGGCCTATCGGATTGCCCATTTTTGCTCCGTCTGGCGTAAAAAGAATGTGCTGAACAATCTCTGGGCCGCACCAATGCTGGTGATGTATCGCTTGATCACGGAAGGCCTGTTTGGCTATGAGATTCAGGCTGCCGCATCGATTGGGCGTCGTTTCACCATCCATCATGGCTATGCGATTGTCATCAACAAACACGTTGTGGCGGGGGATGATTTTACCCTGCGCCATGGCGTGACCATTGGTAATGTCGGGGAAAAAGATATGCGCTGCCCGGTGATTGGTAACGGTGTCGAGCTGGGTGCGAATGTCGTTCTGCTCGGCGATGTCACTATTGGTCATAACGTCACGATTGGCGCCGGCAGCGTCGTGCTTGACAGCGTCCCCGACAACACGCTGGTGGTGGGGGAAAAAGCACGGGTGAAGGTAACGAAATGAATATCTTACAGTTTAATGTTCGACTCGCAGAAGGCGGCGCGGCCGGTGTGGCGTTAGATCTGCACCTGCGGGCTCTGGAAAAAGGGCTGTCGTCGCGCTTTGTGTATGGTTATGGCAAAGGGGGTAAGAAGAGCGTAAGCCACGATAGCTATCCACACGTCATTAAGCACACGTCGCGTCTGACATCAGCCGCAAACATGGCGCTGTTTCGCCTGGCCAACCGCGATTTGTTTGGCAATCTCGACAATTTGTATCGCACCGTTACCCGAACGTCTGGCCCGTTGGTACTGCATTTTCATGTCCTGCATAGCTACTGGTTGAACCTGGAAGAGGTGGTGGCATTTTGCCAGAGCGTGAAAGCGCATAAACCGGATATCACCTTCGTCTGGACGCTGCATGACCACTGGAGCGTCACCGGGCGCTGCGCGTTCACCGATGGCTGTGAAGGCTGGAAAACGGGCTGTCAAAAATGCCCGACGCTGACCAACTATCCCCCGGTAAAAATCGATAAAGCCCGACAGCAACTCCCCGGTAAACGCCAGATGTTTCGCGCCATGCTGGCGTTGGGTTGCCAGTTTATCTCTCCCAGCCAGCATGTAGCCGACGCATTTAACGCGCTGTACGGCGCAGGTCGTTGCAGCATTATTAATAATGGTATCGATATCGCCACAGAAGCCATGCTTGCTGACTTGTCCCCAAAAGAAGAACGTCGCAGCAGACCGAACATTGCGGTGGTGGCGCATGACCTGCGTTATGACGGGAAAACCTGTCAGCGGCTGGTACGGGAAATGATCGCGCTGGGCGACAAGGTCGCGCTGCATACCTTCGGTAAATTTTCCCCGTTCACGGGTGACAATGTGACCAACCACGGGTTTGAAACCGATAAACGCCGGTTAATGAGCACCCTCAATCAGATGGATGCGCTGGTGTTCAGTTCGCGGGTCGATAACTACCCGCTGATTTTGTGCGAAGCACTCTCAATCGGAGTGCCGGTGATCGCCACGCACAGCGAAGCGGCGCAGGAAGTGCTGGCTAAGGTGGGCGGTAAAACGTTTAGCGATGCGGAGGTTCTGCAACGGGTACAACAGAATAAGTCAGAGATCGCGCAGGCGGTATTTGGCACGTCGCTTGCGGCATTCAGCCAGCGCAGTCGGGTCGCATACAGTGGGCAACAGATGCTGGAGGAGTATGTCTCGTTCTATCAGAGTCTGTAGCTATCTGGTGTTACCGCTGCTCTATCTGCTGGTTAACGTCAAGCTCGCGCAACTGGGTGAAAGTTTTCCTGTCACTGTAGTCACTTTTTTACCGCTTCTGTTGCTGCTGTTCATCGAGCGCATCAATATCAAAAAGCTGCTGATTGCGTTGGGTATTGGCGGCGGGCTGACGGCGTTTAACTATCTCTTCGGCCAGTCGCTGGATGCCAGCAAGTATGTGACGTCCGCAATGCTGTTTGTCTATACCGTGATCATTATTGGCATGGTATGGAGTATTCGCTTTAAAACCATTTCGCCACATAACTACCGTAAGATCTTACGCTTCTTCTGGCTGGTGGTGGGGGTGGTGGTAGGTCTGGCGGCGGTTGAAATGGCACAGATTATTTTCAGCGGCGGCAGCAGTTTAATGGAAGCTATTTCGAAATATCTTATTTACAGCAATAGCTATGTTCTGAACTTTATTAAGTTTGGTGGTAAGCGAACCACTGCACTTTATTTTGAGCCGGCATTCTTCGCTCTGGCGTTAATCTCAATTTGGCTCAGTATCAAACAGTTTGGTATCAAAACACCTAAGTCCGATGCTATGATTCTTGTCGGGGTAATATTATCAGGATCGTTTTCAGGGGTAATGACGTTCATTTTATTTTATCTGTTAGAGTGGGCGTTTCAGTATCTCAATAAAGAAGCGATAAAAAAGAAGTTGCCGCTGGCGATTATCTCACTGAGCGTGTTTTTGGTTGGGGTTATATTTGCCTTCCCTTACATCGCAACCCGTGTCGGTGATTTAGGGACTGAAGGTTCGTCATCGTATTACCGTATCGTTGGCCCGCTGGTCATGGTGGGATATTCATTACTGAATGTTGACGGTGTCGTTAGATTTGGGTCGCTTTATGAATATGTTGCATCATTCGGAATTTTTAACGGTGCAGACGTGGGTAAAACAATAGATAATGGTTTGTATCTGCTGATTATTTATTTCTCATGGTTCGCCGTATTGTTAACGCTATGGTACATGGGGAAAGTCCTGAAAATGACGTTGAATGCGTTTGGTGATAATCAGAATTATCGGGTGCAACTTTATCTTTTTACACCGCTGTCACTGTTTTTCACAGGGTCAGTATTTAGCCCGGAATACGCTTTTTTAATTGTGTGCCCGTTTATTTTACGCAAGGCGCTGAATATCGCGAGGTAATTCATATGCTGCTCAGTATTATCACCGTTGCCTTTCGCAACCTGCAGGGCGTTGTCGATACACACGCGTCATTGGCGCATCTGGCGCAGGCAGGCGATATCCGGTTTGAATGGATTGTTATTGATGGCGGTTCCGTTGATGGCACGCAGGACTTTCTCGAAAAGTGCAACGGAGAGTATGGGTTACGCTATGTCAGCGAACCGGATAACGGTATCTATGATGCGATGAACAAAGGTATTGCCATGTCGCGTGGACGGTTCGCTTTATTTCTTAACTCCGGCGATATTCTGCATAAAGAGGCGCCAGACGCGGTTCGTCAATTGAAAACGCAAAGCGATAACGCGATGGTGATCGGTGACGCATTACTGGATTTTGGCAATGGACACAAAATTAAGCGCCGCGCCAAACCCGGCTGGTATATTTATCACAGCTTACCGGCCAGTCATCAGGCTATCTTTTTTCCGTTAACCGGGCTCCACACCTGGCGTTATGACTTGCAATATAAAATATCATCAGATTACGCACTGGCAGCCAAATTGTATAAATCCGGTTTTGTGTTTAAAAAAATAACAGGACTGGTGTCAGAGTTTTCTATGGGTGGTATCTCTACGACGAATAATCTGGAGTTGTGTCGGGATGCCAAAAAAGTCCAGCGCCAAATATTACATATGCCAGGTTTCTGGGCTGAACTCTCTCAATATTTACGCTTGCGAACAACCGGCAAAGCCCGAGCGTTATATGGCAAAACCTAAGAGATAATTATGCAGGAGTTAAACGGCTTCTCGGTACCAAAAGGTTTTCGCGGTGGGGGTGTCATTAAAGTGCAATTATGGTGGGCGGTACAGGCAACATTGTTTCGCTGGTCGCCACAGGTAATGTATCGCTGGCGCGCATTTTTATTACGGCTGTTTGGCGCAAAAATAGGAAAGAACGTCGTTATCCGACCTTCGGTAAAAATTACCTATCCGTGGAAATTAACCCTGGGAGATTACGCCTGGGTGGGGGATGACGCGGTTTTATATACGCTGGGAGATATTTCTGTCGGTAGCCATTCGGTTATTTCACAGAAAAGTTATTTGTGCACCGGGAGTCATGATTATGCCAGTCAACATTTTGATATTAACGCCACGCCGATTGTGATTGGCGATAAATGCTGGCTGGCGACAGATGTTTTTGTCGCGCCTGGCGTGACGATCGGTAATGGCACCGTCGTCGGCGCGCGCAGCAGCGTATTTAAATCGCTACCGGCAAACGTCATTTGTCGGGGGAATCCGGCAGTTGTTTTGCGTGAACGTATCGAGAAAGTTACTCCCTGAGGGGATCATTTAAGAGGTAATAACATGTCAAAAGTCGCTCTCATTACTGGTGTAACCGGGCAGGATGGTTCTTACCTGGCAGAACTTCTGCTGGAAAAAGGTTATGAAGTTCATGGTATCAAGCGTCGTGCGTCCTCGTTCAACACCGAGCGCGTGGACCATATCTATCAGGATCCACATTCAGGCAATCCCAGATTCCACCTGCACTATGGCGATTTGACGGACTCTTCCAACCTGACCCGTATTTTGCAGGAGGTTCAGCCGGATGAAGTCTATAACCTGGGTGCCATGAGCCACGTGGCGGTGTCATTTGATTCACCAGAATATACCGCTGACGTTGATGCGATAGGCACGCTGCGCCTGCTCGAAGCGATCCGTTTTCTTGGACTCGAAAAGAAAACCCGTTTCTACCAGGCATCCACCTCTGAACTGTACGGTCTGGTCCAGGAAATCCCACAGAAAGAGAGCACGCCATTTTACCCGCGCTCGCCTTACGCCGTCGCCAAACTGTATGCCTACTGGATCACCGTTAACTACCGTGAATCCTATGGCATGTACGCCTGTAACGGCATCCTCTTTAACCACGAATCCCCGCGTCGGGGTGAAACGTTCGTGACGCGCAAAATCACCCGTGCCATTGCCAACATTGCGCAGGGGCTGGAGTCATGCCTGTACCTTGGCAACATGGACTCGCTGCGTGACTGGGGACACGCGAAAGATTACGTCCGGATGCAGTGGATGATGCTGCAACAGGAAAAACCGGAAGATTTTGTCATTGCCACCGGTGTGCAGTACTCCGTACGCCAGTTCGTGGAAATGGCCGCCGCACAGTTGGGCATCAAATTGCGCTTTGAAGGTCAGGGTGTGGAGGAAAAAGGCATTGTGGTTTCCGTTACTGGGCACGATGCGCCAGGGGTGAAACCGGGTGATGTGATGGTGGCGGTTGACCCTCGTTATTTCCGTCCGGCTGAAGTGGAAACGCTACTGGGCGATCCGGCCCGGGCGCACGAAAAATTGGGCTGGAAGCCAGAAATCACGCTGCGCGAAATGATCGCTGAAATGGTCGCTAACGATCTGGAGGCGGCGAAGAAGCATTCGTTGCTGAAATCTCACGGCTATGAGGTCGCCATCGCGCTGGAGTACTGAGGATGATGAAACAACGTATTTTTGTCGCGGGTCATCGCGGGATGGTGGGTTCGGCCATCGTCAGACAACTGTCCCAGCGCGATAACGTTGAACTGATACTGCGCACCCGCGATGAGCTTAATCTGCTCGATGGCAGTGCGGTACATCAGTTCTTCGCGACCGAACGCATTGACCAGGTTTATCTGGCAGCGGCAAAGGTGGGCGGTATTGTGGCAAATAATACTTATCCTGCTGATTTTATTTACGAAAATATGATGATTGAGAGCAACGTCATTCATGCGGCGCACAGCAATAACGTGGATAAGCTTATGTTCCTCGGCTCATCCTGCATTTACCCGAAGCAGGCTGCGCAGCCGATGGCGGAGAGTGAGTTGCTATGCGGCCCCCTGGAGCCGACGAACGAACCCTATGCCATCGCCAAGATTGCCGGGATCAAGCTATGCGAGTCCTATAACCGCCAGTATGGCCGTGATTACCGCTCGGTGATGCCGACCAACCTGTATGGGCCGCACGACAACTTTCATCCGAGCAATTCACATGTGATCCCGGCGTTATTGCGTCGCTTTCATGAGGCTTGTCAGCAAAATACGCCGGATGTGGTGGTATGGGGAAGCGGCACACCGATGCGCGAGTTTCTGCATGTGGATGATATGGCGGCGGCCAGCATTCATGTGATGGAGCTGGATCGTGAGGTCTGGCAGGAATACACCCATCCGATGCTGTCTCACATTAACGTGGGCACCGGGGGGGACTGCACCATCCGTGAGCTGGCGCAGACGATCGCGCGCGTTGTGGGTTACAAAGGACGCGTGGTGTTTGATGCCAGCAAACCGGACGGCGCGCCGCGCAAATTACTCGACGTCACGCGTTTACACCAGCTTGGGTGGTATCACGAAGTGTCGCTGGAGGCTGGCCTTGCCAGTACCTGGCAGTGGTTCCTTGAGAATCAGCATCGGTACCGGGGGTAAGCATGTTTTTACGTCATGAAGATTTTGCCACCGTCGTGCGTGGCACTCCGCTTATCGCCATCGATTTGATTGTGGAGAACGCGCAGGGAGAATTTCTGCTGGGTAAACGCCTCAATCGCCCGGCGCAGGGGTACTGGTTTGTGCCCGGCGGTCGGGTGCAAAAAGATGAACCCCTGTGCACGGCCTTCGAACGCCTGACGGACGCTGAACTGGGGTTACGTTTACCTCTGTCCGCCGCTGGGTTTTATGGCATCTGGCAGCACTTTTATGACGACAATTTCTCGGGCGAGGATTTCTCCACCCACTACATCGTCCTCGGTTTTCGCCTGCAGGTGCAGGAAAACGATCTGCATCTGCCTGACGACCAGCATGAGGCTTACCGCTGGTTAACGCCTGCGGAACTGCAGATAAGTGAGAACGTGCACGACAACAGCCGGGCGTATTTTATGCCGGAGCGTCAGGCCGGGGTGCCAGGTTTATGAAGATCCTCGTGTATGGCATTAACTATTCTCCCGAGCTGACCGGCATCGGTAAATACACCGGCGAAATGGTGGAGTGGATGGCGCGTAAAGGGCACGAGGTTCGCGTGATCACCGCTCCGCCTTACTATCCGCAGTGGAAAGTCAACCCTCGCTATTCTTCATGGCGTTACCGTCGGGAAGAGGGAGAAGCTATCGTCTGGCGTTGCCCGCTGTATGTGCCAAAACAGCCATCGACACTTAAACGTCTGCTGCATTTGGGCAGCTTCGCGCTGAGCAGTTTTTTCCCGCTGATGGCGCAGCGTCGCTGGAAGCCGGATCGCATTATTGGCGTGGTACCGACGCTGTTTTGCACGCCAGGTATGCGCCTGCTGGCGAAACTCTCCGGGGCACGTACGTTGCTGCATATTCAGGATTATGAAGTCGATGCCATGCTCGGGCTTGGCATGGCGGGCAAAGGCACGCGGAGTTCGGTGGTAAAACTGGCCAGCGCCTTTGAATGCAGCGGCCTGCATAACGTCGATTATGTATCGACCATTTCGCGCTCAATGATGAATAAAGCCCGGCAAAAAGGCGTCGCCGGGGAAAAGGTTATCTTCTTCCCGAACTGGTCTGAAGTTGACCGTTTTCGCGATGTGACCGCTGCTGAGGCGCTGGCGTTGCGCCAACACCTGGGCTTGCCGGAAGATAAAAAGATCATTCTTTACTCGGGCAATATCGGTGAAAAGCAGGGGCTGGAGAGCGTGATTGACGCGGCATCCCGCTTAACGCATCAGCCATGGCTGTTCGTGATTGTCGGGCAGGGCGGTGGCAAAGCGCGACTGGAGAAAAGTGTCAGCGAGCGCGGCCTTAGCAACGTGATGTTTCTCCCACTGCAGCCTTATGACGTACTGCCTGCGCTTTTGAAGATGGGCGATTGCCATTTAGTTGTACAAAAACGCGGTGCAGCGGATGCGGTGCTCCCCTCCAAACTGACCAATATCCTCGCTGTTGGCGGCAATGCGGTGATCACCGCCGAAAAACAGACCGAGCTGGGCCAGCTTTGCACATGCCATCCGGGGATCGCTGTTTGCGTAGAGCCGGAGTCGGTGGACGCGCTGGTGAGCGGTATTGAGCAGGCGCTGGTGATGCCAGAAATCAACACGGTGGCACGTGATTATGCCGGACGTACGCTGGATAAAGACAACGTGCTAAGCCAATTTATTGCAGATATACGGGGATAAAAGATGAGTCACTCCACACTCTTTCCGGTCGTGATGGCCGGTGGATCGGGTAGCCGCTTGTGGCCACTGTCCCGCGTACTCTATCCAAAGCAGTTTCTCTGTCTGAAAGGCGATCTCACCATGCTGCAGACGACGATATGCCGTCTGAACGGCGTGGTGTGTGAAAGCCCGGTGGTTATCTGTAATGAACAACACCGCTTCATCGTGGCGGAGCAGTTGCGACAACTCAATAAGTTGACGGAAAACATTATTCTTGAGCCTGCCGGGCGCAATACGGCACCGGCCATTGCACTGGCCGCACTGGCGGCAAAACGCCAGAACCGACAGGACGATCCGCTACTGCTGGTACTGGCGGCGGACCATGTGATTGCCGATGAAGACGCCTTTCGCGAGGCGGTGCGCCATGCCATACCGTATGCCGAAGCGGGCAAACTGGTCACGTTTGGTATCGTGCCCGATCAGGCGGAAACCGGATACGGTTACATTCGTCGCGGTGATATTTCACCCGCGCACACCGATGCCGTCGCGTTTGAGGTGGCACAGTTTGTTGAAAAACCCAATCTGGACACCGCACAGACCTATGTAGAAAGCGGTGATTATTACTGGAACAGCGGCATGTTTCTGTTCCGTGCCGGTCGCTATCTGGAAGAGCTGAAAAAGTACCGCCCCGATATTCTTGAGGCGTGTGAGCAGGCCATGAGTACGGTCGATCCCGATCTGGATTTTATCCGCGTTGATGAGCAGGCGTTTCTCGCCTGCCCGGAAGAGTCGGTGGATTACGCCGTCATGGAGCACACGGCGGATGCGGTCGTGATGCCGATGAACGCAGGCTGGAGCGATGTCGGCTCCTGGTCATCGCTGTGGGAGATCAGCGCCCATACCGCGGAAGGCAATGTGCACCACGGCGACGTGATCAGTCACAAAACGGAAAACAGCTATGTCTATGCGGAATCCGGCCTCGTGACGACCGTGGGTGTGAAAGACCTGGTGGTGGTGCAGACCAAAGACGCCGTGCTGATTGCCGATCGCAACGCGGTACAGGATGTTAAAAAAGTGGTGGAACAGATTAAGGCTGACGGGCGCCATGAGCACCATATTCACCGCGAAGTCTACCGGCCGTGGGGCAAGTATGACTCCATTGATTCAGGCGATCGTTACCAGGTGAAACGCATCACTGTGAAGCCGGGCGAGGGATTATCGGTACAGATGCACCATCACCGTGCTGAACACTGGGTGGTGGTGGCCGGAACGGCGAAGGTCACTATCGACAACGACATCAAACTGCTCGCTGAAAACGAGTCTGTCTATATTCCGCTGGGGGCGACGCACTGTCTGGAGAACCCCGGAAAAATCCCGCTTGATCTGATTGAGGTGCGATCCGGTTCGTACCTTGACGAGGATGATGTGGTGCGATTCGCAGATCGCTACGGGCGCGCTTAACACCACCTCATCGTTATCCATTTCGAGAAAAATATCTCCTGTCGGGAGAGGGCTAACTGTTGCCTGAAGAAGGGTAAATCATGACGAAATTAACCTGTTTCAAAGCCTACGATATTCGCGGCAGGCTGGGCGAAGAGATGAATGAAGAGATCGCATGGCGCATTGGCCGTGCCTTTGGCGAATATCTTAAACCGAAAACCGTGGTACTGGGCGGTGATGTGCGTCTGACCAGCGAAGCGTTGAAGCTGGCGCTGGCGAAAGGGCTGCAGGATGCGGGAGTGGACGTGCTGGATATCGGCATGTCAGGCACGGAAGAGATTTACTTCGCCACTTTCCACCTCGGTGTTGATGGCGGAATTGAAGTGACGGCCAGCCATAACCCAATGGACTACAACGGGATGAAGCTGGTGCGTGAAGGGGCGCGTCCCATCAGCGGCGACAGCGGTCTGCGCGATGTGCAGCGTCTGGCACAGGCCAATGACTTCCCACCCGTCAATCCGGAAAAACGCGGTAGTTACAACATACTTAACCTGCGTGATGAATATGTTGACCACCTTCTGGGATACATCGATATCAGGAATCTGAAACCGCTGAAGCTGGTGCTTAATGCCGGCAACGGGGCGGCAGGTCCGGTGGTGGATGCCATCGAAGCCCGCTTTAAGGCGCTGGGTGCGCCGGTCGAATTTATCAAAATCCACAACACCCCGGACGGCAACTTTCCGAACGGTATCCCCAATCCTCTGTTGCCGGAGTGTCGTGCAGATACCCGCAATGCGGTGATTGAACACCGCGCGGATATGGGGATCGCCTTTGACGGGGATTTCGACCGCTGCTTCCTGTTCGATGAAAAAGGGCAGTTTATTGAGGGCTACTACATTGTTGGCCTGCTGGCAGAAGCGTTTCTGGAGAAACACCCCGGCGCGAAAATCATCCACGACCCGCGCCTCTCCTGGAACACCGTGGAGGTGGTGGAGGCAGCGGGCGGTAAACCCGTGATGTCCAAAACCGGGCATGCGTTTATCAAAGAACGGATGCGACATGAGGATGCCATTTACGGCGGAGAGATGAGCGCTCATCACTACTTTCGTGACTTTGCGTACTGCGACAGCGGGATGATCCCGTGGTTGCTGGTCGCTGAACTGCTGTGCCTGAAGGGACGGTCGCTGGGAGAACTGGTGCGGGACCGGATGGCAGCCTATCCGGCCAGCGGGGAGATCAACAGCACGCTGGCAGAGCCTGAGGTCGCGATCGGTCGCGTGGAACAGCATTTTGCGCGTGAGGCGCTGGCGGTGGACAGAACGGATGGTATCAGCATGTCGTTTGTTGACTGGCGCTTTAATTTACGCGCGTCCAATACCGAACCGGTGGTGCGCCTGAACGTGGAATCGCGTGGAGATATTCCGTTGATGGAAGCCCGAACGCGCACTCTTCTGGCATTGCTGAATCAGTAATGCCGGTCCTTCCCCTGTCTGGCAATGAGGCAGGGGTGACTAACAGGAACCACGATGACACATCTCAAAAAGCGCGAACGAACGAAAACCAATGCGTCGCTAATTTCGATGGTGCAACGCTTTTCAGATATCACCCTCATGTTTGGCGGGCTGTGGGTGATCTGCGAGTTGAGCGGTTTACCCTTCCTGTATATGCACCTGCTGGTGGCGCTGATCACGCTGGTGGTTTTTCA
This sequence comes from Citrobacter sp. Marseille-Q6884, assembly GCF_945906775.1. Classification (NCBI taxonomy): domain Bacteria; kingdom Pseudomonadati; phylum Pseudomonadota; class Gammaproteobacteria; order Enterobacterales; family Enterobacteriaceae; genus Citrobacter; species Citrobacter sp. Marseille-Q6884. The sequence goes on from NZ_CAMDRE010000001.1 coordinate 3,052,209, forward strand.
GATGTTGGGCGGAATTACGGATTTTTACCGCTCCTGGCGTGGCGTCAAACTGTCTACTGAGCTGGTACTGCTATTGCAAAACTGGACGCTGAGTCTGATTTTTAGCGCCGGGCTGATTGCCTTTAATAACGATTTCGATAATCGGTTTGCCGTCTGGCTGGCGTGGTATCTGCTTTCAAGTGTGGGTCTGGTGCTGAGCCGCGCGTGTATTCGCTACGCTGCAGGATGGTTGCGTAATCGCGGATATAACACCCGCCGGGTGGCGGTGGCAGGCGACCTGCCTGCCGGGCAAATCCTGCTGGATAGCTTTCGTCACGAACCGTGGCTGGGCTTTGAGGTGGCGGGTGTGTATCACGATCCCCGACCGGGTAAAAACACGCAGGATTGGGCCGGGAATCTGCAACAACTGGTGGATGACGCTAAGGCCTCACGTATTCACAACGTCTATATCGCTATGTCGATGAACGAAGGGGCGCGCGTCAAAAAACTGGTGCGTGAACTCGCTGACACCACCTGTTCGGTGATCCTGATTCCCGATGTGTTTACTTTCAATATCCTGCATTCACGGATTGAAGAGATGAACGGCGTGCCGGTTGTCCCACTGTATGACACGCCGCTGTCGGGGATTAATCGTTTGCTGAAGCGCGCGGAAGATATCGTATTAGCGTCGCTGATCCTGCTGCTGATTTCCCCTGTGCTGTGTGGCATTGCGTTGACGGTGAAACTGACCTCGAAGGGACCGGTGATTTTTCGCCAGACGCGCTATGGCATGGATGGTAAGCCGATCAAAGTCTGGAAGTTTCGCTCCATGAAGGTGATGGAAAACGATGCAGTTGTCACGCAGGCGACGCAAAACGATCCGCGTGTGACCCGCGTGGGGAATTTTTTACGCCGCACGTCGCTGGATGAATTACCCCAGTTTATCAACGTGTTGACCGGCGGGATGTCTATCGTCGGTCCACGCCCGCACGCGGTGGCGCATAACGAGCAATATCGACAACTTATCGAAGGTTACATGCTGCGCCATAAGGTCAAACCGGGTATTACCGGCTGGGCGCAAATTAATGGCTGGCGTGGCGAAACCGATACGCTGGAGAAAATGGAAAAGCGCGTGGAATTTGACCTTGAGTACATTCGTGAATGGAGCGTGTGGTTCGATATCAAGATCGTATTTCTGACGGTGTTTAAAGGCTTTGTGAATAAAGCGGCGTATTAATATGAGCTTACGTGAAAAAACCCTCAACGGCGCTAAATGGTCAGCCATCGCCACGGTGATCATCATTGGGCTTGGGTTGATCCAGATGACCGTGCTGGCGCGCATTATGGATAGCCATCAGTTTGGCTTGTTAACCGTATCGCTGGTGATCATTGCCCTGGCCGATACGCTGTCAGATTTCGGCATCGCCAATTCAATTATTCAGCGCAAAGCGATCGGTTATCTGGAGCTGACCACATTGTACTGGCTGAATGTCGGGTTAGGTATCGTGGTGTGCGTGGCGATGTTTTTGCTCAGCGATGTGATTGCCGGAGTGCTCAACAACCCGGATCTGGCGTCGCTGATGAAAACCTTGTCGCTGGCATTTGTGGTGATCCCGCACGGACAGCAGTTTCGCGCGCTGATGCAAAAAGAGCTGGCATTCAACAAAATCGGCATGATTGAAACCACCTCCGTGCTGGCCGGGTTTACCTTTACCGTGGTCAGCGCCCACGTTTGGCCGTTAGCGATGACGGCGATCCTGGGCTATCTGGTGAACAGCGTGCTGCGAACACTGCTGTTCGGCTATTTTGGTCGCAAAATTTATCGTCCGGGACTGCATTTTTCCCTCGCTAGCGTGTCGGCAAACCTGCGTTTTGGCGCGTGGCTGACGGCAGACAGCATCATCAATTACGTCAATACCAATCTTTCCACGCTGGTGCTGGCCAGAACCTTGGGGGCTGCCGTCGCGGGGGGATTTAACCTCGCCTGGAACGTGGCGGTGGTTCCTCCCATCAAACTCAACCCGATTATTACTCGCGTGCTTTTCCCGGCGTTTGCCAAAATTCAGGATGACACTGAAAAACTGCGGGTCAATTTCTACAAACTGTTGTCGGTGGTGGGCATTCTCAATTTCCCGGCGCTACTGGGATTGATGGTGGTGTCGAATAACGTGGTACCGCTGGTGTTTGGCGAGAAGTGGAACGGGATTATTCCCGTGCTGCAACTGCTGTGTATCGTGGGTCTGCTGCGCGCGGTAGGCAATCCGATAGGGTCGCTGCTGATGGCAAAAGCGCGGGTCGATATCAGCTTCAAATTCAATGTGTTTAAAACCTTTCTGTTTATTCCGGCCATTTTCATCGGCGGCCATCTGGCGGGCGCCTATGGTGTGACGCTGGGCTTTCTGCTGGTACAGGTCATCAACACGATCCTCAGCTATTTCGTGATGATCAAACCGGTGCTTGGCGCCAGTTATCGCCAGTACATGCTCAGTCTGTGGCTGCCATTTTATCTCTCCTTGCCAACGCTCATTGTGAGCTATGTGTCAGGCATTGTGCTGCAAAACCAACTGTCCTTGAGCGGGGTGCTGGCCGGGCAGATCGCGGCAGGCGTGCTGGCGTTTGCCGTGATGATTGTGCTGTCACGCCATCCGCTGGTGGTGGAAATCAAACGCCAGTTTTGCCGCAACGAAAAACTGCAAAGCTTGCTCCGTGCAGGATAAGAAAACGCGTTAAGAGGTCATTATGAAATTACTTATTCTTGGCAACCATACCTGCGGGAACCGCGGTGACAGCGCCATTCTGCGCGGTTTGCTGGATGCCATTAACATGCTACGACCGGAAACCGAGGTCGATGTGATGAGCCGTTACCCGGTAAGTTCCTCGTGGTTGTTGAATCGCCCGGTGATGGGCGATCCGCTGTATTTGCAGATGAAGCAGCACAATAATGCGGCTGGCGTCATGGGGCGGGTAAAGAAAGTGCTGCGTCGGCGTTATCAGCATCAGGTTTTACTCTCGCGGGTAACTGACTCCGGTAACCTGCGTAATATTGCGATTGCCCAGGGCTTTACCGATTTTGTTCGTTTGTTGTCACGTTATGACGCCATTATCCAGGTGGGCGGATCGTTTTTTGTCGATCTGTACGGCGTACCGCAGTTTGAGCATGCTTTGTGTTCGTTTATGGCGAAAAAACCGTTGTACATGGTGGGACACAGCGTAGGGCCGTTCCAGGACGAACCATTCAATCAACTGGCGAATTACGTGTTTGGTCACTGCAATGCCCTGATCCTCCGTGAACCGGTTAGCCTGGAACTAATGAAGCGCAGTGAAATCACCACGGTAAATGTTGAGCAAGGCGTGGATACCGCCTGGTTGGTCGAGAATCATCAGGATGATGTCGAGTTGGGTTATGCCGTACAGCACTGGCTGCACACGGTGGCAAAGCAAAAAACCGTTGCCATCACGCTGCGCGAACTGGCGCCGTTTGATAAACGTTTGGGGACAACACAGCAGGCTTATGAGCAGGCCTTCGCCGGGGTGGTAAACAGGATCCTCGATGAAGGTTACCAGGTGATAGCGCTATCCACCTGTACCGGTATCGATAGTTACAACAAAGATGACCGCATGGTCGCGCTGAATCTTCGTCAGTACATCAACGATCCAACACGTTATTACGTGGTAATGGATGAGTTGAATGACCTTGAGATGGGGATCATTCTGGGGGCATGCGATCTCACGGTGGGCACACGTTTGCACTCCGCCATTATCTCGATGAACTTTATGACGCCAGCCATCGCCATTAACTACGAGCACAAATCGGCCGGAATTATGCAGCAACTGGGGCTCCCGGAGATGGCGGTTGATATCCGTCATCTGTTGGATGGCAGCCTGGAAGGACAAGTCGCGGATACCCTGGGGCAGTTACCTGAACTGAACGTACGCGTGGAGGAGGCGGTTAAGCGTGAACGCGAACAAGGGCTGCACATGGTGGCGTCAGTGTTATCGCGTATTGGGGAGGAGAAATGAAGGTTGGTTTTTTCTTGCTCAAATTCCCGCTCTCCTCAGAGACTTTTGTCCTGAATCAGATTACTGCGTTTATCGACATGGGATACGACGTAGAAATTGTTGCGTTGCATAAGGGCGACCTTGAGCATACCCATGCCTCATACGATACCTATCGTCTGGGCGATAAAACGCGCTGGTTGCTGAATGAACCGGACGGCAAACGGGCAAAACTGCAATACCGAAGCGCAGCAGCGTTGCGTGGCCTGGCTCGCGCAACGACATGGAAAGCGCTCAACACATCACGCTATGGCGACGAAGCGCGCAATCTTATTTTGGCGGCCATTTGTGGGTTAACGCCAACGCCGTTGCAGGCCGATGTCTTTATCGCACATTTTGGCCCGGCGGGCGTAACCGCGGCGAAGCTGCGTGAACTGGGTGTTATCCGCGGCAAAATTGCCACGGTGTTTCACGGTATCGATATTTCTCATCGGGAAGTGCTCGCCCGCTATACCCCGGAGTATCAAAAGCTGTTCGAGCGAGGGGATTTAATGCTGCCCATCAGCAATCTCTGGGCCGGGCGTTTAAACGATATGGGTTGCCCACCGGAGAAAATTGCCGTGTCGCGCATGGGGATAGATATGACGCGCTTTACTCCCCGTGAGGTGAAAACGCCGGGCACACCGCTGGAAATTTTGTCTGTCGCACGGCTAGCCGAGAAAAAAGGGCTGCATGTGGCTATTGAAGCCTGTCGCCAGCTAAAAGAGCAAGGCGTGGCGTTTCGTTATCGCATTCTGGGTATGGGACCCTGGGAACGCCGTTTACGCACGCTCATTGAGCAATATCAACTGGATGACGTCATTGAGCTGTCGGGTTTTAAGCCTAGCCATGAGGTGAAAGCCCTGCTTGAGCAGGCTGACGTGTTTCTGCTGCCCTCGGTCACGGGTGTCGATGGCGATATGGAAGGGATCCCGGTGGCGCTGATGGAAGCAATGGCCGTGGGTATCCCGGTGGTTTCTACTGTTCACAGCGGTATTCCTGAGCTGGTGGCATCGGGTACGTCTGGCTGGTTGGCACCAGAAAACGATGCGCAGTCGCTGGCGGAACGACTGGCGGCATTCAGCCAGCTCGACAGCGAAGGGGTAAAGCCGATTGTGCTGCGTGCCCGTGAGAAAATTGAAGCTGAATTTAATCAGGCCATCATCAACAGACAGTTAGCCAGCCTGCTGCAAACGATGTAAATCGAGGTTGTATGCCAGAGAAAAAACTCTCCCGACGCACCTTTCTGACAGCAGGCTCTGCACTTGTTGTCCTCCACTCACAGCTCGCCCGTGCGCTTCAACCAAAAGGCAGCGTCAACATTCAGGACTATAACCCAAAGGATTGGGTCGCCTCTTTCCGCCAGGCCTTCTCTGACGGGCAAACCGTGGTGGTTCCCGCGGGGCTGGTATGCGAGAACATGAATACCGGCGTTTTCATTCCTCCTGGCAAAACGTTGCTGCTGCAAGGTCGTGTCAGCGGCAATGGCCGTGGGCGCTTTGTTTTGCAGGAGGGGGGCCAGGTGACAGGCGAGGGGGGAGGGAGCCTGCATAATATTACCCTCGATGTGCGGGGCTCGGATTGCACGATTAAAGGGATCGCCATGAGTGGTTTTGGTCCGGTGACGCAGATTTATATCGGCGGTAAAACGCCGAGGATGATGCGTAATCTGACTATCGATGACATTACCGTCTCGCATGCTAACTATGGGATCCTGCGTCAGGGATTTCATAACCAGATGGAAGATGTACGGATCACCAACAGCCGTTTTAGTGATTTGCAGGGCGATGCCATTGAGTGGAATGTCGCGATAAACGATCGCGACATTCTGATCACCGACCATACCATCGAGCGTATCAACTGTACGAACGGCAACGTTAACTGGGGTATTGGCATCGGACTGGCGGGGAGTACGTATAACAATGACTACCCGGACGCGCTGGCGGTGAAAAACTTTGTTGTGGCGAACATCACCGGTACCGATTGTCGGCAGCTAATCCATGTGGAAAACGGCAAGCATTTCATCATCCGCAATGTCACTGCGCGCAATATCACGACGGATTTCAGTAAGAAAGCGGGAATAGATAACGCAGCGATTGCTATTTATGGATGTGACAATTTTGTGATTGATAATATCAAAATGGAAAATAGTGCAGGAATGCTAATTGGTTATGGCGTTATCAAAGGACGATATTTGTCAATCCCACAAAACTTTAGGTTAAATAATATTCACCTGAATAATGAATCGCTGGGTTATAAATTACGCGGTATTCAGATCTCCTCGGGTAATGCCCGATCCTTCGTCGCTATCACTAACGTGGAGATGACCTGTGCAACACTTGAGCTGCACAACAAACCTCAACACCTTTTTTTACGCAACATCAAGGTAATGCAGCAATCCAAAGTGGGACCAGCGTTAAAAATGCACTTCGATCTGCGCCAGGATGTGCGCGGCAAGTTTATGGCCCGGCAGGATACATTGCTGTCTCTCGCCAACGTCCATGCAGTAAATGAACACGGGCAAAGTTCGGTTGATATCGACAGTGTGAACCAGCATCGGGTTAACGCTGAAGCGCTGAACTTCCGGCTGCCGGAGCGGGGGCGGTAGAGTATATCCCCACTATAATCTTACTGGATATCATTTGCTAAAAGATTATAATCATGGCATTAACCGTTAAAGCTGGGGCTGGGCAGCATTGACTACTCAGGGAAGATGCTCATCTTTATCATATGTATCTTATGTTACGAACAGACAAAGTGATTTATGAACGATAAAGTTTTGCTCATCGGTGCTTCTGGATTCGTGGGTACCAGACTCCTCGAAACGACTGTTGCAGATTTTGATATCAAAAATCTGGATAAACAACAGAGCCATTTCTATCCACAAATCACGCAAATTGGCGATGTTCGCGACCAACAGGCTTTAGATCAGGCTCTTTCTGGCTATGATACTGTTGTCTTGCTTGCTGCTGAGCACCGTGATGATGTCAGCCCGACTTCTCTTTATTACGATGTGAATGTTCAAGGGACGCGTAATGTATTGGCCGCGATGGAGAAAAATGGTGTTAATAACATCATTTTTACCAGTTCTGTCGCAGTTTACGGCCTGAACAAAACCAATCCTGATGAAAACCATCCGCATGATCCATTCAACCACTACGGCAAAAGTAAGTGGCAAGCTGAAGAAGTCCTTCGTGAATGGCATTCCAAAGCTCCAACTGAACGTTCGCTGACCATTATTCGCCCGACGGTTATCTTTGGCGAACGCAATCGTGGCAATGTATATAACCTGCTTAAGCAGATTGCTGGCGGCAAGTTCATGATGGTTGGGGCCGGAACAAATTATAAGTCAATGGCTTATGTAGGCAATATTGTTGAGTTTATCAAATATAAACTTAAGAATGTGACTGCAGGTTATGAGGTTTACAACTATGTTGATAAACCTGATCTCAATATGAATCAATTGGTTACAGAAGTTGAACAGAGCTTAAGTAAAAAGATTCCCTCAGCGCACTTACCTTACGCTTTAGGCATGTTAGGCGGCTATTGCTTTGATATTTTGGGTAAAGTCACGGGCAAAAAATATGCGGTAAGCTCTGTGCGTGTGAAGAAGTTCTGTGCCACAACGCAGTTTGATGCAACGAAAGTCCATTCTTCTGGTTTTGTTGCACCTTACACGTTGTCTCAGGGGTTGGACCGCACATTAAAATACGAATTTTTGCATGATAAGAAAGATGACATCACGTTTGTCTCTGAGTGATTGTTGTTGCTAGCAATATCCGGGACGTAGTTAGCAACGATTTTTCGGAAACGGTATCACAAGTGTTAATTTCAATACGTTTCCGAGGAATCTGAGTTCATCTCTGTGCTGGTGAAGTGTAGTGTTTGCATTCGGTTTACCTTAACCTGGCTATTTTGCGTTAAGGATGGAGCCAGCGATACTGGCTAACATACGGCTAAAGTCTATACTTTATCAGCCGTTAAAAGGTAGGAGAGAGAATGACTAATTTGAAAGCAGTTATCCCGGTAGCGGGCCTTGGGATGCATATGCTGCCAGCCACTAAGGCAATCCCTAAAGAGATGCTGCCGATCGTTGACAAGCCGATGATCCAATACATTGTCGACGAAATTGTAGCTGCTGGGATCAAAGAAATCGTTCTGGTAACTCATGCGTCCAAGAATGCGGTTGAGAACCACTTTGATACGTCTTATGAACTAGAGTCTCTTCTTGAGCAGCGTGTAAAGCGCCAACTGCTGGCTGAAGTACAGTCAATTTGCCCGCCAGGCGTGACCATTATGAACGTCCGCCAGGCTCAACTACTTGGGCTGGGGCATTCAATCCTTTGTGCACGTCCGATTGTTGGGGACAACCCTTTCGTGGTCGTGCTGCCTGATGTCATTCTTGATACGGCAAGTGCTGACCCGCTGCGTTACAATCTTGCCGCCATGGTGGCACGTTTTAACGAAACCGGACGCAGTCAGGTACTGGCCAAACGTATGGAAGGTGACCTTTCTGAGTACTCCGTCATCCAGACAAAAGATGAGTTGGATAACGAAGGTAAAGTTAGCCGCATTGTTGAGTTCATTGAAAAACCGGATCAACCGCAGACGCTTGATTCGGATCTAATGGCAGTAGGGCGGTACGTGCTTTCTGCCGATATTTGGGCGGAACTGGAGCATACGCAACCTGGTGCCTGGGGTCGTATTCAGTTAACCGATGCGATTGCTGAATTGGCGAAAAAACAGTCTGTTGATGCTATGCTGATGACGGGCGACAGTTACGACTGTGGTAAGAAAATGGGTTATATGCAGGCGTTTGTTAAGTATGGGTTGCGGAACTTGAAGGAAGGAGCGAAGTTTCGCAAAGGTATAGATCAACTGTTAAGTGAGTAAATCCGTCGCTGACAGTTATTCTTTGAATATAGCGTGTGCTTAGGATGTTTCTGCCGTTTTATCTTTGCATAGCTACCACCATCAATGGTGGTAGCTATGCATAGTTCTGGGTTATATGATTAAGAACGGGCAGAAGCACATTTTAGGTACTTAGTATGCTTTTCTGGGGCGCAATAAAAACTAGCAGTGATATGTTACACTGGTGGTTCTTTAATTAGATAATAACAATGGGTTAATTATTGAAATTATCTCATTGATTCATGCCTATCTTCCTTGTCTCTGACGGAATTTAGTAAGACAATTAGCAGTTGAATAAAAGCCACTGTGTTGCACCCCTCTACTTGGCACATCACAGTAAAACATCAGTAATGTACGCAGTGCACTGGTAGCTGTTAAGCCAGGGGCGGTAGCTTTCATTTAATTTTTCCTACTAAGAGCTAAACTATGAAAAGAATTATTACATTTGGTACATTTGATGTATTTCATGTCGGTCATATTAACATTCTCGAACGAGCGGCCAAATATGGAGACTATCTTATAGTTGGCATTTCATCTGATGAATTAAATTATTCAAAGAAGAATAGATTTCCTATTTATTCACAGGGTGACAGAATTAAGATAATATCTTCATTAAAGTTTGTTAATGAAGTTTTTGTTGAAGAGTCGCTGGAATTGAAACTAGACTACATTAATAAATATAAAGCTGACATACTGGTTATGGGAGATGACTGGGATGGCAGGTTTGATTGGGTTAAACCTGTTTGCGAGGTTATTTATTTGCCTCGGACACCTTCGATCTCAACAACAGAGATAATTGAAGTTGTTAAAATGATAAAATAATCATGAAAAGAACCATTAATATTTTTAACATACAGAATAAAAACGTTATAATTTATTTGTTTAGTGATCTTCTGGCAAAAGCATTACCGTTTTTATTTATTCCAATATTGACAATGTATTTAAACCCAGAACAGTATGGTAATATCTCGTTGTTCAATATAGGGGTTGAGATTTTTGTGATTTTCATCATTATGGGAGGGAACTCGTACTATAAGATAGAATATTTTAATTTTGAGAACCCAATATCATCTCTCTATAATATAATATTTAATGTAACATTATTGTTTGCAATGGCTTTATTTTTTTCAGTTCCGCTCTATCTGTATTTTGATTCAGTGTATTTATTTAAGATACTGCCAATAATATTGTTATGCGCATATTTACAATCATTGCTTTATTTATATATAAGCTACTATCAATGTAATGAAAAGGCACTGATAGTTGGAGGGATAAATCTATTTTTCTCATTATGTAATTCACTGCTTATGATTTTTTTGCTCAGCTATATGGAGATGAATGAATCATCACGATATTTGTCTTTTGCTGTGTCCTTGATGATTTCCGTATTGCTTAGTTCATTGCTTTTAGGATTTAAAAACAAAGTCAAAATAAGTGCAAAAATAAATGTATCGCTGTTAAAATTTGGTGTCGGAATATTTCCACATGCCATAAGTTGGTGGGCTAGGAGTGGCGTGGAGCGATTACTGATAGGCTGGTATTTATCTATCTCATCGCTTGGAATATATTCATTAGCGATGCAGTTAACATCATTGATGCCACTACTGTGTAATGCTATTAATCAAGCTTTGATGCCAAAAATTGTAAGAAGTTTAAATGAAAAAAAAATTTGCGAGACAAAAAAAATTTTATTCAAAGCTACAGCGATTGTGATGGTGGTATGTGTGACATCATCATTCGCCATGCCGATGTTGCTTAGATATTTTCTTGATCATAGATATTTTGAAGCATTAACATATCTACCATACATGATCTTAGTGTTTATTTTTCAATCTGTGATAGTTTTATATAGTAATATTCTATATTTTTATAAAAATGTAAAATATTTATCTTCTGTCACATTTTGTACGTCTTGTCTACATATATGTTTAGCTATTATCTTGTTAAAGAATAGTTTCAATATATACTCAGTTATTATATCTTCTGCAATAACTTTTTTGATAGCATCATCCTTAGTATTCAGGAAAGCAATGCTATTGATGAGAGATGACTATGATATTTAATAAAATCAAGAATAGAATAATAATCTACAGTACAAAACTAGTCTTTTGTCTTCGTACTTATTATTATTTATTCAAGAATAGGAATAAAACAAAAATATTCGTGTTTACGGATTCTAGGGGGTATGAGGTAACCAATTTATGGAATAAAAGGAATCCCTTCTCATCATATGTTGGAGATTTAATAAAAGAATATAACGTTGAATATCATATTTGTGAGTATGCAAGTACTACAGTAATTGATTTTTTATATGAGTATCACAAACAAATAAACAAAGGGAAATCATATGATTTTGTAATTATGCATATTGGGTTGGTTGATTTCTCCCCAAGACCAAAAAACATGGCCATTAATATCATAAAGACAAAATCGCATAAAATAAAATATATGAATTGGCCATTGACTCTATTTGAAGAACATGTAAATATTCCAATTTCGAAAGAAATTTATAACGGTGAGCAACTTACTAATTTATACACACATGATTTTTAAAGAATGAAATTATTCCGTTGCTTAATAAAATTCCGGGCTTAATTTACATCGGTTGCAATCCGATTTTATCGAGTTGGAGAGGTAACTATTGGCAGGATCGGCCAAAAGATATTAACAACATTTTAATGTCATATAATACTCTCATGCTAACATGTTTGAAAGATAAAAAAATAATTAATATTGAAGCGTGGGATGAACATGAAATAAAAAAATATACTGTCGATAATATTCATTTAAATCGAGAAGGCTACGATAAAATAGCTATAGAATTAAGAAAAATATTGAGAATTGGAAGATGAATTTTTTAATTATTAGAGTTATTGTTCGTTTGCTGTCAATCTGTATACCGCCTAAAAAAGGACTTTTTATATACGGCAGTTGGTTCGGTAACAAATATGGTGATAATTCAAAAGCTTTTTTCGAATACATGTCAAATAACTCAGATGATGATAATTATTGGTTTACAAAAAATAAAGATGTTGCAGCTAGAATTAGTGCTGCTGGCTTTAAAACTCTGTACGGTATGAATTTCAGAAGTATTATAGTGCATTTACGTGCAGAAGCCGTATTTTGTAATTGTTCAGTGAACTCTGATTTACTTGGACAATTTCTGAATCGAAAAACGAAAGTATTTAATCTTTGGCACGGCACACCAATAAAGAAAATTGGTAAGGACGCGATTGCGACTGAGTTAAATGTAACTAAACTTGGTATCTCAAAGCAAAGTTTTTTAATTTCTGGTATTAAAAAAATAATACCTCATGGTGTTTATAGTTTTTTTAAACTCGATACTTACTACCTAGCAAGTTCTGCTACAGTTTCCTCTATACTACAAAGCGCTATGGATATTGATAAAAATAAAGTAATAGTATGTGGGTATCCTAAACTAGACAAGTGTTTTCAAAAGAAGCTCGAAAAAAAAATTGACCAAATTAAAATACTCTATGCACCTACATATAGAGGAGATTATAATAGTGAATTAGATATTTTAACACTGTTTGGATTTAATACAGAAAGAGCTAGAAAAGTTTTAAAGGAAAATAATGCAAATTTAACTATAAGGCTACACCCGGCAAATAAGTTACCTGAATTCTTGGTGAAAAACATTAACGATATAGATTGTATTGTTATAGACAATTCTGAAGATGTCTACGAAACTCTGTGCGATTATAGTTTAATAGTTACTGATTTTTCTAGTATCTATTTTGATGCTCTGGCTGTCGGTGTGAATGCTTTAATCGCACCGTTTGGTTTACAGGACTATCTGCAAAACGACCGAGAGTTGTATTTTTCGCTTAAAGATCTATATCCAGGTACTATGCCATATAGTTGGGATGATTTTTTTGATAACTTTTCTTACTATATGACTGAAAATATGAAAGATCTTTCTCAAGTAAGGACGCAATTTTATGATTATCCCTTTACTCCTTGCTCAAGGGATCTTGTGCATCATGTAAATTCAATACTTGACAGAGATTTTGTTAATGAAAAGCACAGTGAGAAATACTAGTTTTCTATATTTTGCACTTTTATGCATTTTTTTTAGTGTGAATTCAAGCCCAATAAATCCGGCATATATTTTGGGGGGGGGGTTAATATTAATCCTCTTTTTTCATATGTTGACTCATATGAAAATGCAAAAATTTACGCTAATAACAATTTTATTCTCAGTTTCATCTCTTATATTGCAATTGATAGGGATGAGAATGATGCCTTTTTATCCTGAGGGGCCTAACTATTTGACCCCAGTCTTATTCTCTTATTCGATTCTCATTTCAACTTGTGTCATTGAATCTTTCAAGGGAATCAGTTTTAAATCTAGGACAGTTATATATGAGAACATATTTAATCTTGCAATATTTTTTCTCTTTATAGAGTTGATAACTAGAATAATTAACTATAATAGTGCAAATGTTGGGTTCTATTCTCTCAAATATAGCGTTCTTTACTTTGATTCGAATTTCACAGGTTTGGTTATTCTAGCTTTATGTTCTTTTTCGTGGTATTTGAAAAACTTTCAAGGAAAGGATTTCAAAATACAACGTAGACTCTTATATCTGCTACTTCTGGTAACATTCTCTCGAGGAGCAATTGCTGCACTAATTATCACTAGAATAGGACTAGCTAACAAAAATAAAATCAAAATGCGGTCATATATAATGATTACATGTGCGGCTTTAATTTTTGGTATAATGGCGTATGAATATATATCAAAATCTGAAAGCTATGTTGGGTTTGATGGTAGTTTTAATAGCAAGTTTTATATCATAAGTAAGGCGTTGTCATTTTACTATACGCAATCTTCTCTCGTGCATTTTTTTGGTATCGGTTTAGGAAATTCATCCCAATTTATAGGAATATTTGCTCATAACATCTATGTAACGCTAGTGTTAGAAATGGGGATAGCTGGGACAATTCTATTTTTGATGTACATATCTTATACCGTTAAGTTATCAAATGGGCATGTCATGTATGTATGGATACCTGTGTTTATCGGTGGGATATCTCTATTTAGTGCTTTTTCTCCATTTATCTTTATAGTTACATCTTTAATATGTTGTGAGAGTGATTCTGATAGAGGAAAAAAAATTGAAAAACACACCTAAAATAAGCGTGTTAATTCCGGCTTATAATGTAGAACAATGGGTTGAAGAGTCACTTTTGAGTATACTTAGGCAGACCTATGAGAATCTAGAGGTTATAGTTGTTGATGACTGTTCTACAGATAAAACATATGAATTAATTAAAGGGATGGCTGCGCGGGATTCGAGAATAGTTTCTTTAAGAAACAGTAGCAATCTAGGAATAGTTGGGACTCTTAACTATGGCTTAAGATATTGTACAGGTGACTATATATTGCGGCATGATGCTGATGATGTTTCTGAATCAAATAGGATCACCGAACAACTTAGCTGTTTAATAGAAAATAAATTGGACCTTGTTGGTACTCAAATGTTGCCAATTGATAACGAGGGAAACATTATTGGTCCCATAAGCAAACTACCGTTATCTCATGAAATGATTGCTAGAATAGCAAATCTCATTTCGCCACTAACCCATGTATGGTTGTGCAAGAGAGATATATATAATAAATTAGAGGGGTACCGGAATATACCATATGCTGAAGATTTCGATTTTGTTCTCAGGGCTATAGATGCTGGATTTAAATGTGGCAATACATTTTCAGCATTAACTAGAATAAGGCATAGACCTGGTAATACTAGTGATGTTGCAAGCCTTTCCCAGCGAAGAGGACATTTTTATGCTTTGAAATTGCATAAGCAAAGGTTAAAAACAGGTATAGATAGATATAATATTTCTGATAGTGAAAAAATATTAGAGTCAAATAAAATAGTTGCTCTGGCTCATAGTAAATCAACAAAAATGTTGAGCACCGCATATCGAAGTAATAATAAACTAATTACCATTCTATATGTTATCTGCTCATGTGCTTTGTCTTACTATAACACACATTATATTTTCTCAAGAATTTTGGCAAAAAGAATCGTATCAAAATGAAAAAAATAGCTATTGTTACAGACTCCGTATCACACGGAGGTGTTGCTCGTGTAGCTCTAACGTTACTTGATATCTTTTTGAAGAACAATATCGATTGTGTAATCTATACAGTATATGATGAGAACGATTCTGAAGAAAGACCTGAGGTTATTTTGAATAAGAATAGGAAAGGTTATTTAAGTCGTTTATCAGAAATATCTCAAGATATAAAAAAGAAAAAATATACACATGTTTTTATTTTAACAACTGGTAAGCTATCAGTTTTTCTATCTCCTTTCTTAATGAGAACAAATTTCAAGAAATTTGTTTGTGAACATATAAGCTTTGAAAGTTATTCATCTTCCTTACAATTTTTGAAAAGGATAACTTATCATGTGTACAAAAATGTTATTGTATTAACTTCTCATGATCATAATTTATTGCAAGCAAAAAATCTTAATGTCAAATGCATTCATAACCCTTGTCCCTTTAGAAATGATGTTTCTTGTAAGACAGAAAACAATAAAAGGTATTTGGCTGTTGGACATCTTATACCCAGAAAAGGATATGCCCGTTTGCTGAATATATGGCAGCGTTATGTACACAACGGAGGACGAGGGACTTTAAGTATTGTAGGAGATGGACCTCTTAAAAAAAAATTACTGGCTATGATTGATGAACGACAAATTAAAAATGTGATATTTCTTGGTAACATAGAGGATATGGAGTCAATTTATAAAAGACATGATGTATTACTATGCTCAGCACATGCTGAGGGATTACCAATGACATTTATTGAAGCGCAATACTTCTCTTTGCCTGTAATTTCATATAATATTAAAACTGGGCCATCAGAAATTATTGTTAATGGAAAAAACGGGTACCTGATTAATAATAATAATGAAACTCTCTTCGTGGCAAGCATGTTTCAGAGTGAAGATAATAAAACATATAAGCAATTGGCGAAAAACTCCGCAGTTTTAGCCGAAGGATATTCTTATGATAAAATTTTTGAGAAATGGAGTTTATTAATTGATGGTTGAAAATATGCCAGAGTTTTCCGTTCTTATTTCATTATATAACAATGAAAAAAGTTCATATCTCGATGATTGCTTTAATAGCTTATTTATTCAGACGTTGCCAGCATCAGAAATTGTTTTAGTCTTGGATGGGCCAATTAGTAAAAATCTAATGACGGTTGTTGAAAAGTGGAAAGGGAAATTACCTCTTAAAATCTTTCCTATCACTGTCAATGTTGGGTTGGGTAAGGCATTAAATTATGGCCTAAATAAATGTTGCAATGATATCGTTTGCAGAATGGATACTGATGATATATGTATTCCAGAGCGGTTTGAAAAACAAATTAATTACCTTGTTAAACATCCAGATCTTTGTGCACTTGGTTCTGCTATTCAGGAGTTTAATGGAAAGGATAAAGGCAAAATAAGATTTTCTAAAGCTGGGCACAATAATATTGTCAACTATGCGAAAAGAAGAAACCCATTAAATCATATGACTGTTGTCTTTAGGAAGAAATATGTTTTAGATGTGGGGGGGTATCTGCATCACCTGTACATGGAGGATTACAATTTATGGCTACGACTAATTTCCGCTGGTTATGAACTGGATAATCTGGAAGAGCCTTTAGTCAACGCGAGAGTTGGTGAGGGAATGATAAAACGTAGAAAAGGTTGGAGATATATCCAATCAGAATATAAATTGTATATGTTAAAAAAACAGTTAGGGATTGACTTGGGCATTTCTGCATTTAGTGTCTTGTTAATTAGGGCGTCGCCAAGAATTCTGCCACAATGCATTTTATCAAAATTATATTTTTTTCTTCGAAAATGATAGTCATTCATTCTAAATGAACGTATAGCTATTTTATTAACAGATGGTGGGTATATTGGGTTGTATACTGTTATTTAACTTATATGTGCTGGTTATGGGATTGTTATCATTGGTGATTTTTTAAACACATAATTCAGTGCTATTAGTTATTTTAAGAAATCACTTTGCAAGGATTTCATATTTTAGGGGGGGCATAAATGATGAAACTTGCTCTCATAAATATTTTCTGAAAGCAATATTACTGATGTTGTCAACTTTGCAGAGTTGAATTTTGAAAACGAATTAATTAAAAATAATTGAGCATTAATATGATAATGTTGCCAGTAATCCTGAGCATTGCTGAATTAATGTCCTTTAATTCTTATGCCACGACCTATGATGATCCTGAAAATATTCCCTTGACCAAGAATTGTACCATCGGTGGGGCGACAAATCTAAACGAACATCAAAGTTGGTGCGAGTATAGGCTTTAATGTGTTGTTCGGCCTAATAGTAATTTTAATGTTACCCAATTAAGGGGCATTAATCCGGCAGGTTCTCATCCTTCCGAACATATTGATGAAATGCTTCGGGTTATCCAATCAATTTAGTCCATACACTGACTAGTGTAGGATGTGGTGAATTGGAAGTGTTGACCGTATTTGGAGGCCGCTTCTTCTACCTAAAGACTGTACAGGTGTTAGATATTTTATTCATGTTATAGACTTGGCTGATGAACACTTTCCTGTATTAAAAATACTTCAAAAGATTTTCATTTTGATATCTATAATTTAAAAACCAGAAAAAGGTACTAAGTGCTGGAATTAATATGTGTTTTTTAAAGAAGTCACAATAATGTGTTAATTATAGGATATACAATCGTATTCTTGGTGACACTGCTGAGTATTGGGTTGGCCTATTGTTAGCCGAAAAAATCCTCAATAAAGGACATTAAGATCTATTGAGTAAATGATGGAAGAAGCATGGAAGTGGCAGCTAAATAAATGAGCTAATAGTATTCTCCTTGATTTATAATTTATTGCTTATTTCTTTTTTATAAAAGCATCTTCCGCTATCCATATCAAGTATTACTGAGTTACCATCTAATCACATTCAAGCCGCGCATCCGTCGCGCGGTGACCACACCTGACAGGAGTATATAATGTCCAAGCAACAGATCGGCGTCGTCGGTATGGCAGTGATGGGGCGCAACCTGGCGCTCAACATCGAAAGCCGTGGTTATACCGTCTCCGTTTTCAACCGCTCCCGTGAAAAGACCGAAGAAGTGATTGCCGAGAACCCTGGCAAGAAACTGGTGCCTTACTACACGGTAAAAGAGTTTGTTGAATCCCTCGAAACGCCTCGTCGTATCCTGTTAATGGTGAAAGCAGGAGCGGGCACTGATGCTGCTATTGACTCCCTGAAGCCGTATCTGGATAAAGGCGACATCATTATTGATGGCGGTAACACTTTCTTCCAGGACACTATTCGTCGTAACCGTGAACTGTCTGCAGAAGGCTTTAACTTTATCGGTACCGGCGTGTCCGGTGGTGAAGAGGGCGCGCTGAAAGGGCCATCTATCATGCCTGGCGGACAGAAAGAAGCGTACGAACTGGTTGCGCCGATTCTGACCAAGATTGCAGCCGTTGCCGAAGATGGTGAACCGTGTGTCACCTACATTGGCGCTGACGGTGCTGGCCACTACGTGAAAATGGTTCACAACGGTATCGAATACGGCGATATGCAGTTGATTGCTGAAGCCTACTCTTTGCTGAAAGGCGGCCTGAACCTGTCTAACGAAGAGCTGGCGACTACGTTTACCAAATGGAACGAAGGCGAACTGAGTAGCTACCTGATTGACATCACCAAGGACATCTTCACCAAAAAAGATGAAGAAGGCAAATACCTGGTTGATGTGATTCTGGATGAAGCAGCGAACAAAGGCACCGGTAAGTGGACCAGCCAGAGCTCTCTGGATCTGGGCGAACCGTTGTCTCTGATCACTGAATCCGTATTCGCTCGCTACATCTCTTCCCTGAAAGACCAGCGCGTTGCGGCATCTAAAGTGCTATCTGGCCCGCAGGCTAAACTGGCTGGCGATAAAGCCGAGTTCGTTGAGAAAGTGCGTCGCGCACTGTACCTGGGTAAAATCGTCTCCTACGCGCAGGGTTTCTCTCAACTGCGTGCCGCGTCTGACGAATACCACTGGGATCTGAACTACGGTGAAATCGCGAAGATTTTCCGTGCGGGCTGCATCATTCGCGCACAATTCCTGCAGAAAATCACCGATGCCTATGCTGAAAACAAGGGTATCGCAAACCTGCTGTTGGCTCCGTACTTCAAAAATATCGCTGATGAATATCAGCAGGCGCTGCGTGATGTAGTGGCTTACGCTGTGCAAAATGGTATTCCGGTACCGACATTCTCTGCCGCTGTTGCGTACTACGACAGCTACCGCTCTGCGGTACTGCCAGCGAACCTGATTCAGGCACAACGTGACTACTTTGGTGCGCACACGTATAAACGCACTGATAAAGAAGGTGTGTTCCACACCGAATGGCTGGATTAATCTGATTTAGCTTAGTAGTAAACTCAGGCCCGGAGCGCTCCTCCGGGCTTTTTTATTGTCTAAAAATGGTATTCAGCCAGGTCTGATAGCCGATATCAGCGCAAATCACGATATACTCACGTTATGCTGACCCGATACGCCACGCAGGCTGGCGACGTGTTCACCCTCAATGTTTAACCGGAAGAAGTTACAGCGCGAATGAAGATAACTATCTCAGGAACAGGTTACGTAGGGCTTTCGAACGGTATTCTGATTGCCCAGCACCACGAAGTGGTTGCTCTGGATATCGTTCAGGCGAAAGTCGACATGTTGAATCAGAAAAAATCGCCGATAGTAGATAAAGAGATCGAAGAGTATCTGGCGACGAAGCCGCTGAATTTTCGTGCAACGACTGATAAGCATGATGCTTATCGCGATGCTGATTACGTTATTATCTCGACACCAACTGATTACGATCCGAAGACCAACTACTTCAATACCTCAAGCGTAGAGTCGGTGATCCGTGATGTGATTGACATTAATCCACGTGTGGTGATGGTGATTAAATCCACCATTCCGGTCGGTTTTACGCATTCAATTAAAGAGAAGTTTGGCATCGATAATATTTTCTTCTCGCCGGAGTTCCTGCGTGAAGGGCGTGCATTGTACGACAACCTGCATCCGTCGCGTATTGTTATCGGTGAACGTTCTGAACGCGCAGAACGTTTTGCTGCGCTGTTGCAGGAGGGGGCGGTGAAGAAAGAAATTCCAACGCTGTTTACCGACTCGACGGAAGCTGAAGCCATCAAATTATTCGCCAATACCTACCTGGCGTTGCGTGTGGCTTATTTTAACGAGCTGGACAGCTATGCAGAAAGCCTGGGCTTGAACTCCCGTCAGATAATTGAAGGGGTTTGCCTGGACCCGCGTATTGGCAATCACTATAACAACCCGTCATTTGGCTACGGCGGCTACTGTTTGCCGAAAGACACCAAGCAACTCCTGGCGAACTATGCCTCGGTTCCTAATAACATTATTGGCGCGATTGTTGATGCCAACCGCACGCGCAAAGATTTTATTGCCGACTCGATCCTTGCACGAAAACCTAAAGTTGTTGGCGTATATCGTTTAATCATGAAAAGTGGCTCTGATAATTTCCGGGCATCGTCTATTCAGGGGATCATGAAGCGTATTAAAGCCAAGGGGGTACCGGTGATTATTTATGAACCGGTTATGGAGGAAGATGAATTTTTTCATTCCCGGGTCGTTCGCGATTTGAACACGTTTAAAAATGAAGCAGATATTATTATTTCGAACCGTATGACACCGGAACTGAGTGATGTTGCCGATAAGGTGTATACACGAGATCTGTTTGGTAGTGATTAAACAGCGTTGCAGGAAAAAGGCCTTGTATAAGGCCTTTTTGTATTAAACAGCTTTTAACTATACGTTATAGAAATCACGATACCAGTCAACGAAGTTTTTCACGCCATCTTTAACCGTTGTTTCGGGTTTGAAACCGATAACGTCATAGAGTGCCCTGGTCTCTGCGCTGGTTTCCAGCACATCGCCGGGTTGCAGGGGGAGCATATTTTTAGCGGCTTCGATACCCAGAGCATCTTCCAGCGCCTTAATGTAATCCATTAATTCTACCGGGGCACTGTTACCGATATTATAGACCCGATACGGCGCAACACTTGTTGCTGGCGTTCCGGTCTCAACGGTCCATTGTGCATCAACCTGCGGGATGATGTCCTGCAGTCGAACGATCGCCTCGGCGATGTCATCAATATAGGTAAAGTCGCGCTTCATCTTACCGAAGTTGTAGACGTCGATACTTTTTCCTTCAAGCATCGCTTTAGTGAATTTAAACAGCGCCATATCCGGGCGACCCCACGGGCCGTACACGGTGAAGAAACGTAATCCGGTTGTCGGCAGTCCGTACAGGTGCGAATACGTATGGGCCATCAGTTCATTGGCTTTTTTGGTGGCTGCGTATAAGGATACCGGGTGATCGACGGAGTCATCCGTTGAAAATGGCATTTTGCGATTCAGGCCGTACACGGAACTGGAGGAGGCATAGAGCAGGTGTTGGACGTGATTATGCCGACACCCTTCCAGCACATTCAGGAAGCCAGTCAGATTAGAATCCGCGTATGCATGAGGATTTTCGAGCGAGTAACGTACACCAGCCTGAGCGGCGAGATGTATCACGCGATCGAACTGCTCGGTTGCGAAGAGCGCAGCCATGCTGTCCCGGTTTGCTAAATCAACTTTATGAAAATGAAAACCGGGCTGCACCAATAAATCCAGACGAGCCTGTTTAAGACTCACATCGTAGTAATCATTAAGGTTATCGATACCGACGACCTGATGACCCGCCTTCAGGAGGCGTTCACTCACGTGGAAGCCGATAAAACCAGCAGCGCCCGTAACCAGGTATTTCATTTCACATTCCTCTGTCAGGCCAAATTATAACCAGGTGCCAGCAAGCACCGCAAAAAATAGAATCATACCGCTAGATGGTAAAAAAGATAATGGCTATCTGCTACGAGCTGGGTGAATTTCAGGCGAATAGAGGCAAACATTCACATGCTGAATTGATTAATCGAATTATTTTTTAGCAAAGAGTAACGACGTATTGACACTGAGATTTTTCTGCGTTTCTTATTACGTTAAGGTTAAAATACCAATTAAAATCTTTAAAACAATCTGCAATTTTTATCAATAATCCTATGGCATTACCTGCATTTATGACTAAACTATTTCCAGTTTCAGTCTTTCCTCATTTAGGGTATTTATGTCTGTAAGTGATAACAACATATCCGGGCGTAGTAACGATCCGGAGCAGATTGATTTGATCGATTTAGTCGTCCAATTGTGGCGCGGTAAAGTGACAATAATTGTCTGTGTGGTCGTTGCGATTGTGCTGGCGGTAGGCTATCTGGCGGTGGCGAAAGAGAAATGGACCTCTACCGCGATTATCACTCAACCGGATGTGGCGCAGATTGCGACGTACAATAACGCGTTAAACATTGTGTATGGTAGCAGTGCACCAAAGGTAAGTGATCTGCAGACGAATGTGATTGGTCGTTTCAGCACCTCTTTATCTGCGTTAGCTGAAGCGCTCGATAATCAGGAAGAACCTGAAAAGCTGACT
The DNA here is from genome assembly GCF_945906775.1 of Citrobacter sp. Marseille-Q6884. Lineage (NCBI taxonomy): Bacteria > Pseudomonadati > Pseudomonadota > Gammaproteobacteria > Enterobacterales > Enterobacteriaceae > Citrobacter > Citrobacter sp. Marseille-Q6884. The sequence goes on from NZ_CAMDRE010000001.1 coordinate 3,074,723, forward strand.
ATTGAGCAGTCTGTAAAAGGCCAGCCATTGCCACTGGCTGTTTCTTATGTCAGCAATTCAGCGGAAGGGGCTCAGCGCCAGCTTGCTGAATACATTCAACAAACTGATGAAAAAGTCGCCAAAGAGCTGAAACTTGATTTGACTGATAACATCAAGTTGCAAAAGACGACGCTTGAAGATTCTCTGAAAACCCAGGAAGTAGTGGCGCAGGAGCAAAAAGAGTTACGCATCAAGCAAATCCAGGAAGCGTTACGTTATGCCGAACAGGCTAATGTGACGAAACCGCAGCTTCAGCAAACTCAGGATGTGACGCAGGACAGTATGTTCCTTCTGGGGAGCGATGCTCTGAAATCCATGATTGCGCACGAGGCGACACGTCCTTTGATATTGTCTGATAACTACTTCCAGACCAAACAAAAGCTGCTGGATATTGAAAATCTGAAGCTTGAAGGGACAGAGATGCATGCCTATCGCTACGTGATGAAACCGACCCTGCCGATTCGTCGCGACAGTCCCAAAAAATCGATAACTTTGGTGTTGGCGGTACTGCTCGGCGGGATGATTGGTGCGGGTGTAGTTCTGGGACGAAATGCACTGCGTGGTTACAAAGCGAAAGCAATGTAAGTCTGTATGCTTCTGAACTGAATAACAAAAACCGGGTATCACCCGGTTTTTTTATGCCCGAAGTTTACTGATGGCGCTTGCGCAAATTCTCAATCACGGTGGTCAGGTCGAGTTCCTGATCCTGCAGCAGCACCAGCAGGTGATACATCAGGTCCGAAGCTTCATTGGTCAGTTCGAAACGATCCTGTACCGTCGCGGCCAGCGCCGTTTCTACGCCTTCTTCCCCGACTTTTTGTGCGATGCGTTTGGTGCCGCTGGCATACAGTTTTGCCGTGTAAGAGCTTGCCGGATCGGCCGTTTTACGCTCAGCAAGCAGTTGCTCAAGCTGATACAGAAACAGCCACTGGTGGCTGGCTTCACCAAAACAGCTGCTGGTGCCTTTATGGCAGGTGGGGCCAATCGGGTTAACCAGCGCTAACAGAGTGTCGTTATCGCAATCTGGCGTAATGCTGACAACGTTAAGAAAGTGGCCGGAGGTTTCCCCTTTGGTCCACAGCCGCTGTTTAGTACGCGAGTAAAACGTGACTTTCCCGCTTTCGATCGTTTGATCCAACGCCTGCGGGTTCATATAGCCGAGCATCAATACTTCACCGGATACCGCATGCTGTACTACAACCGGCATCAGACCGTCGGTTTTCTCCCAGTCCAGTTCGCGGCATTGTTGCTTCGTTAACATATCCTGATCTCCACGCCCTGCGTTGCCAGGAACGTTTTTAATTCACCAATATTAATAATTTGCTTGTGGAAGACGGAGGCGGCGAGCGCGCCGTCAACGTCTGCGTCACGGAAGGCTTCGAGGAAATGTTCCATCGTGCCTGCGCCACCAGAGGCAATTAGCGGTACGTGGCAAACCTCACGTACTTTTTTCAGTTGCTCCAGATCGTAGCCGTTACGTACACCATCCTGATTCATCATGTTCAGGACAATTTCGCCCGCGCCACGTTTTTGGACCTCCTGCACCCAGTCCAGCGTTTCCCACTGGGTGACGCGGGTACGGTTTTCATCACCCGTATATTGATTGACGTGATATTTACCGGTTTCTGCGTCATACCAGGTATCAATGCCCACCACGATGCACTGTACGCCAAAGCGGTCCGCCAAACGGGTGATAAGCTCCGGTTCGGCCAGCGCCGGGGAGTTGATGGATATTTTATCTGCACCGAAGGAGAGGATCCGCGCCGCATCGTCGATGGACTTAATCCCGCCGGCTACGCAGAACGGAATATCGATCACTTCTGCCACGCGGGATACCCAACTCTTATCCACCACGCGACCATCGCTGGAGGCGGTGATATCGTAAAACACCAGTTCATCAGCGCCTTCATCGGCATAGCGCTTCGCCAGTGGGACGATGTCGCCAATGATTTCATGATTGCGAAACTGGACGCCTTTCACCACCTGACCATCACGAACATCCAGACAAGGAATTATGCGTTTTGCCAGCATTGGATGGCCTCCTCAACGGTAAATTTACCTTCCAGCAGCGCTCGTCCCACGATCACGCCACGAACGCCGGTATCACGCAACGCTGCAACATCGTCGATATCTCCAATTCCGCCGGATGACTGAAAGGCCACCTGCGGATATCGGGCGCACACTTCGTTATAAAGCGACACGTTGGAGCCCGCCAGCGTACCGTCGCGAGAAATATCGGTGCACAGCACATGTTTCAGGCCGACCGGTAAATAGGTCTCCACCAGCGCTTCCAGCGAAACGCCGGAGTCTTCCTGCCAGCCGCTAACCGCTACCTGTTTGTTCCCGCGCTCGTCAATACGAACGTCCAGCGCCAGCACCAGCGCGTCGGCGCCAAACCGGGCGAACCAGCCTTTAACGACCTCCGGTGACTTCACCGCAGTGGAGCCGACAACCACACGCGCAACGCCGGCATCGAGCAGAGCGGCAACGTCTTCTTCTGTGCGCACACCGCCACCAACCTGTACCGGAACGTCTACACTTGCGACCAGTGTTTTAATCAGGGCTATTTGGCGCTTGAGGGGATCTTTGGCTCCGGTGAGATCCACCAGATGCAGTACCTGCGCACCCTGTGCGGCGTAGTCCTGCAAACGAGGTAAGGGGTTGTTGCCGTAATCGCGCTGTTTTGCATAATCGCCCTGATGGAGGCGTACCACCGTGCCGTCGATTAAATCTAATGCCGGAATAATCATCACATCTCCAGAAAGTTTTTCAGCAACTGCGCCCCGGCGGCACCCGAGCGCTCAGGGTGGAATTGCACGCCGAAGAAATTGTCTTTTTGTACCGCTGCGGTGAACGGTTCGCCGTAGTTACACTGAGCGATGGTCCAGGGATTCACCGGCATGGCATAGCTGTGTACAAAGTAAAAATACGCACCGTCCTCAATGCCCTGGAACAGGCGATTACCGGCCTGTGGGTAAACGCGATTCCAGCCCATGTGCGGCAAAGGGAGGCCAAAATCGGTCATTTTGGGCACATCCTGATCAATAATACCCAGCAGATCCACACCATGACTCTCTTCGCTACGACGACCCAGCAGCTGCATACCCAAACAAATCCCCAGTACAGGCTGAGTACAGGCTTTGATGAGTTCAATGAGCTCACGTGCCTGCAACTGATCCATTGCTGATTGTGCAGTGCCCACACCGGGCAGGAAAAGTTTATCGGCGCGCAGGACAACATCGGCGTCACGGCTGACGATCGGGTCATATCCATGACGCGCCACGGCGGATTTCACCGAGTTCAGGTTGGCGCAGCCCGTGTCGAGGATCACCACGTTCATCACAGCACCCCTTTTGAGGAAGGAAGCGTGTCGCCTTCTACGCGAATCGCCTGGCGCAGCGTGCGGCCAAATGCTTTGAATAAACTTTCTACACGGTGGTGATCATTTTTGCCTTTCGTCTTCAGGTGCAGCGTCGCGCCCATGGTGTAGGAGAGCGAACGGAAGAAATGCTCGACCATCTCGGTACTTAAATCGCCAACGCGCTGATAGGCAAATTCAGCCCGGTATTCCAGGTGAGGACGCCCGGAGATATCCAGTGCGCAACGTGCCAGGCATTCGTCCATCGGCAGTACAAAACCAAAACGATTGATGCCGCGTTTATCGCCCAGAGCCAGCTTTAAGGCTTCTCCCAGCGCCAGACCGGTATCTTCCACCGTGTGGTGATCGTCAATATACAGATCGCCTTTCACGGCAATTTCCATGCAAAAACCGCCGTGGGTCGAGATTTGATCCAGCATGTGGTCGAAGAAACCTACGCCGGTATTAATTTTGCTCCGACCTTCGCGATCCAGCCAGACTTTGACATCAATCTGGGTTTCTTTCGTGTTACGTTCAACGTGGGCAAAGCGGTCGCGTTTGGTCAGCTGCTCGCTAATCATTGACCAGTTCAGGGTATCACGGTGATAGCGTAATCCGGTGATACCCATGTTTTCAGCCAGTTGAATATCAGTGGCGCGGTCGCCAATGACGTAGCTGTTTGCAGCATCCAGAGCCTGCTCAACGAGATACTGTTCCACCAGTTTGACTTTTGGCTTCCGGCAATCGCACTCATCCGCCGGCAGGTGTGGGCAGATCAGTACCTCATCAAACACAATGCCCTGCGAGGTGAAAATCTGCATCATCAGGTTATGTGGGCCATCGAAGTCAACCTGCGGGAAGCTCGATGTTCCCAGTCCATCCTGGTTGGTGATCATGACCAGTTTAAAACCGGCTTTTTGCAGTTTCAGCAGCGCAGGAATCACCTCCGGCTCAAAAGCCAGTTTGTCAAAGCGATCAACCTGAAAATCAGTTGGCGGTTCGGAAATCAGGGTTCCATCACGGTCAATAAAAAGATACTTCTGGCTCATACTTGCTCCGCACGTAAAGCGTCAATGACGCGCTGGCTCTCTTCGCGGGTTCCAACTGTAATACGCAGGCAGCCGCTTAACGAAGGTTGTTTGTTCTGATCTCGTAAGATAATGCCTTGATCCCACAAAGATTTAAACACCGAACTGGTGGCTTTAAAGCGTGCCAGAACATAGTTGGTTTGCGAGTCGAAAACCTGTTCCACGCAGGGGATTGTTTTCAGGTTATCGACCAGAAACTGACGCTCCTCCAGGATCTGCGCTACGCGTTCACGCATGGCCGTGATGCCTTGCGGCGTCAGCGCCTGGGCGGCGATATCCGCCACTGGCGTAGAAAGCGGATAGGGGGCAATCACTTTCAGCAGCAGATTGATAATTTCTTCATTAGCCAGCGTAAAACCACAGCGCAAACCGGCCAGGGCAAAGGCTTTCGAGAGCGTACGCAGGATCACCAGATTCGGATATTCGCAAAGCCAGCCAGCCAGTGTCGCCTGCGGACAAAACTCAATATAGGCCTCATCGGCAACCACAATGGCTTTACCTTGTGTCATGTCGATCAATGCGCGCAGATCTTGTGGGTTAATCAGCTGGCCGGTTGGGTTATTGGGGCTGCAAACGTAGACCACTTTCACACCATCAAGCTTGTCGGCGATGCCTGGCAAATCCAGTTGCCAGTTATCAAGGGTCGGGACGGTACGACATTCAACGCCAATTGTTTCGGCGCTGACGCTGTACATGCCGTAAGTCGGCGGACAGTACAAAATTGCATCTTTACCGGGTTCGCAAAAAGCACGGACCAACAGTTCGATCCCTTCATCGGCACCACGGCTGACCAGAACCTGCTCCGGTCTAACGCCGGCGTACTGCGCGTAGTTTTCGATCACCGCTTTTGGCTGACACTCAGGGTAACGGTTAAGCGTCTGTTGGCTTAACTGAAATTCAACGGCGGTCGGAAACTCGTTAGCGTTCAGCCAGACATCGCCATTGCCGCCCAGACGGCGGGCAGACAGATAGGGCGTCAACTCGCGGACGTTTTTACGGGCTAAGTCGGTGACGCTGAGAATCTTGTCAGTGCTCATGCTTGCTCCTTCAGGGCGTTAACACGCAGGGTGACGGCATTTTTGTGGGCGGTCAGTCGCTCAGCGGCGGCCAGCGTTTCAATGGTTGAGGCCAGGGCAGAGAAACCTTGTGGTGATAACTCCTGCACGGTCATCCGTTTCTGAAAATCAGCAAGTCCGAGACTTGAGCAGGTTGCGGTGTACCCGTAGGTTGGCAGGACGTGGTTAGTCCCTGAGGCATAATCACCGGCGGATTCCGGCGACCAGTCACCGAGAAATACGGAGCCAGCGCTGGTAATCTCATCAACCCGTTCACGCGCATCGCGGGTCTGAATGATGAGGTGTTCAGGACCGTATTGATTAGAGATAGCGATGCACTGATCTAAATCGTTAGCCACAATCAGACGGCTCGCGCTGAGCGCCTGACGCGCGGTTTCCGCTCGCGGCAATTCAGCAAGCTGACGTTCTACGGCCTCTGCGACACGGCGGGCGATATCGGCGTCGGGGGTGAGCAGAATCACCTGTGAATCGGGTCCGTGTTCAGCCTGAGAGAGTAAGTCAGACGCGACGAAATCGGGCGTTGCACCGCTGTCGGCAATTACCAGAACTTCTGAAGGACCTGCAGGCATGTCAATGGCTGCACCGTCCAGACGCTGGCTGACCTGGCGTTTTGCTTCGGTCACATACGCATTGCCGGGTCCAAAAATTTTATCCACTTTCGGTACGGTTTCGCTCCCAAATGCCAGTGCAGCAATGGCCTGAGCGCCGCCGACATTAAAGACATCCTGGACACCACATAACTGCGCCGCATAAAGAATTTCGTCGGCGATAGGGGGCGGCGAACACAGCACTACTTTACGGCAACCCGCGATACGGGCTGGCGTGGCGAGCATTAATACCGTAGAGAAGAGCGGTGCCGACCCCCCGGGAATATACAGACCCACAGAATCTACCGGACGGGTAACCTGCTGGCAGCGCACACCGGGCTGCGTTTCGATATCGACCACGGGCAGTTTTTGCGCATTATGGAACGTTTCAATGTTGCTAACGGCCACTGCCATGGCTTGTTTGAGGTCATCACTCAGGCGAGTGCCAGCGGCCGCCATGTCTTCAGTACTGACTTTTAGCGCCGTCACGTTGGTTTTATCGAACTTCGCGCTGTATTCACGCAGTGCATCATCACCACGGGACTTCACGTTATCCAGTATTTCACTCACCGTGCGGGTGATGCTATCCGACGCGGAAATCGCCGGGCGCATCAGTAATTCGCGCTGCTGCTCCGGGCTACAGCTGTTCCAGTCAATGATTGTGCTAAAGCTCATGGCTGTCACTCCATCATCTTTTCAATCGGTAGCACCAGAATCGAGCTGGCGCCGAGCGCTTTCAGTTTTTCCATGGTTTCCCAGAACAGGGTTTCACTGCTCACCATGTGCATTGCAACACGTTGCTGATCGCCAGCCAGCGGCAGAATGGTTGGGCGCTCAGCGCCAGGCAACAGGGCGATAACTTCGTCCAGTCGTTCACTCGGGGCATGCATCATGATGTACTTGGATTCACGTGCCTGAATGACCCCCTGAATACGGGTCAGCAATTTATCAATCAGCAGTTGCTTGGCTTCAGCCATCTCACCGTCGCGTTGAATCAGGCAGGCTTTGGAACGATAAATCACTTCCACTTCACGCAGGCCATTTGCCTCCAGCGTGGCACCCGTTGAGACCAGATCGCAAATCGCATCGGCCAGGCCAGCGCGTGGGGCGACTTCGACAGAGCCGTTTAGCAGACAGGATTTAAATGAGACACCTTTTTGGTCGAGATAGCGCTTGAGCAGGTGTGGGTAAGAGGTGGCGATACGCTTACCGTTCAGTGCTGACGGACCCTCCCAGGCTTCATCAACCGGCGTCGCCAGCGAGAGGCGACAACCGCCGAAGTCCAGGCGACGCAGCGTAAAGTAGCGCGGGTCTTCACCCTGCGCCCGGCGGTTCAGCAACTCTTCTTCCAGAACGTTTTCACCGATGATGCCGAGATCAACGACGCCGTCCATCACCAGACCCGGAATATCGTCATCACGCACGCGGAGAATATCAATAGGCATATTCTCGGCCATGGCAATCAGGCGCTGGGTGTGAAGATTAATTTTAATGCCACAGCGAGCCAGTAATTCGCGTGAATCATCGCTTAAACGGCCTGATTTCTGCATAGCTATGCGTAAACGGGTATTGTCTAACATTCTTTGTTCCTCGTTATCCTGTCTGATTCAATCTGAGTCGCGCACCAAAAAAAAAGCCCCCGGAAGATTTCTTCCGGGGGCTTTCTCATACGCTCATGCACCACTGGAAGATTGAAATGTCTCCCAGCACACATCGCCTGAAAGACTAGTCAGGATGATGGTGGTGATGGTGATTAAATTGAGCGCGTGTCATAAATTTCTCGATGAATGGTTATTCATTTGATGTCTTTTAACCTAAACCACTTTAGTAACAGAAAGCAAGGGCTTTTTTTGATCATTAATTCATTTCATATTGATACTATAAATTGTCAGTCACCGTAGGCTGGCGTAGCCTTGCGTTATAGGCCAACAGTCAGGAGAGAAGGCATGAAAAAGGTCGCAATTGTCGGGTTAGGTTGGTTAGGCATGCCGTTAGCGATGTCGCTGGCGGCCAGAGGCTGGCAAGTCACCGGCAGCAAAACCACATTGGATGGGGTGGAAGCGGCCCGAATGAGCGGTATCGAGAGCTACTCGTTACGCCTGGAGCCTGAACTGGTCTGTGAGTCAGACGATCTCGATGCGTTAATGGATGCCGATGCGCTGGTGATCACGCTCCCTGCGCGTCGCAGCGGTCCGGGAGAGGGATTTTATCTGCAGGCAATGCAGGAACTGGTCGATAGTGCGCTGGCGTATCGTATTCCGCGGATTATTTTTACCAGTTCGACGTCGGTCTATGGCGATGTACAGGGCACAGTGAAAGAGAACTCGCCGCGTAATCCGAACACGGAAAGTGGTCGCGTCCTGAAAGAGCTTGAGGACTGGCTACATAATTTGCCGGGAACGTCGGTCGATATTTTGCGCCTGGCGGGGCTGGTCGGGCCGGGAAGACATCCTGGTCGTTTTTTCGCGGGTAAGACGGCACCGGATGGGCAGCAGGGCGTCAATCTGGTGCATCTGGATGATGTTGTCTCTGCGATTGCCTTGCTGCTACAGGCACCTAAGGGGGGACACATCTATAATATATGTGCGCCCATGCATCCGGCGCGCAATGTGTTCTATCCTCAGATGGCGCGCTTGTTGGGTATGGAGCCCCCGACGTTCCGGGAGGGCGTGAATAAAGGGAAAGTCATCGATGGTAACCGAATCTGCAATGAGCTTGGGTTTGAGTACCAATATCCTGACCCACTGGTGATGCCGATGGAGTGACACACCAGCAGAGTGCCGCTGTATACCGCCAGGGGGCGAGTATGAAACCACTGCTGGATGTTCTGATCATCCTCGATGCATTAGAGAAAGAGGGCAGCTTCGCGGCGGCGTCGGCAAAATTATTTAAGACGCCGTCGGCGCTGAGCTATACCGTGCATAAGCTGGAGAGCGATCTTAATATTCAACTTCTGGATCGTAGCGGGCACCGGGCCAAATTTACCCGAACCGGGCAGATGCTGCTGGAAAAGGGACGGGAGGTGCTCCACACCGTCCGCGAACTCGAAAAACAGGCCATTAAACTTCATGAAGGTTGGGAGAATGAGCTGGTGATCGGCGTGGATGATACCTTTCCCTTTTCGCTTCTCGCGCCACTCATCGAATCTTTCTATCAACATCACAGCGTGACGCGCCTGAAATTTATCAACGGCGTACTGGGCAGTTCGTGGGATGCGCTTACGCAAGGGCGGGCTGATATTATTGTCGGCGCGATGCATGAGCCGCCTTCGGCGAGTGACTTTGGTTTTGCCCGTTTAGGCGATCTGGAGCAGGTCTTTGTTGTTGCCCCTCATCATCCACTGGCGCAGGAAGCAGAACCATTAAATCGCCGGACGATAAAACGGTTTCGCGCTATTGTCGTCGGGGATAATGCACATTCTGTAAATTTGTCGGGTTCTCAGTTAGTTGATGATCAAGAAGCCATTACCGTTTTCGATTTTAAAACCAAGCTGGAGTTGCAAATTAGCGGTCTGGGTTGCGGTTATATACCGCGCTATCTGGCGCAGCGATTTTTGGACAGCGGGGCGCTTATTGAGAAGACAGTGGTCGCGCAGATTATCTTTGAACCCGTGTGGATTGGCTGGAATGAACAGACCGCGGGTTTAGCAAGCGCCTGGTGGCGAGATGAAATTTTAGCAAATAGTGCTATCGCGGGGGTGTATGCAAATGCGGTTGCCGATAAATCAGGCAGTTAGTGAAAAATATTCTTTAACAGTTGTTTCATTCTCTTGTTATTTCTTACCGATTTAGTGCAAAATACGCCGCTTGCAAAAGATGACATTAACCGACGTTTTAATACGCGTCGGTTATTTTTTTGCATCAAACCAATCATTCATAAAAGAGGCCGGGCTTCGTACCGGATAGATACTTACTAAAAACCGACAGTTGTTGTCGCTGAGGAATTTAAAAAAAATGGGGCAATTTTTTGCTTACGCGACGGTTTTCACCGTAAAGGGGAATGATCATGTCGCATAACGTTACTCCAAACACCTCTCGCGTGGAATTACGTAAAACACTTACGTTGGTTCCGGTTGTTATGATGGGCCTTGCCTATATGCAGCCGATGACGCTGTTCGATACTTTTGGTATCGTTTCAGGCCTCACAGACGGTCACGTTCCGACGGCATATGCCTTCGCGCTGATCGCAATTCTGTTTACGGCGCTGAGCTACGGGAAGCTGGTACGTCGTTACCCTTCTGCAGGCTCTGCGTACACCTATGCCCAGAAATCCATTAGCCCGACCGTCGGCTTCATGGTGGGTTGGTCTTCTCTGCTCGACTATCTGTTCGCGCCGATGATCAACATTCTGCTGGCAAAAATTTACTTTGAAGCCCTGGTGCCTTCGATTCCGTCATGGGTATTTGTGATTGCACTCGTGGCGTTTATGACGGCATTTAACCTGCGCAGCCTCAAATCCGTCGCTAACTTCAATACCGTTATTGTGGTGTTGCAGGTAGTACTGATTGCGGTCATTTTGGGTATGGTCGTTTACGGTGTGTTCGAAGGTGAAGGTGCCGGTACACTGGCCAGCTCACGTCCGTTCTGGTCTGGCGATGCACATGTTATTCCGATGATCACTGGTGCGACGATTCTGTGCTTCTCCTTTACTGGTTTTGACGGCATCAGCAACCTGTCGGAAGAAACCAAGGATGCAGAGCGCGTGATCCCGCGTGCGATTTTCCTGACCGCGCTGATTGGTGGCCTGATCTTTATTGTCTCCACCTATCTGTTGCAGCTGTACTTCCCGGATATCTCTCGCTTCAAGGATCCGGATGCTTCTCAGCCTGAGATTATGCTGTATGTTGCAGGTAAAGCGTTCCAGGTCGGTGCATTGATCTTCTCCACCATTACCGTACTGGCATCCGGTATGGCGGCGCATGCAGGCGTAGCGCGTCTGATGTACGTGATGGGTCGTGACGGCGTGTTCCCGAAAAGCTTCTTCGGGTATGTTCATCCAACCTGGCGTACCCCAGCGATGAACATTATCCTGGTGGGTGCGATTGCCCTGCTGGCAATCAACTTCGACCTGGTGATGGCAACGGCGCTGATTAACTTTGGTGCGCTGGTGGCGTTTACCTTCGTTAACCTGTCGGTGATCTCCCAGTTCTGGATCCGTGAGAAGCGTAACAAGACACTGAAAGACCACTTCCAGTATCTGTTCCTGCCGATGTGCGGTGCGCTGACCGTAGGTGCGCTGTGGGTCAACCTGGAAGAGAGCTCTATGGTTCTGGGTCTGATCTGGGCAGGTATCGGTCTGATTTATCTGGCGTGCGTGACCAAAAGCTTCCGCAACCCGGTACCACAGTACGAAGATGTTGCGTAATAACTGACTATGCTGCGCCTGCTTGCCAGGCGCATCTTATAAACCGGAGCACTGCTCCGGTTTTTTTACATCTGCGTTTTACACAATCTCTTCAGCGTATTGCCAGAGTGATTTCAGCAACATTAGCTTCTCTTTGTTATCAGCATACTGCTGACTCAGCATTTGCAGTTCATTGGCATAATGTTGCAAAAATTCCGGCGTGAAAACCTGACGACGATGTTCCAGCCAGCGCTGCTGTTCCGCCTCATCCAGGGTACCTGGGAAGTTACGGGCGCGATAGTTAAACAGCAGCTTTTCAATGCGCTTGTCTACGAAGGTAATATCCAGCGCCGGTAAATTGCGTGGGTCGGTTTCCAGAACGATTTTCATGGCGGCGCGGTCGGCATCGCTGAAAAAACCGTTATACAGCTGAGCATCCACGTTGTCGGACGGCGCAAAAGGCTCCGCCTCGGCAAAAATAGCGACCACTTTATCGCGCACTTGCGGGTTTTCACGCAGGACTTTTAGGTTATCCAGACAAAGCTGACGGTTAATGCCGAGTCGATCCGCATCCTCCGGGCGCAGCGTATTGGCTTGCGCCAGAACAGGGCACTTATTGATGTGTACCAGTTTAACCGGCACAGCGGCATTATCCCCCAGGTCAGCTTTCGCAGTGTAAAGCCGCTCACGCAGGGTGTCGCTATCCAGCTCCAGCAGGGGTGAGATATCACCGGCTAAATCGACCATGATAACCGCATTGCGATTCTCAGGGTGCCAGGCCAGCGGCGCGACCCAACTGGTGTTACCGCGCCATGCCCCGAACATGCCGGAGACATGCACCAAAGGCTTCATTTGCGGGACATCGATCAGCGCGGCCAGTTTGTGCTTGTTACGGTGGCTATAGAGATAGTCAAACAAGCGTGGCTGACGAGATTTAACCAACTGCGCCATCGCGATGGTCGCGTACACATCAGCCATCGCATCATGGGCGTTGGCATGTTCGATGCCGTTCGCTTTAGTTAAATGCTCCAGGCGAAAACTGGGTAAACCATCGTCATTTTCCGGCCAGTTAATTCCTTCAGGACGCAGGGCATAGCAGGCACGCATGACATCCAGTAAATCCCAACGAGAATTATCGTTCTGCCAGCTCCAGGCATAGGGATCGTAAAAATTGCGATAAAGGATATTACGCGTCACTTCATCATCGAAACGCACATTGTTGTAACCCAGGATACAGGTTTTCGGTACGGTAAAAAGTGAGTGGATGCGTGCGGCAAAGGCGGCTTCGTTTTCTCCCTTTTCACGCGCTTCCTGGGGTGTAATGCCGGTGATCAGCACGGCTTCAGGTTGTGGCAGATAGTCGTCTGCAGGCTTGCAATAAAAGACTTCGGGTTCACCAATAATGTTGAAATCGCTATCCGTACGGATAGCCGCAAACTGCGCGGGTCTGTCCAGTGCCGGATGGGTACCAAAGGTCTCGTAATCGTGGAAGAGAAAAGTCGGAAGTTGCTTACCGTCAGTCATTGTTTAGTTATGTCCGGGATCAATTTAGCGCTCGTCTAAGAATACCAAAAATGCACGAGGTAATCAGCAAAGCGATTATCCTTCCTGAGGAACGGTCGCATTAAAATTGAGATGAACAAATATTTATTAAAAATGGATTAATTATTTCAGCCCGCCAGAGAAAATAACGGAAATAAATTATGTTGAAGTTCAGGTATTTTTAATGACCTGAGTGAGAACTATTATTGTTATTTTTACGGTTAACTGTTGTGTTCTGGAAGTTTTAAAAGTCTTTTATAAACAATGGGTTTTATTTCTTTGTATTTGCAGTGAAGCATTGTAATGAAATGTGAGTGAGGTTAAAAATTAATAATTTAAACGCCATATAATTATTGGATATATCTAATAACAGGAGGTTATATGAGTATTAGTCGGCGTAATTTTTTGCGCGGAGTGGGGATTGGCTGCTCCGCTTGCGCAATAGGCAGTTTCCCACCTGGCGCACTGGCGCGAAATTCGCCCGAGAGCATTAAAGGCAAAACAGCGCTCACGCCAAGCTTGTGCGAAATGTGTTCTTTCCGCTGTCCCATTCAGGCGCAGGTCATTAATAATAAGACCGTTTTCATCCAGGGGAATCCCAATGCGCCTCAGCAGGGCACCCGGGTTTGCGCCCGAGGGGGCAGTGGTGTCAGTCTGGTGAACGACCCGCACCGTATTGTTAAACCGATGAAACGCACCGGACCTCGCGGCAGCGGAGAATGGCAGGTCATCAGCTGGCAGCAGGCTTACAAAGAAATTGCCGAAAAAATGGGGGCAATAAAAACGCAATATGGCCCACAGGGCGTTGTCTTCTCTTCCAAATCCGGCTCGCTTTCTGGCCATTTGTTTCAACTTGCTACGGCCTTTGGTTCACCCAATACCTTTACTCACGCCTCGACCTGTCCTGCCGGAAAATCCATTGCCGCTAAAGTGATGATGGGCGGCGATTTAGCCATGGACATTGCTAATACCCGTTATATGGTGTCTTTTGGGCATAACCTGTATGAAGGTATTGAAGTTGCCGATACGCATGAGCTGATGACCGCTCAGGAAAAGGGCGCGAAGATGGTCAGCTTCGATCCACGCTTGTCCGTATTTTCCAGTAAAGCGGATGAGTGGCATGCCATTAAGCCAGGGGGCGATTTACCGGTACTCATGGCGATGTGTCACGTCATGATTAAAGAAAATCTGTATGACGCGGCATTCGTTGAACGCTACACCTCGGGATTTGCACAACTGGCGGAGGCGGTACAAGAGACCACGCCAGAATGGGCACAGACGCTTGCTGATGTCCCTGCTGATGTCATCGTTCGGGTCACCCGGGAAATGGCAGCCTGCGCGCCTCGCGCTATCGTCAGTCCTGGGCACCGCGCCACGTTTTCTCAGGAAGAGATCGACATGCGGCGGATGATTTTCACGCTCAATGTGCTGCTTGGAAACATTGAGCGCGAAGGTGGGCTGTACCAGAAAAAAGGAGCCGCTACCTACAACAAACTGGCAGGCGAAAATGTGGCTCCGGTGCTGGCAAAACCTGACGCCAAATTACCGAAGCCCGCTGCGCAACGTATTGATATGGTTGCCCCACAGTTTAAATATATCGCCGCGGGCGGCGGGGTGGTACAGAGCATTATTGATGCTGTGCTAAATCAGACGCCTTATCCCGTGAAGGGATGGATTATGTCCCGCCATAACCCATTCCAAACCGTTACCTGTCGTCCCGATCTGGTCAAAACCGTCGAACAGCTGGATCTGGTGGTCAGTTGCGATGTTTATTTAAGTGAAAGCGCCGCCTACGCCGACTATCTGTTACCCGAATGTACTTACCTGGAACGCGATGAAGAAGTCTCGGATATGTCCGGGTTGAATCCGGCTTATGCGCTGCGTCAGCAGGTGGTGGAGCCGATTGGCGACGCACGTCCGAGCTGGCAAATCTGGAAGGAACTTGGCGAACAGTTAGGACTGGGGAAATTCTATCCGTGGCAGGATATGCAGACGCGCCAGCTGTATCAGCTTAATGGCGATCATGCCCTGTCTGCGGAACTTCGTCAGAAAGGCTATCGGGAGTGGGGGGTACCGTTGTTGCTCCGCGAGCCTGAGCTTGTACGCCAGTTTACCGCCCGGTATCCCGGCGCCGTGGCTGCGGACAGCGACGGCACCTATGGCGAGCAACTCCGCTTCAAATCCCCGTCAGGCAAAATCGAACTCTATTCCGAAGAGCTGGAGTCCTTACTGCCCGGCTACGGCATTCCACGCGCCCGCAATTTCGCGCTTAAAGCTGACAGCGAACTCTATTTCATCCAGGGCAAAGTGGCTGTGCATACCAACGGTGCAACGCAATATGTTCCTTTGCTGAGTGAACTGATGTGGGATAACGCGGTATGGATACACCCGAAAACGGCAAAAGAAAAAGGGATTAAAAACGGCGACGATATCTGGCTGGAAAATGCCACCGGAAAAGAGAAAGGCAAGGCGCTGGTCACGGCGGGTATTCGACCCGACACGCTGTTTGTTTACATGGGATTTGGCGCCAAGGCAGGGGCCAAAACGGCTGCGACAACGCATGGCATTCATTGCGGTAATTTACTGCCGCATGTGACCAGCCCGGTTTCCGGTACGGTGGTCCACACCTCAGGCGTCACGCTGAGTCGGGCATAAGCAAGGAGAACGTTATGAATCACTCAACAAACCCTTATGTCATGCTGCATGACGAGAAGCGCTGTATTGGCTGCCAGGCGTGTACCGTTGCCTGCAAGGTTCTTAATGATGTACCGGAGGGATACAGCCGCCTGCAGGTGCAGATCCGTTCACCGGAAAAGGAACCTGAGGTCCTGTCTCACTTTCAGTTTGTCCGTGTGTCCTGCCAGCATTGTGAAGATGCGCCGTGCGTCAGTGTCTGCCCAACCGGCGCCTCTTTCCGTGATGAAAATGGCATCGTGCAAGTGGATAAATCCCGCTGTATTGGGTGTGACTATTGCGTCGCTGCATGTCCATTCCATGTTCGCTACCTGAATCCGCAAACGGGAGTGGCCGACAAATGCAACTTTTGTTCCGATACCCGTCTGGACGACGGTCAGTCACCCGCTTGTGTTTCTGTTTGTCCAACGGATGCGTTGAAATTCGGTCGTCGTGACGACCCTGAGATACAGCACTGGATCAGTCAAAAAGAGGTTTACCGGCAGGAGGACAAACGAAGTGGTGCGGTGAGTCTGTATCGGCGTAAAGAGATCCATCAGGAGGAAAATGTATGAATTCTATCTGGGGAGCAGAGCTTAACTATGCGCCAGACTACTGGCCGTTGTGGCTTATCTATGCGGGTGTTCTCATCCTGTTAATGATTGTGGGACTGGTCATGCACGCGCTGTTACGTCGAATGCTGGCCCCTAAAACTGCGGCCGGAGAAGAACATCGTGATTACCTTTATTCGTTAGCGGTTCGTCGCTGGCACTGGGGTAATGCGTTGTTATTTATCCTGCTCCTGCTGAGCGGCTTGTTTGGCCACTTCTCTGTCGGACCAGTGGCGTTGATGGTGCAGGTACATACCTGGTGCGGCTTTGCATTACTGGCCTTCTGGGTTGGCTTTGTGCTGATAAACGCCACCAGCGGAAACGGTTGCCACTATCGCGTGAGGTTTAATGGGCTCATCTCACGCTGCTTGCTGCAGACGCGTTTTTATCTGTATGGGATCATGAAAGGCGAGGCGCATCCTTTTGCGGCGACGGCAGAGAGTAAATTTAACCCTCTGCAGCAACTGGCCTATCTGGCCATCATGTATCTCCTGGTGCCGTTGTTAATCATCACCGGTTTGCTGTGTCTTTACCCGCAGGTTGTCGGCACAGGCCCGATAATGTTAGTGCTGCATATGGCATTAGCCATCGTGGGCATCCTGTTTATTTGCGCACATATTTACCTGTGCACTCTGGGTGACACCCCAGGGCAAATCTTTCGCAGCATGATCGATGGTTACCACCGCCATCGTAGCCATCACGCCGAGACTGCGCCGAGGAAAGGCTAACAGGAAGTGTAATTTCCTCTTCAGACTTATCTGATACGATCAACTTACAGCAAGAAAATGTGCCTTATGTCACATTTTCTTGCAATTTATCCATGTTTGTTCGTCAGAACTTCCGTAAAAAGAACGGCTATTTCTCCTATTCCTGAGGACATGCTGTTGAAACGCCGTTTGTTTATTACTGCTTCCCTACTCGCGATGAGTCTTTCTTCCGCATTTGCGGCAGACACCCCAAGTTTTGCTCCCCAACCTCCCGCAATTGAAGCTGGTGCCTGGGTGCTTATGGATTACACCACGGGGCAAATTCTTACCGCAGGTAATGAACACCAGCAGCGTAATCCCGCCAGCCTGACCAAACTGATGACCGGCTATGTTGTCGATCGCGCTATCGACAGCCATCGCATCAGCCCGAGTGATATTGTGACTGTAGGGCGGGATGCATGGGCAAAAGATAATCCGGTGTTTGTTGGCTCATCCTTGATGTTTTTAAAAGAAGGCGATCGCGTGTCTGTGCGTGATTTAAGCCGCGGTTTGATTGTCGATTCGGGTAATGATGCCTGTGTCGCGCTGGCCGATTATATCGCCGGTGGGCAGGCTCAGTTTGTCACCATGATGAACAGCTATGTTCAAAAACTGAAACTGCAGGACACGCATTTTGAAACCGTACATGGGTTGGATGCGCCAGGCCAGCACAGTTCGGCCTATGACCTGGCCGTATTATCCCGGGCTATTATTCACGGTGAGCCTGATTTTTATCATATGTACAGTGAGAAAAGTCTCACCTGGAACGGTATCACGCAACAAAACCGTAATGGATTGCTGTGGGATAAGACCATGAACGTCGATGGATTGAAGACGGGACACACATCCGGCGCCGGATTTAACCTGATCGCTTCTGCCGTTGATGGACAGCGGCGATTGATTGCGGTTGTCATGGGGGCTGAGAGCGCAAAAGGGCGTGAAGAGCAGGCGCGTAAGCTGCTGATGTGGGGACAACAGAACTTCGATACGGTACAGGTGTTGAGTAGTGGGAAGCAAGTGGGCACCGAGCGGATCTGGTATGGCGACAAAGAACAAATCAGCCTGGGAACGGAACAAGATTTCTGGATGGCGCTCCCTAAAGCGGAAATCCCAAATATTAAAGCCAAATACGTGCTCAATAAGAAAGAGCTGGTTGCCCCCATTGCCGCACATCAACGTGTGGGTGAGATAGAACTCTATGACAGAGATAAAATTGTTGCACACTGGCCACTGGTTACGCTGGAGTCGGTGGGTGAAGGCGGCGTCTTTTCGCGTCTGAGCGATTATTTTCACCATAAGGCGTAATGTTTCCTTATTTCCCTGACTGGCAAGAGTGCGAATCTGCTCACATAATAATCACTATTTCCTTGTGGCCGTAATAGACAAAAATTACACTGTATATAATTACAGTGTAATTGCGGAGGTTATATGGAGTACGAGATCAAGCAGGTTGATAAACGCAGGATTGCCGGTTTTCACATGGTTGGGCCATGGGAAGAAACGGTAAAACAGGGCTTCGAGCAACTGGTGATGTGGGTCGATGGGAAGCAGATCGTGCCGCTGGAGTGGATTGCCGTCTACTATGACAATCCCGATGTTGTTCCGGCGGATAAACTCCGTTGCGATACCGTGGTTTCCGTGCCTGAGAACTTTTTTATCCCGGAGAACAGTGAAGGGGTGATCCTGACAGAACTGGCCGGTGGTGAATATGCGGTTGCCGTTGCCCGCGTTGAGAATCATGACTTCGCGACACCATGGTATGCCTTTTTTAACAGTCTGTTGCAGGACGCAACGTACCAGATATCCGCCAAACCCTGTTTTGAAGTTTATATGAACAACGGTATGGAGGACGGTTACTGGGACATTGAGATGTACGTACCGGTGCAGTCGAAGTAACTGTTTTTTGTGTAAATCAGGATGAAAGTCCTGTACATGACGGTGATGTTTTCACTGAAAAAGCAGGTACAATTCTGTTCTTTGCCATTCCCTGACGGAGTGCATGAGTGCGTGCAGATAAGTCGCTGAGCCCGTTTGAAATTCGCTTGTATCGTCATTATCGCGTTGTGCATGGTATTCGCATCGCACTGGCGTTTCTTCTCACTTTCCTGCTGGTTCGCCTGCTGAACATCCCTGAAGGTACGTGGCCTCTGATCACGCTGGTCGTGATCATGGGGCCTATTTCATTTTGGGGAAACGTGGTTCCCCGCGCGCTTGAACGCATTGGCGGGACGATCCTTGGCGCTGCGCTTGGGCTGGTGGCATTACGACTGGAACTGATTTCGCTTCCACTCATGTTGATATGGTGTGGGGTGGCGATGTTTTTGTGCGGCTGGCTGGCATTAGGGAAGAAACCGTATCAGGCGCTGCTGATTGGTATTACGCTTGCTGTTGTGGTGGGGGCACCCGCTGGCGACATGAATACGGCGTTATGGCGTGGTGGCGATGTTATTCTGGGGTCGCTACTAGCAATGTTGTTTACCGGGATCTGGCCGCAGCGTGCGTTTATACACTGGCGCATTCAACTGGCGCATTGCGTCACGGGATATAACCGTGTCTATCAGGCAGCATTGTCGCCGAACTTGCTCGAACAACCTCGACTGGATAAGCATTTACAGCAGTTGCTGAGTGAAGTTGTCAAAATGCGTGCGTTAATCATTCCTGCCAGTAAAGAAACTCACATCCAAAAATCGATATTTGAGGCTATTCAAACGGTGAACCGCAATCTGGTTTGCATGCTTGAGCTGCAAATTAATGCGCTTTGGGCAACACGGACCAGCCATTTTGTGATACTGAATGCTCAAACGCTGCGTGAAACCCAGCATCGAACCCAACAGGCGTTACTGACAATCACTCATGCGTTATATGAGGGCAATCCCCAGCCTGTGCTTGCCAATACGGAAAAACTCAATGACACCGTGGCTGAACTGCGCCAGCTCATTGATGAGCATAAAGGTGATAATGTGGCCGAAACGCCCATTCATAGCTACGTCTGGCTGAACATGGAAATGGCGCGACAACTGGAGTTACTCTCTCATTTAATCTGCCGCGCATTGCGCAAATAAAGAGCAAGTGAGGGGATTGACTCTACTGCTGCTTCGATTCAGCAAAGATTAAGGGTATGATACTGAAAAAGGCTAAAACCATTGGTAACGACGATGGGTTTACCCTCGATAATTCAGGTTTCAACCATGCATTGTTCATGCATATGCAACTTGAAGTATAGCGGGCATGAAAGTAATGTTGACCCACTTTAGCCGTTGTTTAAACGAATCCGAATCTCACATTATCAGGGGTGTAAAAATGGAAACTACCAAGCCTTCTTTCCAGGACGTGCTGGAATTTGTTCGTCTGTTCCGTCGTAAAAACAAACTGCAACGTGAAATCCAGGACGTTGAGAAAAAGATCCGCGACAACCAGAAACGTGTTCTGCTGCTGGACAACCTGAGCGACTACATCAAGCCGGGTATGAGCGTTGAAGCGATCCAGGGCATCATCGCCAGCATGAAAAGCGACTATGAAGATCGTGTGGATGATTACATCATCAAAAACGCTGAGATCTCTAAAGAGCGTCGTGATATCTCTAAAAAGCTGAAAGCGATGGGCGAAGTGAAAAACGGCGACGCGAAAGCAGAGTAACGTTTTCTGTTTATAAGGGTCGTTGCAATGCAGCGACCCTCACTGTAATTCGACCCCGCCCGTTACCATCCGCAGCAAGTGCTGTTCCGGCCAGTGCCGGGTCAGTTTTTTCTCTGTCAGCATCCATTTGATGTACTCAACATCATGACGTTTTCTGTCCAGCATCAGGCCGACGACGCTACCGCTGTGCGCGACATTGACTCCGTATAAATCGCATTCCTCGACCAGCGCTAATAACGCGTCGAAATCGGGTTTTGGCAACAGTACCTGACTGGCGATTGCGCTGAGCGTTGCCGCTTCTCCCATTCGGTAAGGGTTTTGACTACGACAGGCTTCCTGTACCTTTTCCCACGCCCGTTTGAGAGCGGGAGCACCTGCCTGTAATCCAGACTGGCGGGGAATACGGTGGTAGTCTGCAGTACGCAGCGTTTCCGGGCTTTCGAGTACCAGCAGGTCGAGTTGTGGCTGCGCTTCACAGGCAATTTGTGTGGAGGCATCGTTGTGATCAAAAAGGGTTAACTGGCGAAAAACGGTACTGTCGGTCGGTTCAAGCGAAACACACAGATGCGCCAGTGTCGACTCATCTAATGGATGCCCCAGATGGTGCGCCGTCGCGACAGCCGTGGCGGCAATATCTGCTGTACTGCTGGCCATGCCTTTGGCGATAGGGATGGTTGAATGGATATCGATTCGGATATCCTGGCTGACGTGCGCCGGGTATTGCCAGTGCTGCAACAACCGATCCACCATGGCTCGCGAAAGGGGGCGTTCGTCTGTCAATGGTGAACCTGAACTGACCTCAACGGTGCTATACCATTCAACAGGGCAGGAGACCAGTTTCTCACTGCCCAGAATCCAGCCCTGGATAAGTTCTCCGCATGATGCGGGACATTGCGCAACAGCCACGTCTTCACCTTTGTGATCAGCAATCCTCGGCGCATAGTGTCATGGCGATCGCGCTATTACCATGATTTGCCGCAATTTGCGGTGCGGCAATATTAAGCAGGAACGCCCAATGTCACAGTTTCTGCTATTGCAATACGCATAACATCCTGGGCGATCATCAGCTCTTCGTTGGTATTAATGACAGCCACTTTTACCATCGAATTTTCAGTCTGAATGAAGGTCGCATTGCGTTCATTTTTGGCCTCATCAACGGACAGTCCCAGGAAATTGAGGTTGTGACAAATGGCGGCTCTGGCGCGAGCCGAGTTTTCGCCGATTCCCCCGGTGAAAACCAGTGCATCCAGGCCGCCCATTTGCATAATGTAGCTGCCAATGGTGGCTCGAATGCGTTCGGCAAACAGCGTGAGTGCCAATGCCGCCTGGTGGTTCCCCCTCTCAGCCGCCCGCTCCACATCACGGTAGTCCGGTGAAATACCGGAAACGCCCAATAAACCCGATTCGTTATTGAGTAACTGATTGAGCTGCTGCGGCGTTTTTCCTTCCCGCAGGGCAATCCATGGCAGGATAGAGGGATCGATATCCCCGCTACGTGTCCCCATCATGACGCCTGACTGGGGGGTAAAGCCCATTGATGTGTTAACTGACTGCCCACCCTTGATAGCGCAGATGCTACTACCATTACCAAGGTGGCAGCAGATAACGCGCAGAGCGCTGAGCGGAACGCCCAGTTTCTCCGCCAGCGCAGCGCTGACATATTTGTGGCTGGTGCCATGAAAACCGTATCGACGAATCCCCAGTTCAGCGTAGTAACGCCAGGGCAGAGGATAGATAAAAGCAGGTTCATCGAGCGTCTGATGAAAAGCCGTATCAAAAACCGCGACGGCAGGGGTATTGGGCAAGAGCTGGCGAAAAACGGTAATCCCCAGTGCGTTAACCGGATTATGCAACGGTGCCAATTCAGCAAGACGCTCAATTTCTGCCAGTGTTTCATGAGTTACTAAGGCGGAATCTTTAAACGACTCACCACCATGAGCGACGCGATGGCCTACGCCGTCAATGTCCTCCAAACTGTTGATGATGTTATGATCAATCAGTTTTGCCAGTAACAGGGTTACCGCTTCGCGATGATCGGCAACGGGCAGAATTTCCTGCCATTTTTCTGTGGGTGTTTTAAGGGTAACCTGTCCGTCAGGCATGCCGATGCGCTCAATCAACCCCTGGCATAGCATTTCACCCTGGGGCATAGCCAGTAGCTGGAACTTCAACGACGAGCTGCCTGCATTGATGGCCATTATCTTGTGAGACATGAGGATTCCTTTGCATTCAGAAAGATGAGCATCTCATCGACCCCGGTATTGTTCACCGCGCTGGTGACAAATACTCTTTGTGCTCCAGCCTGTACCAACCAGCTTTCGATGAGAGTGATACGTTGTGGGTTGGCCAAATCGGCTTTGGTTACCAGTCCAATCACGGGCCTGTTCATGGGGCCAGTAAACCCGGGCGAAAAAGGTGACCACGGTGCGTCAGCATTGAGTACCAGAGCGATCATGTCTGCTTCGCATGCGCTGGTTAGCAGCGCGCTGTACAAACAACGGTTCTCAAGGTATTCACCCGGCGTGTCGATTGCTGCAGGAGACCAGACAATCGCCTGGGTTTTCTGATAATGCAGATCTTCTCCGCGCATGCATTGGGTGAGTGACGTTTTACCGCACTGGCTGGGGCCGATGAGCATGATGCGTTTCATAGGTTCATGTCCGTGTAATGGGGCAGGCGGTAAAACGCATCATCTCGCCCAGTGTCCGGGTAACCTGTTTAAGTGCGTATTCGACGGCCGAAACATCACCAGTGAGCACGACCGCTCCGGTAAAACGGTCGAGAAAGCCAATTTCAACCGCGCCGGATTTGGTGGCGATGTCACAAGCGATAATAGAGGCTTCGCTTGGCGTAATGGTCAAAATACCTATCGCTGAGACTGAATCCTGCAATCCCAGTTTCTTGAATAAATCTTTACCAGGATTAGCGATAAGGTGCGCCAGCGTGACCTGCTTACCGGGCACATATTCCTGGATCATACGATCCGTTGTTGGTTGTCTTTCCATTACCCTTCCACCATCTGTCGCCACATGCTCTCATGTGGACGCGGTATCACTGAGCGATAGACCAGCAGACCTTTTTCACCTGCACTGTCACTGGCTACTGACACGGCGTTATTGACATCAGAAACGTCGCCCGCGACGACCATGTAACATTTGCCACCAATACCAAATGCCATATGTACCCGCACCAAAGTGACGTTCGATGCCTTCACTGCGCGATCGGCAGCGCAGATGCAGGCCGCGACACTCCATGTTTCGACAATCCCCACCGCCTGGCGTTTATCCACGCTGTTAAGACCGCTTATCGCCGGAAGTACGCTGTCATGAATATTGGCCAATACCAGACTATCGACGAGCATGTCGCCCGCAAGCGATGTCCCCGTGGCTATCGCCTGCTGCACTGCGCCGACATCCCCTCCGAGCATAAGCAGAAACTTTCCCGGGCAAATGGTCTTACTGACCAGCAAATTCACATTTGCGCTTTTGAGCATGGCATCACCGGCTTCCATCCCTTTGGCAATGCTGGTGAGTTCTAAAATCCCTATAGCCTGAGACATGGTTAACCTCTTATTACCGTGATGGAGTGTTCAGTTATCGCGCTAACAATGCCGTCGATACTGGCGTGAACGGGAGCACCTAACGCGTCTGCCGGTACATCCGCAACGCATTGTCCGCGAACGACACGCTCCCCTTTTTGCACACAGGGGATGGCGATGGCGCCAATATGCTGACGTAGCAGTAATGTCGTTGTATCAGTGGAATACGCTGTTTGTGCGAATGGCGCGTCGTGGTACCAGTCACTGAGACCCAGCTTGGTAATGAGCCGTTTAACCGGTATGAGTCGGTACTTCGCCATTTCATCGGCCGGGTTGAGTGGACCTTCATAACGTTGGTTTTTCGCCCGCAACTCCCGTTTGAGCATTCGGTTGATGCGCATAGGGGAGATCCCTACCGGACACGCGACGCTTTCGCAGACGTTGCATTCTGAGCAGGTAAGGGCGGTAAGCAGCAGTTGCGGCGTAGCGGTTTGCTGGTAATTAACCGCGCGTACCAGAAGATGTGGCGACAATTCATGGCCGATCAAATGCCTTGGACAGAGATCCGTACATAAGCGGCACTGCTCGCAAACGGTTTTGGCAACGGAAAGCACGGTACGTTCATCCTGCATCCGCCTCTGAATCAGCGCATGGGATTTCGGCAAAACCAACAGGCCACCGGTCGTTTTGCTGACCGGCGTATCCAGCGACGTGATCAGACCGCCCATCATAGGGCCGCCGTTGATAAAACCAGGGTCATCAACGGTGGCTCCCCCCGCCAGTTCCAGTACTTCGCGCAACGACATGCCGATGGGAACCGTCAGTGTTAATGGCCTGGCAACCGCGCCGTTAACGGTCAGGGTGCGGCGCGTGACGGGATACTGCTGCTCTACGGCTCGAGCAATATTAAGCACGGTCTGGACGTTATTGACCACGACGCCAACACTGACTGGCAGCGCAGCAGGTGGAACCCGTCGCCCGGTCGCCATCCATATCGTCAGAACTTCATCCCCGGCTGGATAAACATCCGGCAAAATATGCAGCCTGATATCAGCAGGGAGAAGTGGGGTTAAAGCATCGATGGCCTGTCGATACTTTTCTTTCAGGGCAATAATGCCCGTACTGGCACCCGTGGCTTTCATGGCATATTGCACACCGCGTACCAATCGGGCCGCTTGCAAGGCCATTAACTGCTGATCGACCTTCAGCATGGGCTCGCATTCCGCTGCATTCACCAGAAAGGTATCGACTTGGGCCTGTAATTTTACATACGCAGGAAAGCCAGCGCCTCCGGCTCCGACCACGCCCGCAGCACGGACGCGTTCACGTATCGTTTGCACATCATAAAGCGTCGTTTCTGCCGACATGGCTGTATTCATAATAATTCCTCAAGCAGTTCCTGGAGGGCACTGGCGTTGGTTACGCGAGGGTTGGTTTGCAGCGTAACATCAGCCAGCGCGGCTTGAACCATCGACGGTATACGTTGTGACCAGCTTTGCTTTCCGTCTTTGAGCGCGTCAGTAAAAGAGGGGAGTTCACACTGTTTTTTGAGTTGCTCAATCGCATGAATCAGCGCATTGAGTGCCGCTGTGTCGCTCGCATTATCCGGGCATAAGTGACACGCTTTTGTGAGTCGGGCGTACCGTTTGGCTGCCCGTGGATCGCAAGCATTGAAACGAATGACAGAAGTCAGTATGAGCGCATTGGCCAGCCCATGGGGCAGATGAAACTGGCCGCCTATCTGATGGGCTATCGCGTGGTTAATCCCAAGCCCAGCCTGGCTAAACGCCATCCCCGCAAGCGTTGACGCATTGTGCATTTTGCCCCGCGTCGCCAGGCAATCCCCTTTCCTGACCGCGACGGGCAGATACTGGAAGACGATTTGCGCCGATTTTTCAGCTAGCGCGTCAGTGAAGTCGCTGGCTCTGGTGGAAACATAAGCCTCCAGCGCATGCGTCAGAACATCCATCCCGGTGTTCGCGGTGATGGCCGGAGGGACACTGATGACCAGCATCGGATCCAGAATTGCCATATCCGGGTAGAGGGCGTCATTAAATAATGGGTATTTAATGCCTTTATCGGGATCGCTAATCACACAGGCACTGGTGACTTCAGAGCCGGTTCCGCTGGTGGTGGGGATTGCCACACAGGTTTCGATTTCAATACCAAACTGGCGGCTGAACCAGACGATAGCTTTTGCTGCATCAAGCGCCGACCCACCGCCAAAGCCAATCACGACATCCGGTCGCAGGGACTGCATTTGCGCAATCCCTTGTACTACCGTACTGATGGTTGGGTCGGGTGTGATATCGCTGAATATGCTGATGCGATTATCTGCAGGCAACGCGCTACGCAGTGTCTCAATTAGCGGGGAGCGCGCAAGAAAACCGTCGCAGATAATCCAGATATGCTTATTCGTGAAGCGCCTGAGCACATCCAGACTTCCCTGGCCGCTGTACAATCGGGTTTGCAGTGAAAAGCTATTCATGACAGCCTCATTAGCGAATAGAAAAACCGTTTGTCAGCACACAACGACGAGAACGTGCAAAAGTTCGCGCAGACGTTGTCCCTTCACCCGTTGGCGTCGCGATAGTGAAGGTTGTGAAGCCTTCACCACCCACACCAATTCCGGCGTAAGAGGGGCCATTTTTCACGAAAATGGACGTCTGAAGCGTACGCGCTGCAAGATTCAAACGTGACACATTTTGTGAATGCATAATGGCGGTGTGATGCAGTCCCTCTTCAACCTTCAGCGCTAACGTTAACGCGCTGTCAAAATCTTTGACGGTTACGATCGGTAGCATTGGCATCAACTGTTCGCTGGTCACCCATGGATCGTCGGCGTTGACGATGCCAATCAACAGGCGGGGAGCTTTTGCCGGAACCGGTATACCCGCAGCGTCCAGAAGCGTTGCTGGACTTTTCCCCACGAGTTTCTTATTCGCCATCCCTTCAGGCAGACAGGCGGCGCGCAATGCGTTGATCTCTTCACTGTTCAGAAGCATCGCGCCAAAAGACTGCATTTGTTGCACCAGTCGTTCGGCAACGGTATCAACAACAATCAGGCTTTTCTCCGCAATACAGGGCAGGTTGTAATCAAAGGAGGCTCCGTTGATGATATCTTCCGCTGCTTTTACGATGTCGGCGGTTTCATCAACAATACAGGGCGGGTTACCTGCGCCTGCGCCAATGACTTTCTTCCCACTTTTCATGCCCATAGCAACAATGCCAGGGCCACCGGTAATCGCCAGAACTGCGATTTTAGGATGGGCCATCATCTGCTGGGTAGCTTCAAACGTAGGTTCTGTGACCGTAACGACAAGATTGCGAATCCCGGAGCAGCGAAACGCAATATCTTCAATCATGGCGATCAGTTTGAGTGAAACGGTTTTAGCACCAGGGTGTGGACTGAAGTACACGCTGTTTCCGGCAGCGATCATGCTGATACTGTTATTAATAATGGTTTCCGTTGGGTTGGTACTGGGCGCGACGGAACCAATCACGCCAAAAGGAGAGTACTCAAATAACACCATGCCACCGTCACCTGTGAGGGCGGTTGTGGTGAGATCTTCGATCCCAGGGGTGTTATCCAGCGCTGCTTTATTCTTGAGAAATTTATCCTCTTTGTTACCCATTCCTGTTTCTGCAGCACTCTCTGCGGCTAACGAATCCAGATGAGGCGTCAGCTCTTCGCGAAGCGCATGAATGATCGCGCTGCGCGTTTTCAACGGGCATTGTTGGTAGCGCAAGAAAGCCTGGTGAGCGGCGTCTATCGCTTCGCCCACTGACGGGAAAATACCGTTACTTTTTATCTCTTTTTTGGCGGGAGTGAGTTGCTCAGCCAAAATGTTACGGATAAGGGTTTCGAGTTCTGAAGTATTCATTGATGTATTCTCACGTTAATCGCCGCGATGGCGGTTTCTGCAATGTCCATATCCTGTTCAACGCTTCCACCGCTGATGCCAAGACCCCCAAGGAGTGAACCCTCACGCCATAGTGCGTATCCGCCACCAAAGGTGACGACTTTTCCCTGCATATGGCTTTCCAGCCCGTACAGTGCGGCACCCGGTTGTACCGCAGCGCTCAATTCATGCGTGGCGGTTTTCATCGCCACGGCAGTCCAGGCTTTTTTGGGGGCAAGTTCGCTACTCACGAGCAAAGCATCGGGCATGCGCCAGGTCACCGTTTGTGTACCGTTAGGATCAACGATGCTGATGACGACAGGGATCTTGAGTTCTTCTGCTCGCGTTACTGCCGCGCAAGTCAGTTGATGGAGTTCCTGAAAAGACAATGACATCGCTGGCTCCTTCGTGGTTGTTGTCTGAGTGGTAGCCAGATAACGCTCAGTCACTTTTTGGATAATGTCGGCTTGATGGGCGTCGTGATCTTCGGCACGAGCGAGCGCATATAAACAGTCGGACAGGCGATTGATATAACGCATCAATACATGCCGGACAGCGACTTCTGTTGTGAGTTCGACGAGTCGCCTCTCTGCGCGGCGTGCCAGCGTTCGGGCAAAATGCAAGCGGCTGGCGGCTTCGCTACGACCTGGCAAAACAAAGCTGTGCAGTGGAGGGATTCGTCCCATTGCAGTATCAATGGCGGCTTCAAGCGCGTCTATATCTTGTGAACTGATGTAACGCTGCTCTGGGTTCGGCTGCTCGCTTTCGCTGGCTAGTTCTGCGCTAAACCAAAAGAGCTGAAGTTGGATCGCTTCAAGTAACTGGCTATGTTGTTGGTTTTTAACCGCGCAGACGCACAGGCTCAGCGCAGCATTGAGCTCATCCAGGGTACCGTAGGCCTCAACGCGAGGATGTGTTTTACTGACGCGTTGGCCGGTAAAGAGTGCCGTCGTGCCAGCATCGCCCGTTCGGGTATAAATCGCCATAGTCCCCCCTATCGAGACAGCGTGTCGACAATGCCGACAATGGCCAGGTCGATAGCCTCATTTGGGCCGGTAAATACGAGTCTGGCGCTGGAGCCGCTGCTGAGTAATACCAGTTCGCCGGTTCCTGCACCGACAGAGTCAACGGCGACTTCATCCCCGGTAGCTGGGGCGTCAGGGAGTTCGCCGTCAGCACTGACGCGACGTACCAGCAACAGCTTCTTTCCGACCAGTGATGGTGATTTTTGCGTGGATACCACAACGCCTGTAACGCGTGCCAGATGCATGGTTCACTCCTGCTTAATGAGTTGTACATTCCGCATACCGGCTGTTTCCTTTGCCAGTGCGGTAACGACACAGCGACGACGCAGCACCAGAAATCCATCCTGTAAACGGGCTACATCGGCATAACTTAAAAGTGTTCTGGGATGCAGAGTGATGGTTCGTCCCTGTTCGTCACTAAGTTCCAGCGGCAATCGCGCGAGTTTTTTTACGGGTATCGCCGGTAGCAATCGGTGTTGCAGCGATAGCTTCACCCGAACCCCCCAGGCCAGGGCTTCGTGGAGGGTGACGGCAGGAACACTCGACGGATCGTGTTCCGCAATTTGCGTGAGCAAAGGCAGGTCTGCCTGCAGGATACACAGCGTTGAGTACTGACAAAGTAACGACCGGGTCTCGGCTTCCCGCAACTGCGCGACGCTCAGTGAGATTGTGCTTTCCGCGCGTTTCTTTAATCGGGAAATGACCTCCTCGATGATGTGTTGCAGCCGTTCGTCGTTCATCGTGAGGTCACCAGCGTGGCAAATGCCTGTGGATTATCAGCCCCTGCTGCATTGGCTTCGTCAGTATCGATATGCATTTCAAGGCGCATATCCGGTGAAACACGTACGGCGACGTTATCGAAAATGAGTCGGCGCTCGTCGCCATTGATGGCGACCGAGACTTTATCGCCATGGGAGACACGCAGAATAAGCGCATCAAGCGGCGACATATGAATATGACGCTGTGCGACGATCACCCCGGACGTTAAATCCAGTTCGGCAAAAGGGCTGACAAGGCGAATACCAGGTGTACCCTGAATATTTCCCGACATCCGTAGCGGCGCATTGATGCCTAGTGTGCGAGCATCCGTGCGGGATATTTCCACCTGACTGCTGCTACGAAGTGGCCCCAACAGACGCACATTTTTTAACTGGCCTTTCGGGCCAACAAGCGTAACGGTCTGGTTTGCTGCATATTGCCCCGGCTGCAACAGACCTTTTTTTTCGCTGATGGGCTGATTGGGGAACAGGCGGTGATAATCTTCTGCGCACAGGTGAATATGACGATTCGAGATACCCAGAGGAATAGGGCGTTCACGCATTTCATCCAGCACTTTACTGACCGTTGTTTCCAGTTGCTGTTTATCCATTACGCTTCACCTCGTTTACCGGCGTGCAGGCAGAGTGAGCGAGATTCTCCCTTCTGGCGCGGGCAGGCGGGATCAAGACACAAATTACAGCTAATCAGTTCAGGCTCCTGCAGGGCTGCAGGTAATGCCTCTTCCTCGTATTTCTCTTCTTCTGCTCTGTCTTCCGCCACGACCGGTGTAGGGACGATGACGGGGGCGGGCTCGACGACGCCATGGGTAAGAATGCCTTCCCCTGGTCTGGCGATCACGCTATGAGCAATCAGCCCATCCCGAAGGTCTGCGAAACTGGCTCCGGTGGAAATGGCCGCCTGGACGGAGGCCACATCCCCGATGATTTTGATCATCATCCAGCCTGAGCCGTTGGTTTTTTCGAGACCCACCAGCGTGATGGATGCGGCTTTCGCCATGACGTCCGCGCAACTGATGGCTAATGCCAGACCACTAACTTCAAGTAATCCCAGTGATTGCTTCACGCTGTGCTCCTTGTATGCGGCCAGTTAAGCGGACTTAGGTAAAATAGCCTCAACGTCGCTGTGTGGACGCGGGATAACGTGGCAGGATTTCACCTCGCCAACGGCGCTTGCTGCTGCACTCCCGGCGTCTACGGCGGCTTTAACTGCGCCGACATCACCGCGAACCATAACGGTGATAAGGCCAGAGCCGATTTTTTCGTAACCAACCAACTGTACGTTAGCGGATTTCACCATGGCGTCAGCGGCTTCAATAGCGCCGACAAGCCCTTTTGTTTCAACCAGTCCCAGTGCGTTATTCATACTGCTTTTCTCCTGTGGATTATGAGTGGCATTCCCGGAAGGGGATGCCTTTAACCAGTCGCGCAGCGTTATTGCCGATGCTGCGGCGAGCATGGTTATCTTGTTGATACTTCAGCGTAAAAATGGGGGCTGAAGTCGGTAGGTTTTTGTAATGAACGACCAGTTTTTCCCTGCTGCACCCAATGCCAACAAGCAGTGGCGATTGACATGCAGCCAGCCATGCGTTGTGAACAATGTCGGTGGAATCTGTTTCCTGAATCACGAAGGGGATACCTTCTTCTTCAATACCCAGAAGCACGTCATTCCAGAGTGTGGTGCAGTCCCCGACGGTGAAGATCACGATAGCGGGAGCAGTGAGATTACTTTCCATGAGCGAATGCCTTGTACCAGGAGAGAATTAACCCTGTTGCGACGGCATTTCGGGGACCTTCTGTGCCCCGAATATTGCCGCGACCTGCCACCAGTCTGTAATGCGCCAGTGCATCGGTGACCAGTTGAGGCACTTCGAAATCCAGAGAGGACCCACCGACCAGCACGACAAAAGGAATGTCCCGAATATTCCCGGTTGGACTCACCTGACGTAGTGCACGTAACGCATTGGTGACAAATACGCGCTCCTTTGCGCTGCGACGAATAGCCCGGACTTTCTCCAGCGCCAGCTCACCAGGTAGTGGCACCAGTTCATCCGGTTTCACCACGCAAACGCGCGCAAACACTGCAGGTGGCAAAGGGGAAGGGAAGAACTGGACGCTGCCATCTTCATGGCGAAGGTGGAACAAACTCTCTACTTTCGCCAGCGGATATTTTTTAATCTCTTCAGCAAGATACCGGTCATCCAGTCCCAGTTCGCGGGCAATAATCATCGTGACCATATCGCCAGCTCCCGCGAGGTGCGTGGCAATGATTTCACCTTTAGGGTTAATGATGGAGGCGTCTGTGGAGCCCGCGCCGAGATCCAGAATAGCCAATGGACGCGTGGTGCCCGGCGTGGTTAACGCGCCCAGGATGGCCGCTTCAGCTTCAGCGCCGCCAACCTGTACATCAATGCTGAGTTTTTGCGTGATTGCCTGAGCTATCGTCGCCATTTGCAGGCGATCCGATTTCACCATTGAGGCAATACCGACCGCCTGTTCCAGTGAGAACTCTCCGGCAAGCCCTCCCGTGACGCTGACAGGGACGGAAGTATCAACGGCCAGCAGATCCTGAATAAAGATTTCCTGGCTGGGCTTGTTGGTCAACTCCGCCATTGTCTGGCGTACGTGCTCCAGCATGCCGCCAATATTGGTTCCTGCTTCACCGGTGACGTTATCAAGCTTTGGACATTCGCCAACCGCTTTCATAATCGCTTCAGCGCCAGCTGCAACGTCAACGCGAACGGTGCGCCCCTGTGACTGTAGCTCAATGTTTCCGGCAGGAATCGCACGGGCTTTCACATCGCCTGATGGGGTTTTCACGACCACTGCAGAGCGGTTGCCTATCAGCGCTCGTGCCATGGGAACAATATTTTTGGTCTCGTTCGCATCAAGGTTAAAGACAGTCGCAATTCCGTAAGGGTTGGAGAGGGTTTCTATCACTTTTCCTGGAACAGCGACCTCTATTGCAGCCAGCATCCCTAATGGAATGCGGTCGATATAGAGCACTTCGTCAACGATGGGGATCGGCTGATTCAGGCGATTGCTGACCAGTACACCGTCGTCTTGCTGCAAAATTACGCCGGTTAACTGGTACCCCGCGCGAACAGAGGCATTAATCATCGTGGCGACATCCGCAAAATCAAATGCGGATGACACAACCAGGATGTAAGGAACATCTGATGGACGGGTTAACAACTCTTCCGGGGTAATCGTGATCCCCACACCTAACCCAACGCCGCCGGGCGTTTTGGGATTGTGGCCGATCATGGTGGATTCGGTGATGATGGTTTCGGTAATGGTTTCCATCGCCACATCACCAATAACCGGTGTGGCTTCGTTAATACGGATGAGCGAAATATCGCTGACATTGATGCCTGCATTTTTTGCCGCAAGCGAAAGCGCCTCCTGAATACCAAACACATTACGTAATGTGCCCTTAATTCCGGTGGTTTCCGCCAGTGCGCTGCCAGTAATGCTCAGCGTACCCGCATCATCCAGCGTCGCCAGAGCGACTTCCGTTGATGAGTTGCCTATGTCAATGCCAGCTATATATCGCATCGTCCTGTCCTGAGGTTAGTCGTCGCCTTTGAGTTTTTTACGCTCTACATACAGCACTGCCGCTTCACGAACGAAAGCTGCACAGATTTTCGCCTGATAACGATTTTCGAGATCATCAGCGATGGCCATCAGTTCGGCTTTCGTTGAGCGGTAAGGACGCAGCGCGTTGTAGATCTCAAGAATGCGATCGTCAGGGACAGCGGTGAGCTCTGCTGCGCGTTCAAAGTTCATCGCCAGCCTGTCACGTCCGGCATCTTTGGCGATATCAGCCTGAATGCGCAGCGTTTCGGGTGTGATACGCATATCCTGCGCGGTGACCTTATTGCTCAGCACATTTTCAAGCGTGAAGTCATCCAGGGTTTTGTTCGTCGCGGTTTTGACCCACTCCGGATGTTTATTCGCGAGGGGGTAATCCGTGACTTTTGCTGCGGTATGCGTTGATGCACCAGTCGTAGCAGGCGTTGTGGTCTCTCCCTGCAGGCTGTTCATACGGCTCAACACATCACGAACCATCGATTCAATTGCGTCGGTATTCATGGAGTTATCCTTTATCAAAGCGCCACGCGCAGTTCCTGCGGGTTTTTGCCCGTCACGACGTATTTGGTCTCTTTAATGTGCAGAATGGCTGATTTTGCCTGGTACTTCGGACGTGCCATCTGATCATTTAACGTAGGAACCGGCTGCGGAGATTCACGCTTGGCATAACGCGCTGCGTTCTTACCGATCTGGCGATAAGTCTCCAGCGTCAGAAGCGGAGCCTGGGGAAATAGCTCGAGGTTAGAAAGCGGCGGTAAACCTTGCTGGTGGATAACGGTGGTACCTTTGGATTGGATGCCAATTGAGATCCCTGAACCGCTCAGACGGTTGCCTTCCACGGCGACAAATGCCACGTCAGAAGATTTAAAGCAGCGGATAACACGTGCTTTAATGCCTTCCTCTTCAATACCGGCGATCAGTTCGCGCAAGATATTCTTGTGCGGAATACCGACAATATTGACGGTTTGCGACAGACCGAATGCCGGACCTACGGCAATAATCACTTCGTCCTGTTGCTGCCCCTGCTTAGCCTCGCCAATTTCGGTCAAAAAACCATCGCCATGAGCAGATGTTTGTGATGCGACAGCCGCCGTAGGCGCGCGGAAAGAAACAGGTTTATCGCTGGCCTGCATCTCAGACAGCACGTCTTCAATTATCTGGCGCAGCAGCTTTTCATTGATTTCCATTATTCACCCCTTAGCCAAGCTCGTTGGGATCAAGTGCGCCGGGGATATTCTTAATCTCTTCCCAGCGTTCGCCTTGCAGGCGATAACCTGTTGCCGGACCGGCATAATCGTTGACGTCATTGACTGCGGATAGCACTTGTCCGTCGCCGACGATAATGGCGGAGGTATGCAGATAGTCTCCGGTTAACTTGGCCTTCTGGATGTTGAGCATGTCCTGAGCAACATCAGTAAACCCACCCTGGGCAAGGGCTTTCACCACTTCCAGACCGTTACGGTTTTTATTGATGATCTCTTGAGCAAACTTAATATCTTCAACAATGTTACGTTCCGGCATATCTTTTGAACCGTGCGCGTAAGTGGCCGCTTCAACTTCTTCATCGGTAATTGGCGGTAAACCCATTCCGGCAAAAACAGCCTGCAGCGCGCGGGCGGCCTTATTACGAATGGCGATAACGTCCTCTTCACGCACCGGGCGCAGACCGCCGTCCACTTTCAGGTCACGCTGAATAACGTTGTAGTCGTCAAAGTCTTCTGCATCTTCGTTAGAACCCGCGAACATGTTGTCGTAGTTCGGTACGGCGGAATAACCAGAAGAGATGAAATCAGTACCTGGCAGGAATTGCATCAGCAGACGCGCGGTACGACGCATATCCGAGTGAGTAAAGGTTTGGTCATTACTGGA
The DNA here is from genome assembly GCF_945906775.1 of Citrobacter sp. Marseille-Q6884. Lineage (NCBI taxonomy): Bacteria > Pseudomonadati > Pseudomonadota > Gammaproteobacteria > Enterobacterales > Enterobacteriaceae > Citrobacter > Citrobacter sp. Marseille-Q6884. The sequence continues at coordinate 3,110,126 of NZ_CAMDRE010000001.1, forward strand.
TGCGCATTCCAGATCCAGTGAAGAACAGATCAGGTTTTCTGCCAGCACAGCACGGATGCCTGACGGTACGGCGGAAGGGACGCCAATGCAGCTGACGGAACCATTTTGTAACCCCTGAACCCCCGCGGCTTTAGTGATGTAAATGCAGCGCGCCTCCAGATAGAGCATTGATTTGCCTTCGGCGTATCCCATCTGAACTTCTGATCCAGAGCCTGAGGTAAAGCGCATTTTCAGACCGCGAGAAGCGTAAGAGGAGGCCAGGAAGCCTTTCGACCATGGGGTGTCGTCGCCATCGGTAAAGACGGGTTCAGTCCCGTACACAGAAATGGTTTCTGCGTAACAGGTGTGGCCCAACATGCCGAGCTTCAGTTCGGTGGCTTCTTCCAGTGAGCACTGGGTTAACACACCTGGACGCCCAACCTGTGAACCGACGAGCAGCGCAATGGCGTTAAACGGTGCGTAACGCGCCACGGCAACGGTCGTTTCCTGCTCGTCAAAACCACGCCATGCGCCTTCTGCAGCATCTGCTGCAATCTGCACCGGATTATCTCTTACGTTCGTGACGTGCGCTTGTTGAGAAGGGGTTCGACGGGCACGCATTTTCTGCATTGCCATCATCATCTCAACCACATTCATATGTGAAACCACTTCGACAATTTTTGCTGGTGTCATCGCGGTTGTCAGCGGAACAATGTCCTTGCGCTTCACATTGGGGTCGCAAAGCATATTGGCGAGTTTGACGGAGTCCATCGCCATGACTTCTTCTGCACGTGACAGATTAATACCGTAACGGGCAATGAAATGGTCAATCAGATCAAATTCGCTGGCGGCTTTTCCGTCAAGCTCAGTGACCATACCGTTGACGATTTTTATCGATGGTTTAGGGTCGTTCGGGCTTTCCATCGCAATGAAGCCTTCTTCGATCCACTCCTTAACGAAGCCGTCCTGATTCACAGGGCGTTTCGCCAGTGCTTCAAATCTTTTCGATCTCATGAATCAGCCTCACTGATATCAGATGTAGGACGGACGATCGTTTTTCGGCTCTGAGCCGAGCGTCGCAAGGACCGTTTTGCCAATTTCACGCGCGGAAATAACGGCCTGACGTACGGCGCCTGAGTCGCCGGAAATCACCAGGATAGCTTCGTTACTGAAGCTGGTGCCATGTGCCGGGGAGCTATAAGCAACCACTTCAACGTTGGCGGATTTCAGTGCGGTATCAGCCATCAATACCCCCACAGAAGCAGGCGCCCCGACGATAACGCCGCAGGCACGGCCAATCGGCGCCCCGAAGGCTTTTTCCAGCGCGTAACTTGCACGGGCGGTGTATTGCATCTCGATGTGACCAGCTTCGTTGGCATAGACATCGCCAAACGTGCGGTCCAGTTCCTTCAGCGCGACTTCAATTCCGCGTTTCACATCGGAAACATCGTTACCGCCTAAGATAATCAGAGAACCGTGACCCGCTCCGCCTTTGGTATCGCGAGGAAGCTCAATACTGACGACTTCCGTGTTTGTCGCTTTTACCGCTTCATCGGCGGCCATGATGTGTGGGCCCGCGCCTGTACGTGCGCCCAGAATGCCAATGGAGCGGTAACGTTTTTCAAGTTTCATCGCGTCCAGTAGGGCGCTGTCGACGTTTGCGATCACCAGGCCAACCGTGTCGCCAATCGCAGTGCCGACAAATTCCGTTAAACTGCAGCTTTTCTCTGCCATAGCCGTTTCTCGTATTGGAGGAGTATTTTCTGGGATAGCCTTCTGTTCTGGCGTTGCCACTCGGGCAATCACCTGCGCCATGATCTGTTCAACCAGTTCATTGCTGCTCATGAGCTAATTCCCTTCGGTAAGATTTTTTCAACATCGGTATGAGGGCGTGGGATCACATGTACGGCTTTCACTTCACCCACATTACGTGCGGCAGCGGCACCCGCATCGGTTGCTGCTTTTACTGCGCCGACATCGCCGCGCACGATAACGGTTACCAGCCCTGAACCAATTTTTTCGTAGCCGACCAGCATTACATTGGCTGACTTCACCATTGCGTCTGCGGCCTCTATGGCTGCAGTTAAGCCTTTGGTTTCTACCATTCCTAACGCTTCTTGTTGCATAAAGACCTCGCCTGGGTTGTCCCGATATTCATGACTATAAAAAGAAGCGAGGAAAAAGAATGGCTGACTTGAATGTGAGAGTGAAAAAATAGTAAGTGTTCGGTGATATAAAATTGCTAAAATATATTATAACTTATTGATTTTTGGTGTTTTGTTGTAATTTTCTGATGTGATTTTTTGGCTATGTTAATTCCATATTTACACTTTTCCTGATGACAGGGTTAATATCATTTGCTATGTGGAAGAAATGAAATTGTGATGTTGATTTGAAAACGGGAATCTACTGATAGCAATATTTTATTATGCTTATAGTTGCCTTCTAATAGGCTTATTGTCCGTATTCCTTGCTGATTTTAATTAATAAAATGGCAAGAATTTGTTATCGCCACACGATTTTTAAAAGCATCGTGTAAGCAGGTTGCCAACAATTTGCCGACAGGGCTTCTTATAGTAAACATCGAAGTATTCTACTGCCAGCAAGGAGTCCGCTGGTCAAGACACGAACTCTACTCAGAAGGTGTCACGATGAACGATTCACTAAAAGCGCAATGTATTGCCGAGTTTTTGGGTACCGGACTGTTTTTGTTTTTTGGCATTGGATGTCTGAGCGCGCTGAAAGTCGCCGGTGCAAGTTTAGGATTGTGGGAGATCTGTATCATATGGGGGTTGGGTATCTCGCTTGCTGTCTATCTGACCGCCGGGATTTCCGGGGCGCACCTCAATCCTGCCATCACCATCGCGTTGTGGCTGTTTGCCTGTTTTCCGGGGCGTAAAGTGTTGCCCTATAGCGTTGCGCAGGTGGCAGGAGCCTTTGGCGGCGCGTTATTGGCCTATCTGTTGTACGGCAGTCTATTTATCGAGTTCGAAACGACACACCAGATGGTTCGCGGTAGTCTGGAAAGCCTGCAGCTCGCCAGTATTTTTAGTACCTATCCTGCGGCTGCGCTGAGCGTCTGGCAGGCCGCGCTGGTGGAGGTGGTGATTACGTCCATTCTGATGGGCTTAATCATGGCACTGACTGATGATGGTAATGGTGTTCCTAAAGGACCCCTGGCTCCCTTGCTCATCGGCCTGCTGGTCGCTGTTATTGGCGCATCCACCGGCCCACTCACCGGGTTTGCCATGAACCCGGCGCGTGATTTCGGCCCGAAACTATTCGCATGGCTTGCCGGGTGGGGAAATGTTGCGATGACCGGAGGGCGAGAAATTCCCTATTTCATCGTACCGATTGTGGCACCTATTATCGGCGCTTGTGCGGGAGCCGCAATTTATCGTTATTTTATAGGCAAAAACTTACCATGTAATACATGCAAGCTGGAGGGAAACGAGAGCTAGCTCTATGGAAAATGTTTATTTTTGACATGCAAAATTTGATTTCGTGATCCGGTTTCCTGAACCGCTTAAAAAGTCTCCCAAGAATGGGAGACTTTTGTTATTGTCCTTTACACCTTTTTATCATTGCTTTGGATGGCGAGATGAAAATGGGATGTAAATAATATGTTTTATTTATAACAATAAATTAACTGAGAGGTTTTATCATGATTTCTGCGAGTGCCCTGAACTCAGAACTCATTAATAAAATCGCACAGGATTTTGCGCAGGCCACCAGTCTGGCGGTTGTGGTTGTCAATATTCACGGTGATGAAATTTCTGAGCTATTTAATTTCACGCCATTTTGTCAGTTGATGCGCCAACACCCCCAGCACAGTGCCCGCTGCAGAATGAGCGATCGCTGTGGAGGGCTTGAGGCGTCAAAATCCGATCAACCCTGCATCTATCGGTGTCACGCCGGGCTTACTGACTTCTCGATTCCTTTAGTCATAGCGGGTCATCTGGTCGGGTTCGTGTTATGCGGTCAGGTTCGCTTAAGCAATGATGTAGGGTTAGTCGATATTCTGAATGTGGATGACCGTTGGCAGGCCGACCCTGAACTGGTTAGCGAATTTCGTAATGTCCCGGAAATGGACTATTCACGAGTTATTGCCTCTGCGGATCTGCTGAAGTTGATTGTCGAAAATTGTCTTAAAAAACAAATCAATTTTGTCGTCATCAAAGATAATCCTCAACAATCGGAGCCGGTCAGAGCTAACCGTAGTTCGAATCCGCATGACAGTAAAATGAAGAAGGCTCTGCGCTATATTGATGCACATTTATCAGACGATCTGCGTCTGGAAGATGTCGCATCTCATGTTTACCTGAGCCCATACTATTTCAGTAAGTTGTTCAAAAAATATCAGGGAATCGGGTTTAACGCCTGGGTAAACCAACAGCGGATGGCAAGCGCTAAAGAGTTGCTTTGTCATAGCGACTGGAGCATTGCCAGCATTGCGCGTAATTTAGGCTTTTCGCAGACCAGTTATTTCTGCAAAGTTTTTCGCCAGACGTATCAGGTTACGCCGCAGGCTTTTCGCCAGCAAATAAATGTTGTTTCGTCCAATGAGTCAGCATAAATAGCAATAATTTGCTATTGCCGATTTTTGATATCGTACGGTATGTCCGTCATTATAAAATGAAAACCAGGAGCAGCAGTCAATAAATTGTCATAGCGCAACAAAATAATGGTATTAGAGGGATAAACTGCACCAGTTTTTATTTTTGTGATGAGATACAGTGTCTATGTGAAAGACTTTCTTTATTCTTTACGGACGCTTTCATTCAGAATACGAACATATGAATTGCATGGGTTAATGCCAAAACATTGGCTAGATGAACCCGGAAAGATATTAATTTGAATTACTGTCATGAGGTCTTGAATTTTCCTCATGACGCAGAGCTGAATTAAATCGGCTCTTGAGCTGACAGGTTTGCCACATTTGTGGTTGGGAAGGGGGTGAGAATCCCCCGCAGCCCCCGCTGCTGTGATGCTGACGACCCCGTATAGACCACTGATCGTGAGATTGGGAAGGACGGGCGAGAATGACGCTAAGCCAGAAGACCTGCCTGTCAGTGACTACCAACAACTTCGGTGGGAAGTGGGTTGCGCAGATGCATACAGTCGAGAGACTGGGTATCTATACACCCCTACCACCCTGAACAGGATCAGGGTATGGCAGTCGATTTACACGCGTTTGTTCTTGCAGGCACCGGAAGCGGCTGTGGTAAAACTACGGTGACGCTGGGCTTGCTAAGCTTGATGAAAAAACGTGGTTTGCGCGTCCAGCCATGCAAAGTGGGTCCTGATTATCTCGATACCGGCTGGCACACGGCTGTGTGCGGTACAGCTTCCCGCAATCTTGATAGCTTCATGCTTCCTGTTCCTGTACTTAACGCCTTGTTTTGCGAGCAGATGCAGCACGCAGATATCGCTGTTATCGAAGGCGTTATGGGATTGTATGACGGCTACGGTACAGACCCTGACTACTGCAGTACCGCCGCGATGGCGAAGCAGCTGGGTTGCCCGGTGATTTTACTGGTTGATGGCAAAGCCGTTTCTACCTCCATCGCCGCGACGGTAATGGGGTTCCAGCATTTTGATCCTTCCCTGAACATCGCCGGCGTCATTGTTAATCGGGTAAACAGCGAATCACATTACCAGTTACTCAAAGTCGCGATTGAGCGTTACTGCTCAGTGCCTGTCTTAGGTTACGTGCCTCGCATGGAAGGCGTCGCTCTCCCGGAACGTCATCTTGGATTAGTGACTGCGCGCGAGTCAGTCATCAATCAGCAGCCGTGGCAGGAATTCGCCGAAACGCTGGAGCGAACGCTGAATATCGACGCGCTTCTGGCATTAAGCCAGATGGATACTCAGCCTGTTGGTGAGTGGCCGGTACTTCCCGCCGCTGATGCAGGCGCAGGTCTTACGCTTGCTATTGCGGATGACGAAGCGTTTAACTTCTACTACCCGGACAACATCACTCTTCTGGAACGTACGGGCATTAACATTGTTCGTTTCAGCCCATTACACGACAGCCATTTACCGGACTGCCAGATGATCTGGTTAGGTGGCGGCTATCCTGAACTGCATGCTGAAATGCTTGCCAGCAATACCTGCATGCTCGCGCAATTACGGTCGGCGCATCAGCGTGGTGTGGCTATTTACGCAGAGTGCGGCGGGTTGATGTATCTCGGAAGCTCGCTGGAGGATGGCAACGGTGATATCTGGCCAATGGCGGATATCATTCCCGGCCACAGCAAGATGGGTAAGCGCTTGACCCGTTTTGGCTACTGTGAAGCACAAGCGGTTCAGCAAACCTTGCTGTCCGCACCAGGCGAAGTGCTGCGTGGGCATGAATTTCACTATTCTGATTTTACGCCTGAAACACCCGCTGTGATGGACTGTCGCAAAGTGCGGGATGGTAAAACGTTGCAAGCATGGTCAGGCGGCTGGCAGGTCGGTAATACGTTCGCCAGCTATCTGCACGTTCATTTTGCCCAACGTCCAGAGATGCTCAATCACTGGCTGGCAGCCGCGAGGAGTGCGTTATGACGCTGCTTGCATGGTGCGTGGCCTGGCTTCTCGATTTTATCATTGGTGACCCGCAGAGTTGGCCGCATCCGGTGCGCTGGATAGGCAATTTTATCTCAACCGTTCAGCGCGTAATTCGACGTTACTGCCACAGTGACAGTATGCTGCGCATCGGTGGCGCGGTGATGTGGGTAGTGGTTGTAGGGGGAACCTGGGCTGTTTCCTGGGGCGTGCTGGCGCTGGCCAAGTCAATTCACCCGTGGTTAGGGTGGGCTGTTGAGGTCTGGATGATCTTTACCGTACTGGCGGGCCGTTGTCTGGCGAATGCCGCACGGGATGTCGAGCGTCCGCTTCGCGCCAATAATCTTGCCGAAAGCCGGGAAAAACTCGCCTGGATTGTGGGACGGGACACCTCGCAGTTGCAACCGCTGCAGATTAATCGCGCCGTGGTGGAAACCGTTGCGGAAAACACGGTTGACGGCATTATCGCGCCACTGTTCTTTCTGTTCCTCGGCGGAGCCCCGCTGGCGATGGCCTACAAAGCCGTGAATACCCTGGATTCCATGGTTGGCTACAAACATGAAAAGTACCGCGCTATCGGTATGGTCAGCGCGCGTCTGGACGATGTGGCGAACTTTATTCCTGCGAGACTGAGCTGGTTACTGCTGAGCGTGGCGGCATTTTTATGTCGTCAAAACGGCTCCCGCGCGCTGCATATAGGCTGGCGCGATCGCTATAACCATAGCAGCCCAAACTGTGCGTGGTCGGAGGCCTCCGTTGCCGGGGCGTTAGGCATTCGTCTGGGTGGTCCTAACGACTACTTTGGCGAGCGCGTTGAGAAACCGTGGATTGGTGATGCCCAACGCGACATTTCAGTAGATGACATTTCCCAAACGATTCGATTGATGTGGGTCGCATCGACGCTGGCACTGGTGCTGTTTATCGCACTGCGGTGGCTGTTGGTCGGTGTAGCCTGAGGACAAAACTATGCAATATATCCAGCAACCCCAGGCGATTGAGGCCAAAAGTTTCGACATCATTGGCGAGATTATTCGTGAAACCCGCCCGGACTATCAGTTTGCCAGTCCGTTACATGAAGCCATCATCAAGAGGGTGATCCACACCACAGCTGACTTCGACTGGCTGGACATTTTATGGTTCTCCGACGATGTGCTGGAGCAGTTTTGCGCCGCATTAAGCCGCCCGAGCGTTATTTACACGGACACCACCATGGCGCTTTCCGGGATCAACAAAACCCTGTTGGCAAAATTTGGTGGTGAGTGCCGTTGTTATATCAGCGATCCGCGAGTGGTGCGCGCGGCAAAAGAGCAGGGGATCACCCGTTCAATGGCCGCCGTTGACATTGCGGTAAATGAAGAAGGTGAAAAGCTGTTTGTCTTTGGTAATGCGCCGACGGCTCTATTTCGTCTACTTGAGCATGATGTCGCTGTCAGTGGCGTGGTTGGCGTACCGGTCGGTTTTGTTGGCGCGGAGGAATCGAAAGACGCGCTGACGCAAAGCAACCTGCCAGCCATTGCGGCGTTAGGGCGCAAAGGCGGGAGTAACGTTGCCGCCGCTATCGTCAACGCGATGCTCTACCACATGCAGGGGGCGCGATGAGCGACCAGGCCTTCGATGCGCCGGTGTGGCACAACGGTAAAGCACTGCGCAAAGGTTACACCACGGGTTCCTGTGCGACGGCGGCAGCGAAAGTCGCTGCATTAATGGTACTGCGCCAGCATTTGATCCATCAGGTTTCCATCGTAACGCCTTCCGGCGTGACGCTATGCCTGAACGTTGAGTCGCCGCACATTGAAGGACAACAAGCCATAGCAGCCATCCGCAAAGACGGTGGCGACGATGTGGACGCGACGCACGGGATGCTGATTTTTGCCCGCGTCACGTTAAATGATAGCGGTGAGATCGTTGTGCAGGGCGGTGAAGGCGTCGGCACTGTGACCCGCAAAGGAATTGGTCTGCCGGTGGGCAGTTCAGCGATCAATCGTACGCCACGACAGACGATTGAGTCTGCGGTACGCGAGGCGATAGGTCCGCATCGCGGAGCGCACATTGAGATCTTCGCGCCCGAAGGGGAAGAGCGCGCGCAAAAAACGTATAACTCGCGTTTAGGGATTCTGGGCGGCATTTCTATCATCGGCACCACGGGTATCGTCACGCCGATGTCGGAAGAGAGCTGGAAACGTTCACTGTCGCTGGAGCTGGAAATCAAACGCGCAGCAGGGCTGGAACGTGTTGTGCTGGTGCCGGGTAATCACGGTGAACGTTTCGTCCGCGAACAGATGGGGATCGACACGCAGGTTGTTGTCACCATGAGCAACTTTGTGGGCTACATGATTGAAGAAGCGGTGCGTCTTGGATTCCGACAAATCGTTCTGGTTGGTCATCCAGGCAAGCTGATTAAAATCGCCGCCGGGATCTTCCATACCCACAGTCATATTGCCGATGCACGTATGGAAACGCTGGTTGCCCATCTTGCTCTGCTCGGCGCACCGCTGGAACTGCTCACACTGGTCAGTGACTGCGATACCACCGAAGCGGCGATGGAACACATTGAGGTTTTCGGCTTTCAGCATATTTATGACCATCTGGCCAAACGCATTTGTATGCGTGTTCTGCAAACGTTGCGCTTTACCAAAAATCCCCCGACCTGCGACGCCATCATGTTCTCTTTTGACAACCAGGTGCTCGGTAGTAACCGTCCGGTCGCAGAGATTGCTAAGGAGATGCAATGTTAACCGTCGTAGGGATGGGACCTGCGGGCTTGCACCTGATGACGCCCGCGGCGCGCGAAGCCGTCGCAACGGCGGATGTTCTGGTTGGAGGCAAGCGGCATCTACAGCAATTCCCCGATTTTACCGGTGAACAGTTTGTTCTTGGCGCCAACATCCCGGAGCTATTGAGCTGGATTAGCCGGCAGCAGGATCGGCATGTTGTGGTACTGGCCTCTGGCGATCCGCTGTTCTATGGCATTGGTACCCGGATGGTGGCGCACTTTGGCATCGAAAATGTACGCATTGTCCCTGGCATCAGCGCGGTGCAGTACCTGTGCGCGCAGTCCGGTATTGATATGAACGACATGTGGCTGACCAGCAGCCACGGTCGCAGCGTCTGTTTTGATGAACTGGCACGACATAACAAGGTGGCGATGGTGACGGATGCCCTGTGCGGTCCACGTGAAATCGCGCACCAACTTATTGCACGAGGTAAGGGACATCGCTGGATGGTCATTGGCGAAAACCTGGCGATGGAAAACGAGCGTATCCACTGCCTGCCTCTGAGTGAAATTAATGCCGACTATGACATGAATGCAGTGGTGATCCTCGATGAAAGATGAGCTTTTTCTGCGTGGAGAGAAGGTGCCGATGACCAAAGAAGCGGTGCGTGCGCTTGCCCTCTCAAAACTTGAATTACACCGCGCCAGCCACCTGATTGATATTGGCGCGGGTACCGGCAGCGTATCGATAGAAGCGGCGTTGCAATATCCGTCGCTGCGCGTCACGGCGATCGAGCGTAACCCTGCTGCGTTGAGGCTTCTGGACGAGAATCGTCAGCATTTTGCCTGCGGGAATATCGATATTTATCCCGGTATTGCACCGATGACGATCACCGAAAAAGCCGATGCCATATTCATGGGCGGCAGCGGCGGTCACCTGACCGATCTGATTGACTGGTCGATGCGTCAACTGTACCCCGCTGGTCGACTGGTGATGACATTCATTCTCCAGGAAAACCTGAATACTGCCCTGGCACATCTCGACCATCTCGGCGTACAAGGCGTGGATTGTCTGCAAATGCAGGTTTCCTCTCTTACCACGCTGGGAAGTGGTCACTATTTCAAACCGAATAACCCCGTATTTGTTATCGCCTGTCAGAAGGAAGGAAACCATGTCTGAGATTTTTGATCCCCGTAGTGTGTGGTTTGTTGGCGCTGGTCCTGGCGATCGCGAACTGATTACCCTCAAAGGTTACCGGTTGCTGCAGCAGGCGCAGGTCGTCATCTACGCCGGATCGCTGATTAATACTGAGCTGCTGGAATATTGCCCGGCCGGCGCTGAATGTCATGACAGCGCGGAACTGCATCTGGAGCAGATCCTCGATCTCATGGAAGCCGGGGTGAAAGCCGGAAAAACCGTCGTGCGTCTGCAAACCGGCGATGTCTCGCTCTATGGCTCCGTACGTGAGCAGGGCGAAGAGCTGACCAAGCGAGGCATTGACTGGCAGGTCGTGCCAGGCGTTAGCGCCTTCCTGGGCGCGGCAGCGGAACTTGGCGTCGAGTACACCGTACCTGAGGTTTCCCAAAGCCTAATCATTACCCGTCTGGAAGGTCGCACGCCGGTACCAGAACGTGAACAACTGGAGGCGTTTGCCAGCCACCAGACGTCGATGGCGATTTACCTTTCTGTCCAGCGTATTCATCGTGTTGCAGAGCGTTTGGTCGAGGGGGGATACCCGGAGACCACGCCGGTCGCCGTCATCTATAAAGCAACCTGGCCGGAAAGCCAGACCGTTCGTGGCACCCTGGCGGATATCGGCGACAAAGTGCGTGATGCAGGGATCCGCAAAACGGCGCTCATTCTGGTCGGTAACTTCCTGGGCTCGGAGTATCACTACTCCAAACTCTATGCGGCGGACTTTAGCCATGAATACCGTAAAGCCTGAATCCATTGCGCTGTTTTGCCTGACGCCAGGCGGTGTGGTGCTGGCGAAGCGTCTGGCGGCAATGCTGCCGGTAACCTGTTTCACCAGTGAAAAATTGCTGGAGGAGGGATTTGTTCCCTTCGAAAACGGTTTTGCTCAGGCGGCACGCGATGCTTTTGCGAATTACTCCGCGCTGATTTTTATCGGTGCGACCGGTATTGCGGTACGCGTACTGGCACCGCTGGTAAACGACAAATTTTGCGACCCAGCGGTCGTGGTGATTGATGAGCGCGCCCAGCATGTTATCAGCCTGCTCTCCGGTCATGCGGGTGGCGCAAATGCGCTGGCGCGTTATCTGGCGGGAATGCTGGGTGCCGATCCGGTGATTACCACGGCAACCGATGTGAATGATATGGCGGCGCTGGATACGCTGGCATTCCAGCTGAACGCGCGGATGAACGATTTCCGCTCGGTGGTGAAAATCGTCAACCAGATGCTGGTGAGCAATAAGCGGGTTGGTCTGTGGTGGGATGACGAGCTGGCGCAGGATGTCAGTCACTGCGATCGTCGCGGGTTTATCACCGTCACCGACCTGACGCAATTGCCGGAACTGGATGCGCTAATTTGCATCACCCTGCGCACCGATTTGCCCGAATTGCCGGTCCCGCACTGGAAGCTGGTGCCGCAGCGTGTGGTGGCCGGAATCGGCTGTCGACGCGACACGCCATTCCCGCTGTTAGCCGAGTTGCTGGCCCGTCAACTTGAAGCCCAACGGCTCGACCCGCTAGCGTTAAAAGCGATTGGCAGTATCACGCTGAAAAAAGATGAGCAGGGGCTGATACAGCTGGCTTCCTGCTGTCGCGTTCCATTTGAAACCTTTACTGCTGACGCGCTGCGTGAGCACGAACACCGTTTTCCTGCCTCATCGTTTGTTCGCAAAACGGTCGGAACGGGAAGTGTATCCGGTCCTGCAGCCTGGTTGCTGAGTCACGGACAACTGTTAGGCGAGACCCTGCGCGAACAGGGCGTCACTATTACTTTGGGAGTTTCACACTGATGTTAAGCGTAATTGGAATTGGCCCTGGCTCGCAGGCAATGATGACCATGGAAGCCGTTGAAGCGCTGCAGGCGGCAGAAATCATTGTTGGCTATAAAACCTACACCCATCTGGTAAAAGCCTTTACCGGTGATAAGCAGGTGATCAAAACCGGTATGTGCAAAGAGATTGAACGCTGTCAGGCGGCAATCGAACTGGCGCAGGCAGGACACAACGTCGCGCTGATCAGCAGCGGCGATGCCGGAATTTACGGCATGGCAGGCCTGGTGCTTGAGCTGGTCAGCAAGCAGAAGCTGGATGTTGAGGTTAAGTTGATTCCGGGAATGACCGCCAGCATTGCCGCTGCTTCTTTGCTCGGCGCACCGCTGATGCACGATTTCTGTCATATCAGCCTCAGTGACCTGTTAACACCATGGCCGGTCATCGAAAAACGCATTATTGCCGCCGGTGAAGCCGACTTCGTTATCTGTTTCTACAACCCGCGCAGCCGGGGCCGTGAAGGGCATCTGGCACGTGCTTTCGAATTACTTTCAGCCAGTAAAAGTGCACAAACGCCGGTGGGCATTGTGAAGTCAGCCGGGCGTAAAAAACAGGAGAAATGGCTGACCACATTGGGTGATATGGATTTTGAACCGGTTGATATGACCAGCCTGGTGATTGTCGGCAACAAAACGACCTATGTGCAGGATGGACTGATGATCACGCCACGAGGTTATGTGCTGTGAATTACGGTGATGTACTGGTCATGGGCGGCACCAGTGATGCGCGCATGCTGTGCCAGCAACTGGATGCCGCAAACGTAGCTTACACCCTGTCGGTTGCGACTCCGACAGGGAAACAGCTGGCGGGTGACATCAAAGGTCAGGTGCGCTGTGGGCGCCTGGAGCGGGAGCAAATGATCGCCTGGCTGCAAGAGAATCGTACGCGCTGGGTGATAGATGCTTCACATCCGTATGCCGAGGTGGTGAGCCGGAACATCATGGGAGCCTGCGAAGCAGCCGGTGTACTGCTGAGCCGCTATCAACGCCCTGAACAGCTGAGCGGTTTGGCCCACCCCTACCTGTACACCGTTCAAAGCATTCAGGAAGCCTGCGAACTGGCGCGACGCTTCGGCGATCGCGTGTTGCTGACGACCGGCAGTAAAGATTTGGCTCGGTGGCGTGAAGGATTACCGGAAAAAACGCTGTTGGCACGTGTCCTGCCTGTGCCTGACGTTATCCAACAATGCGCAGATTTAGGGTTTGGCGTGGGTGAAATCTTCGCACTCTGTGGACCCTTTAGCGCCGAGTTTAATGCTGCATTTTACCGTCAGTGTCTGGCGGATGTGGTGATCACCAAAGCGTCAGGCGCGGAAGGTGGTTATCAGGAAAAAGTTCAACCTTGTCTGGATGCCGGTATCCCCTGCATCGTGATTACACGTCCGGCACCGTTGGTGACGGGAGAAGAGTTACTGGAGAGTCAGGCCGCATTTGGGGCGCGTTTAGCGCGCTGGCTGGCCGCTGCTTAAGGAGTAATCGATGAAAAAAGCGCTTCTGGTGATCAGCTTTGGCACCAGCTATCACGATACCTGTGAGAAAAATATTGTGGCCTGCGAGCGCGATCTTGCGGCCAGTTGTCCTGACCGCGATCTGTTTCGTGCGTTTACCTCCGGGATGATCATCCGCAAGCTCAAGCAGCGTGACGGCATCGATATCGACACCCCGCTGCAGGCTCTGCAAAAACTGGCGGAGCAGGGCTACCAGGACGTCGCGATTCAGTCACTGCACATCATTAACGGTGATGAATACGAAAAAATTGTCCGTGAAGTCCAGAGCATGCGCCCGCTGTTCTCGCGCCTGACGCTGGGTGTACCGCTACTGAGCAGCCACGACGATTACGCGCAACTGATGCTGGCGCTGCAACAACAGATGCCGCCGCTGAAAGCGCGTGAAAAAGTGGTGTTTATGGGACACGGGGCCAGCCATCATGCTTTTGCCGCCTACGCCTGTCTCGATCACATGATGACAGCGCAGGGTTTCCCGGCACGCGTAGGCGCGGTGGAAAGCTACCCGGAAGTGGATGTCATTATTGACAGTTTAGGTCGGGAAGGCGTGACGGCGGTGCATCTCATGCCGCTGATGTTAGTGGCTGGTGACCATGCCATTAATGATATGGCGTCCGACGAAGACGACTCGTGGAAAACGTTATTTAACGCAGCGGGCATTCCGGCTACTCCGTGGCTAAGTGGCCTGGGTGAGAACCCGGCGGTGCGCGCCATGTTTGTGGCACATTTACAACAGGCGCTCAATGTGGCGCTGGAGGAAGCAGCATGAGCGGCAAATTGTATGCGCTGAGCACCGGACCGGGCGCATCTGATCTTATCACCGTGCGTGCGGCGCGCACTCTGGGCTCACTGGATATTCTCTATGCACCCGCCGGACGTAAAGGTGGCGATAGCCTGGCGCTGTCAATCGTACGTGAATACATTGGTGAACAGACGGAAGTGCGTTGCTGCCACTTTCCAATGAGTGCTGACAGCGCCGAGAAAGAAGCGGTCTGGGACGAGGTTGCGGCGGCGCTGGTACAGGAAGTGAATGCCGGTAAGCAGGTGGGCTTTATCACGCTCGGCGACGCCATGCTGTTTAGCACTTGGGTCTTTTTACTCCAGCGTATTGGTTGCCCTGACTGGTTAGAAATTGTCCCTGGCGTGACCTCTTTTGCGGCGATTGCCGCCCGCTCAAAAACGCCGCTCGCCATGGAGCAGCAGTCGCTGGCCGTCGTCTCCTGTACGGCACCGGAAGCCGAAATCCAGCAGGCGTTAAAACAGCACGAGAGCCTGGTACTGATGAAAGTCTATGGTCGTTTTGCGCGTATCAAGGCATTGCTGCAACAAGAGGGCTTGCTGGGTTGCGCGTTAATGATGTCAGAAGCCACGCTGCCGGGTGAGCAGTGCTGGCGCCATCTTGATGAAGTGAATGACGATCAGTCCCTACCTTATTTCTCGACCATTCTGGTTAACAAACAGTGGGAGTATGCACAATGAAGCTCGAACAACAGCTAAAACAGCTGTCTTTCAGCGGGTTGGCTGCGGCGCTATTACTGATGATTGTTCCTGAACAAGCGTTCGCGATGCACATTATGGAGGGTTTTTTACCGCCGATGTGGGCGCTGGCCTGGTGGCTGCTGTTTTTACCTTGCCTGTGGTATGGACTGGTGCGTTTGCGCCAAATCGTGCAGGAAGATAGTCATCAGAAAGTGCTGCTGGCGCTGTGCGGGGCGTTTATTTTTGTGTTGTCGGCGTTGAAAATTCCTTCGGTTACAGGCAGTTGTTCGCATCCGACCGGCGTAGGTCTGGCCGTTATCCTGTTCGGGCCTGGCGTTGTCGCTATTCTTGGTGCGATCGTCTTGTTATTCCAGGCATTGTTGCTGGCACATGGGGGGTTAACCACGCTCGGCGCTAACGGTATGTCGATGGCGGTTATTGGACCGGTAGTGGGCTATATGGTGTGGAAGATGGCCTGCCGTGCGGGGTTCCGTCGTGATGTCTGCGTCTTCCTGTGTGCGATGCTGGCGGATCTTGTCACTTACTTCGTCACGTCGGTTCAACTGGGTGTGGCCTTCCCGGATCCGTCTGCGGGCGCGGTGGGGTCAATCGTCAAATTCATGGGTATTTTCTGTCTGACGCAGATCCCAATCGCTATTGCGGAAGGGCTACTCACCGTCATGATTTATGACCAGTTAACCAAACGTCAGTTGATTACCGCACAAGGACATTAACGATGAAAAAGACGCTGATTCTGTTAGGGATGGTGATTGCGCTGGTGATCCTGCCGTTCTTTATCAATCACGGTGGTGAATACGGTGGCTCGGATGGCGAGGCGGAAAGCCAGATTCAGGCGATTGCCCCGCATTATGAGCCCTGGTTCCAGCCGTTATATGAGCCAGCCAGCGGCGAGATTGAAAGTCTGCTGTTTACGCTTCAGGGATCGCTGGGTGCGGCGGTGATTTTCTATATCCTGGGTTATACCAAAGGCAGACAACGCCGTGATGACCGGACTTGACAGGCTGAGTTACCAGAGCCGCTGGTTCAATGTTTCGCCACAGCGGAAATTCCTGCTCTGGTTGGTGATGATGATCCTGGCTTTTACTCTGCCCCCGTTGGGGCAGGGTCTGGAGCTATTGCTCATTGCTGCGTTGACCTGTTGGCTGTTGCGTATTTCTTTCTGGCGCTGGTGCCGCTGGATGGCATTGCCGTTTGGGTTTCTGGTGGTGGGCGTCGTGACGATTTTATTTAGCGTGAGCCGCGATCCGCACACCTTACTGGCAAGCTTTCCGGTAGGCAGCTACTGGCTGGGGATCACGGCAATGGGCGTACAGACCGCGAATGAAACCTTCTGGCGTAGCCTGGCGGCGCTGGCGGCAACGTTCTGGCTGGTGTTGAACCTGCCATTTCCGCAGCTCATTATTCTGCTCAAACGTGCGCATGTTCCGCGACTGCTCACTGAACAGATCCTGCTGACCTGGCGATTTATTTTTATCCTGTTAGACGAAGCGCTGGCCATTCACCGCGCACAAACGCTGCGTTTTGGTTATCGTAGCTTGCCGTTGGGTTATCGCTCGCTGGCGATGCTGGTGGGATTGTTGTTTACGCGCGTGTTGATCCGCTATCAACAAATGACCACCACACTGGATATCAAACTGTATCAGGGTGATTTTCACCTGTAAGGAAAAGTATGCTTGCCACCTCTGCGCTTTGGTTTCGCTATCAGGATGATCCCATCCTCAAAGGGCTAACGCTGGACTTTTCTCCGCATGCCGTCACTGGACTGGTAGGGGCGAACGGATGCGGAAAATCTACGCTGTTTATGAATCTTAGTGGCTTACTGCGCCCCCAACAGGGCGCGGTAATGTGGCAAGGGAAACCACTGGATTACAGTAAGCGTGGTCTGCTGGCGCTGCGCCAGCAGGTGGCAACCGTATTTCAGGACCCCGATCAGCAAATCTTTTATACCGACATCGACAGTGACATCGCATTCAGTCTGCGCAATCTGGGCGTGGATGAAGCCGAAATTGCCCGCCGGGTGGACGATACCCTGACGCTGGTAGACGCGCAGCATTTCCGCCATCAACCCATTCAATGTTTAAGCCACGGGCAAAAGAAACGTGTGGCGATTGCCGGGGCGCTGGTGCTGCAGGCGCAATATCTGTTACTGGATGAACCGACTGCGGGTCTGGATCCATCCGGTCGTGCGCAGATGATTGAAATCATCAAACGTATTGTGTCGCAGGGAAACCACGTGGTTATTTCCAGCCATGATATTGACCTTATCTATGAAGTGAGCGATGCGGTTTATGTTTTACGCCGGGGTGAAGTGCTGGCGCACGGCACACCGGGTGAGGTATTTGCCCGCACGGATCTCATTGAACAAGCCGGATTAACTCAGCCCTGGCTGGTAAAACTGCATACACAGTTAGGCTTTCCGCTGTGTAAAACAGAGGCTGAATTTTTTAGCTGTATGCGAGAGAACGCACTGAAGGAGGCGTCATGACGCAGGCAATAATGTTGCAGGGTACGGCATCTGATGTAGGCAAAAGCGTACTGGTCGCCGGGCTGTGTCGTATTTTTTACCAGGATGGACTGCGTACAGCGCCGTTTAAATCGCAGAACATGGCACTGAACTCCGGCATTACCCCAGAAGGTAAAGAGATGGGGCGCGCGCAAATTTTTCAGGCCGAGGCTGCCGGGATCACGCCGGATGTGCGCATGAACCCTGTGCTACTTAAACCAACCAGCGATCGCAAAGCTCAGGTCGTATTGATGGGGAAAGTCGCAACCGATATGGATGCGGTGAGCTATCACGAGTACAAGCCGCGACTGCGTGAACAGATTCTTTCGGTCTATAACAGCCTGGCGCAGGAATTTGATGTTCTGGTGCTGGAAGGTGCGGGCAGTCCGGCTGAAATTAACCTGCGCGATCGCGATATCGTTAATATGGGCATGGCCGAAATGGCGCAGTGTCCGGTTATTTTGGTTGCTGATATCGACCGCGGTGGGGTGTTCGCCTCCATTTACGGCACCCTGGCGCTGCTGCGCGACCACGAACGCGCCAGAGTCAAAGGCGTCATCATTAATAAATTTCGCGGCGATGTGGCCCTGCTTTACTCGGGCATTGAACAAATTGAAGCGCTGACCGGCGTGCCTGTGCTTGGCGTTATGCCGTGGCTGGATGTCGATCTGGAAGATGAAGATGGGGTTGCGCTGCAAAAAGGCAAATATTTGCGCACTGACAAACGCGACATTGAGATTGCCGTTGTTCAACTGCCGCATATCTCTAACTTTACGGATTTTAATGCGCTGGCCGCACAACCTGATGTCCGCGTACGTTATGTTCGTCAACCGGAGGAGCTGGCAGGGGTTGATTTGGTGATCCTGCCGGGCAGCAAAAATACGCTCGGCGATCTGGTCTGGTTACGTGAAAGCGGCATGGCGCATGGTGTGATGCAGTTACACCAACAGAACGTACCGGTCGTCGGCATCTGCGGCGGCTATCAGATGCTCGGTGACACCATCATTGATGAGGTGGAGTCTGGTTTGGGTACTCAGCCCGGACTGGGACTGCTCAATACGGTAACCCATTTTGCCCGGCACAAAACAACGACTCTGGTCGAGGGGCAGATGTTGCCAGCGCTTCCTGACTGGCTGGCGGGTGTGGCGGGACTCTCCGTACGCGGTTATGAAATTCACATGGGTGAAACGGAATTATCAGGAGAATGCCAGTCAGTGATGACACTGGATAAAGATGGCGGCAGCGTGGCTGACGGTGCCGTCAGTCATGACGGTCTGGCGTTTGGCACTTATCTCCACGGTCTGTTCGATAGCGATCAGTTCACCCGCGCGCTGGTTAATGGTCTGCGTACGCGCAAAGGCTTAGCACCACTGGATTCAACCTTCCATTACGCGCAATATAAATCGCAGCAGTTTGATCTGCTGGCGGATGCGATGCGGCAACACATCGATATTGAAAAAATTTATACCATCATGCAGCAACATCGGGAGCCAGTATGATGATTCTGGTTACCGGCGGCGCGCGTAGCGGCAAAAGTCGGCATGCAGAGGCGCTGATCGCTGACGCACCGAGTGTCCTCTATATCGCGACCTCACAGATTTTTGATGAGGAGATGGCAGCACGTATTCAGCACCATCGTGATGGTCGTCCCACACACTGGCGTACCGCCGAGCGCTGGCAACATCTTGATGATCTGATAACGGCGATGAACGATCCGCAAGAGGCGATTTTACTGGAGTGCATCACCACGATGGTGACCAATCTGCTCTTTGCGTTGGGCGGTGACAGCGATCCTGACAGTTGGGATTACGCGGCAATGGAACAGTCTATTGAGGCCGAGATGCGTTTGTTGATCGAAGCCTGTCAACGTTGCCCGGCAAAGATCGTTCTGGTGACAAACGAAGTGGGGATGGGGATTGTTCCGGAGAATCGTCTGGCGCGGCATTTTCGTGATATTGCCGGACGTGTTAACCAGCGCCTGGCGGCGGCCGCCGATGAGGTCTGGCTGGTGGTATCTGGTATTGGAGTCAAAATTAAATGAGTAAGTTGTTCTGGGCAATGCTCTCTTTTATCAGCCGCTTGCCTGTTCCTGCACGTTGGTCGCAAGGACTCGATTTCGAACAGTATTCTCGCGGGATCGTCATGTTCCCGCTCATTGGCGTTGTGCTGGGGGGACTGTCAGGGCTGGTTTTTATGGTATTGCAGCCATGGTGCGGTATTCCGCTGGCGGCCCTGTTTAGCGTTCTGGCACTGGCGCTACTGACAGGCGGTTTTCATCTGGACGGTCTGGCGGATACCTGTGATGGCATTTTTTCCGCTCGTCGTCGTGAGCGGATGCTGGAAATTATGCGCGACAGCCGCCTGGGGACACATGGCGGCCTGGCGTTAATCTTTGTTTTGCTGGCAAAAGTACTGGTGGTCAGTGAGCTGGCACTGCGCGGAACGCCGATGCTGGCAGCGCTGGCGGCGGCCTGTGTCGCCGGTCGGGGAACTGCGGTTCTGCTGATGTACCGGCATCGTTATGCCCGCGAAGAAGGGTTGGGAAATGTCTTTATTGGCAAAGTTACTGGACGACAAACCTGCGTTACGCTGGGGTTTGCGGCGATCCTTGCCGCCGTTCTGCTCCCCGGCATGCGCGGCGTGGCGGCGCTGGTCGTTACGATGGTGGCAGTGTTTATTCTTGGGCAATTATTAAAACGTACGTTGGGTGGACAAACCGGCGATACGCTCGGTGCGGCCATAGAACTTGGCGAGTTGATCTTCTTACTGGCTCTGCTTTGAGTCAGCTAACACATTGAGAACCCTTATGCAGACTTTATCCTCTTTACTCCAGATGATCCCTGTACCCGATAGTGCTGCGATGCTGCGCGCACAGCAGCACATTGATGGTTTACTTAAGCCGCCTGGTAGCCTTGGACGACTCGAATCCCTTGCCGTACAGCTGGCGGGTATGCCGGGGCTGAAAGGGGAGCCGCGCGTAGGGGGGAAAGCGATGCTGGTGATGTGCGCCGACCACGGTGTGTGGGATGAGGGCGTTGCCGTTTCGCCCAAAGTGGTCACGGCGATTCAGGCCGCAAATATGACGCGTGGGACGACCGGCGTTTGTGTTCTGGCGGCTCAGGCGGGGGCAAAGGTGCATGTGATTGACGTGGGGATTGACGCTGATCCGATCCCTGGCGTGGTCAATATGCGCGTGGCGCGCGGCTGTGGAAATATTGCTGAAGGGCCGGCAATGAGCCGCTCTCAGGCAGAAGAGCTGCTGCTGGAAGTCATCCGCTATACCCGTGAATTAGCGAAAGAGGGTGTGACGCTGTTTGGTGTCGGTGAGCTGGGTATGGCGAACACCACGCCAGCAGCGGCCATTGTCAGCGTGTTGACCGGCAGCGATGCCGAGGATGTGGTGGGTATTGGCGCCAACCTGCCGCTTTCGCGGGTGGGGAATAAGGTGGATGTTGTCCGTCGTGCGATTGCCATCAATCAGCCCGATCCCCGCGACGGTGTCGATGTGCTGGCAAAAGTGGGCGGGTTTGATCTTGTCGGTATGGCCGGCGTGATGTTAGGTGCAGCTTCCTGCGGCTTGCCTGTCCTGCTGGATGGATTCCTCTCCTATTCGGCCGCACTCGCCGCCTGCCAGATTGCGCCGGAGATTAAGCCATATCTGATCCCATCGCATTTCTCCGCCGAGAAAGGCGCCCGAACCGCACTGGCACATCTGGAGCTGGATCCGTATCTCAATATGGGCATGCGCTTAGGCGAGGGGAGTGGCGCTGCGCTGGCGATGCCGATTGTCGAAGCCGCCTGCGCGATGTACAACAATATGGGGCATTTAGCCGCCAGTAATATTGTGCTGCCGGATGGAAAGGAAGCATAGTCAATCTGAACCCCGCTCAAGGCGGGGTTTCTTCTTGTTTGTGTCCGTTGTAATCCCGAAAAACAGATAAAAAAGCTATAATTAACGGATATCTGCTGCGACGAAGGAAAGGAAAATGATGCGTCGTGTAAAACTGTTATGTTCACTCATCATGCTGCTCGCGAGTCAGGGATCGCAGGCAGTGAGTTATCCGCTGCCACCCGAGGGAAGTCGTCTGGTGGGGAGTCCTCTGACAATTACGGTGCCATCAGGAAATACTCAGCCGCTGGAGGCATTTGCTGCCCAGTACGGGCAAGGCTTGAGCAACATGCTCGAAGCCAATCCCGGTGTGGATGTTTTTTTGCCTAAGTCGGGGTCAACGCTGGTTGTGCCGCAGCAGATTATTTTGCCGGATACCGTGCGTGAAGGGATTGTCATTAACGTCGCAGAAATGCGCCTTTACTATTATCCCAAAGATACAAATACGGTTGAGATCTTACCGATCGGTATCGGTCAGGCAGGGAGGGAAACGCCGCGCAACTGGGTTACTGCGGTAGAGCGCAAGCAGGAGGCGCCTGGCTGGACGCCAACGGCGAATACCCGACGTGAATATGCCGCGCGAGGCGAGACGTTACCTGCGTTTGTGCCCGCCGGACCCGACAACCCGATGGGGCTCTATGCGATATATATTGGCAGGCTCTATGCCATCCACGGCACAAACGCCAATTTTGGCATTGGCTTGCGAGTGAGCCAGGGCTGTATTCGTCTGCGCAATGACGATATCAAATACCTGTTTGATACCGTGCCGGTTGGGACGCGTGTTCAATTGATCGACAGGCCCATCAAATACACGGCTGAGCCAGACGGCACCCGCTGGGTTGAGGTTCATGAGCCGCTGTCCCGTAATCGCTCTGAATATGAGTCAGACAGAAAGGTTCCGCTGCCCGTCACACCCGCGTTGCGCACGTTTATCACCGGCAGTGGTATCGATGTTAATCGCGCGAATGCGACCCTGGAGCGTCGTTCCGGGATGCCGGTGAATATCAGCCAGATACAAAAATACTGATCAGCGACACGCGGTATTTTCTTTGCGGTCAGCGAATACTGACCGCTTGTTGACCGTGATACTGCCCCATTTTCACAAAGCCGATATGGTCTGCCATCAATTGCGCTTCGTGCTCACTGTGCGTCACCAACAGCGCGGTTTGCCCGGCTGCGCGTAATATATCGCGAACCTCGCCACCCAGACGTTCTCGAGTGTTTTTATCAAGACTGGAAAAGGGTTCATCCAGCAGCAGAATCTCAGGCCGCGGAGCCAGCGCGCGCGCTAACGCAATACGCTGTTGCTGCCCGCCTGAAAGCTCATGAGGATAACGGTCGGCGTGGCTGTGTAATTCCACCATTTTCAACAGTTCAGCGACCCTGGCCTGCTGCTCTTCACGCGGTGTCCGTCGTAAGCCAAAGGCTACGTTTTGTTGTGCCGTCAGATGGGGGAATAATGCATATTCCTGAAAGACCATGCCGACATGCCGTTTTTCCGGCGGCAGGTGAATTTCGGGCCCTGCAACGCGTCGTTGTGAAACATAAATTTCACCGCGTTGCAGACGTTCAAACCCGGCAACCGCACGAAGTACGGTCGTTTTCCCACAACCTGAGGCACCCAGCAGACAAGCGATTTCCCCTTTGCGCACAGCCATGGAAAACCCGGTCAGCACCGCTTGCTGGCTATTGCCGTAGGCAACATGCACATCCTGAAGGCGTAATGCAATTTCTGACATTGTGATTCTCTTAACCCCGGCGCGTCATTTGGTGACGCACCAATAAAATAACCGGTAGCGTGCCTGCTAAAACGATCAGTAGCGCGGCAATCGCGCCTTCTTCATAGGTTCCCCGCGCGGCTTCGGCATACAGCAATGTTGCCAGCGTTTCGAAGTTTACCGGGCGTAAAAGCAGCGTGGTTGGCAGCTCTTTCATCGCATCTGCAAAAACCAGTAATGCACTGCTGACTATCGCGGGTCGCAGGAGCGGGAAGTGAACGCGCGCAAATGTGCCAGCGCCATTCTCACCCAATAAACGGGAAGCCTGTTCAAGGGAAGGGGGGATTCGCCCTAATCCCGAATCCAGGGCACCGATGGCAATCGCCTGAAAG
This sequence comes from Citrobacter sp. Marseille-Q6884, assembly GCF_945906775.1. Lineage (NCBI taxonomy): Bacteria > Pseudomonadati > Pseudomonadota > Gammaproteobacteria > Enterobacterales > Enterobacteriaceae > Citrobacter > Citrobacter sp. Marseille-Q6884. The sequence continues at coordinate 3,133,897 of NZ_CAMDRE010000001.1, forward strand.
CGCATCGCGCAGCAAATCACCAGCAAAATACCGGCCGACATCAACGGTAATCCGCGTGTATTCAGCAAGTCGGCCAGCCAGCGATCTACCGCCATCGCAGGTGTGAGAAAACCGATGGCCAGAATAGTGCCAGGCACGGCGTAACCTAACGACGCCAGACGCATGACGCCGCGGCGAAAGCCGGGCATGGCGTTGTCTGCAGCGCTGTGACGAGCACTCCATGCCACCAGTAAACTGACGCAGACCACGACCAGCGTGGTTCCTGCGGCCAGTGTCAGCGTATTTTGTAATGCTGAAAGCAACGAGGCAGAAATCGGATTATCTTCACCCAGCCTTTTGGCGCTCTCCCACATTAAAAACAGTACCGGGGCAAGGAACCCCAAAATAACCGGCAGTGCGATGACTGCGCCGAGAAGCCATCCTCGCCAGCCGTACACGCGTGTCGGTTGAATCTCCCGCAGGTTGCGGCTGCTGAATCCTTGTTTTCTGCGGCCATAAAATTCCAGCGTCAGAATAAGGAATATAAACATCAGCATCATGCAGGCGATTTGTGCAGCGGCGGAGAGATCAGAGCGTGAAATCCATGTGGTATAGACGGTGACCGTCAACGTTTGTACGCCGAGAAACTCTGATGCGCCAATGTCGTTGAGCGTTTCCAGAAGCGCGAGACTGATACCTACGGCCAGCGCCGGACGTGCCATGGGCAGAGCCACGCGAAAAAATGTTCCGGCAGCGCTGCATCCCAGCGTACGTGCGGCTTCCAGTAAATGAGCCGGCTGACTAATAAACATGGCGCGGGTTGTCAGATAAACGTAAGGATACAGCACGAGTCCGAGCAAAATAATCGCGCCGGACAGGGAGCGTAAATCAGGCAGACGAAACTGCCGCGGGCTGTCGAAACCGAGTAAGAAACGGATGAATGTTTGCAGCGGACCAATGGGATGCAACAAATCCAGCCAGGCGAAAGCGACGATATAGGTCGGCATTGCCAGCGGCAGCAACAGCGCCCAACTGAGTATTTTTCGGCCGGGAAAATCCCATGCAGTTACTGCCCATGCGCTGCCAACGCCAATGACGCCGACCATCACGGCGACGCCCGCCAGCAAGAGTACGGTGTTTTTTAACGCGGCAGGTAATACAAAAGTGATGAGATTATCCCAATGGGATAAGTCAGCCTGCGTGGCCTGCCAGATCAGCGCAATAACAGGTGTCAGCACACCCAGTGCCACACACAGCGCGCCAAGGTGCAACGGCGTTAATAACGACTGCGGCCCGGAAACCAGGCCGCGTAATGTCGGAAACTGCAGTGATTTATTGATCGAATCCAACTTTATCTACCAGAAGACTTGCTTGTTTACGGTACTTAACGATTTCGGTTAATGGGATCTTATCGACATCGATTTCACCGATTGTGGCACTGATAACCGGGTCGAGCGTAACGCCTTTCAGTACCGGATACTCAAAGTTTGCCTTCGCATACTGCTGTTGCGCAGGTGCGGAAACCAGATATTCCATCAGCTTAACGGCATCTGCTTTATTCGGCGCATAACGGGCCACGGCAGCGCCACTGATATTGACGTGTGTACCGCCTTTCTCGAAGGTAGGTTTAACCACTTTAATCGCATCACCCCAACGACGCGCATCACTGCCTTCTTTGGCATTTTTCATATGCCCGACGTAATACGAGTTCGCCAGACCAATATCACAAATACCACCGAGAATATCACGGGCAACGTCACGGTCGCCGCCGGTCGCTTTACGTGCAAGGTTAGCTTTCACGCCGCGCAGCCATTCTTCAGTTTTGGCTTCACCGTGATGGGCAATCATGGCGGCAATCAGTGCGGTATTGTAGGGATGCTGTCCTGAGCGGATGCAAACTTTACCTTTGTACTCCGGGCTCGCGAGTTGTTCGTAATGCCAGTTATCAATCGGCATGGACTTCTCGGCATAAAGCACGCGGGCTCGCATAGAAAGTGCAAACCACTGATTATCTGCTCCGCGCAGGTTGGCCGGAATGGCCGTCTTAAGCGCTTCGGATTGCACGGGCTGGGTGACGCCAGCTTCGACTAAATCGATAAGGTTACCTGCATCAACCGTCATCAGCAGGTCGGCAGGGGAGTTTTTACCTTCCGCTTTCACACGCTCGAGCATGCCATCCTTAATATAAACCGTACTGACTTTTATGCCGCTGGTTTGAGTCCAGCTATCCAGTAAGGGCTGAATCAGGCCCGGTTCACGCGTGGTATAAAGCGTTAATGTATCCTGAGCAAAAACCGGCAGGCTGACAGAGAGGGTTAGAGCAGATGCAAGCGTGATACGGCGCAGTCCGGTGCGAGGCAGAGCATTCATCGTTTATATCCCAGAGTAATTGGAACGTACAGTAACCCGAGCAGGAGCTCGTACTTTTGGCCCGCGTACAATAAATGATAATCACTAGCACTTACAATAAATGCAAAGTTTAAACGATTTGCATTTACATAACTTTAATCAACGATGTGATATGCATGCGGCGGGTGAGGTGGGTGCTTCCTTTCCTCTCCAGACAATTCTGGTCAACCACGTGATCCATCAATTCCCGCGATTATTTTTCGATACTGCCTCTAAAAGGGTGAATGCTTTGCCCTTCATCTGTTAAATACTGGAATACGCTTTCAACTTCCCCCCAAAGACACATGCCTCTTTTATCTCAACGCGTCACACTCCTTACTATAGCTTTGCACCTATATCGTATTTAACCTATATTTAAGGGAGGTCCCGTGTGGACAATAAAAACAACGGATACGTTTGATCGCTGGTTTACCTCGCTCAATGATAGCGACCGGACTCGCGTGCTTGCTGCGCTGATGGTCCTGCGGGAAAAAGGACCTGGGTTGTCCAGACCGTACGCTGATACGCTCAGAGACTCCTGCTATAGCAACATGAAAGAGTTGCGTATTCAGAGTCGGGGCGATCCCATACGGGCGTTTTTCGCTTTTGATCCGATACGTACCGGTATTGTGCTTTGTGCCGGACTTAAGGTTGGCAATGAAAAGCGTTTTTATGATGAGATGCTCCCGCTTGCGGATCGGGAATTCACTAATTGGCTGAATACATTTGAAGAGAAGGAGTAACGCGATGGGCAGAACGCTGGAGCAGCTTATTGCGGATGAAAAACCTGACGTTGTGGCCGAAGCGCAAGTGATGGCGACGGACATCCTGCTCAATATTCATCTTGCTGAACTGCGCGAGAAGGTGCAAAAAACGCAGGTTGAAATGGCTGATGTTCTGGGTATCAAGCAGCCTACTGTTGCAGGAATGGAAAAGCCTGGCCGAGACCTGAAACTCTCTACGCTCAAACGCTATGTTGAGGCAGCGGGTGGAAAACTTCGCCTTGACGTTGAACTACCGGACGGGTCTCACTATGGATTTGTACTATGATTTCTGACGTTAACAGGTGATTCTAGCGACAGAAAGGGGAGGAGGGACTCCACAATCGAGTTGAAATGATCCTCAAATTGGGCCTCCCATTTTTCAGAAATGGGTAAAAGCAAAAAGCCTGCTCAGTTTCCTGAGCAGGCTTCTTAAATTTGGCTCCTCTGACTGGACTCGAACCAGTGACATACGGATTAACAGTCCGCCGTTCTACCGACTGAACTACAGAGGAATCGTGTGAACGAGGCGCATATTAGCGATGGGCGTTGAGGTTGTCAAAGGGGGAAATGCAATTAGGTGTTTGTTTGCTGACAAAAACAGCAAAGCGGTGAACTTTCGATCTTTTACTCTTTTTGCTCCATTCTGGTGCGCCGCTACCCGCTGTGGGGCAGGTGAAAAATAGTGGAAAGGGGAAATTAACTTTATTTATTACCGCCGAACCGTATTTGATGGGGGTTCAGCGGTGTCACCTGCATTCAGGGGAAACTGGCAAGCATCTTGCAATCCTGGTTAATACGACGTGCCAGCACGGGTTCTGGTATTCCGACAGGAGGCAAAATGAACTTCAGACGACTGAAATACTTCGTAAAAATCGTCGATATTGGTAGCCTGACCCAGGCAGCGGAAGTGTTGCACATCGCGCAACCCGCGTTGAGTCAGCAGGTTGCTACGCTGGAAGGTGAACTGAATCAACAGCTATTGATCCGCACCAAGCGGGGGGTAACGCCGACTGACGCAGGGAAAGTGCTATATACCCATGCCCGGACGATTTTACGCCAATGCGAACAGGCGCAGCTTGCGGTCAATAATGTGGGGCAGACGCTGAGCGGCCAGGTCTCGATTGGTCTTGCCCCAGGCACTGCGGCGTCATCCATCACCATGCCGTTACTCCAGTCAGTACGCGCCGAGTTACCGGATGTCCTGATCTATTTGCATGAAAACAGTGGTGCCGTGCTCAACGATAAACTGCTCAGTGGTCAACTCGACATGGCGGTACTTTACGAGCGTTCACCGGTGGCGGGCATCTCCAGTCAACCGCTCTTAAAAGAAGATCTTTTTCTGGTCGGCACGCGCGACTGTCCGGGGCAAAGTGTGGATTTAACCGCCGTAGCCCAGATGAGTCTGTTGCTTCCGCGCGATTACAGTGCGGTTCGATTACGTGTCGACGAGGCCTTTTCACTCCGCCGCTTAACAGCCAAAGTGATCGGTGAAATTGATTCTATTTCTACCTTAACGGCTGCCATTGCCAGCGGTATGGGGGTAACGGTTTTACCTGAGTCGGCAGCTCGTGCCTTATGTAAGGCCGCGAATGGCTGGATGGCGCGTATTACAACACCTTCGATGAATCTGCCATTGTCATTAAACATGTCTGCCAGAGGAAGTTTATCGCCGCAAGCACAAGCGGTGAAAGACATCCTGTTGTCGTTGGTCAGCCGTCCTGCGCTGGAAAACCGGGAACTGCAGCTGGTCAGTTAAACCTTATTCCCGGCGGGAATAAGATGCAGGTTTTTATTATTTGTTATGCCGGGCATCAGACTTTAACAATAGCGTAATGTCTGATGTACCCGGAGCCAAATGTGAATTTCCAGCAACTTAAAATAATCCGCGAGGCGGCACGTCAGGATTACAACCTGACGGAAGTCGCGAATATTCTTTATACCTCGCAGTCGGGGGTAAGCCGGCATATTCGTGAACTTGAAGATGAGCTTGGCATTGAAATATTTATCCGGCGGGGGAAGCGTCTGCTTGGTATGACTGAACCGGGCAAGGCCTTGCTGGTTATCGCTGAGCGTATTCTCAACGAGGCCGGCAATGTGCGCCGACTTGCAGATCTGTTCACCAATGACACATCCGGTGTTCTGACGATTGCCACGACGCATACCCAGGCGCGTTATAGCCTGCCCGCGGTGATTAAAGCATTTCGTGAACTCTTTCCCGAGGTTCGTCTGGAGCTCATCCAGGGAACGCCGCAAGAGATTGATGTGCTTTTGCAAAATGGTGGGGCAGACATTGGTATTGCCAGCGAGCGGTTAAGTAGCGACCCGCTGTTGGTCGCCTTTCCGTGGTTCAGATGGCATCACAGCCTCCTCGTCCCGCACGATCATCCGTTAACACAGACCCCTTTGCTGACGCTGGAATCTATTGCTCACTGGCCGCTCATTACCTATCGCCAGGGCATTACGGGGCGTTCTCGTATTGATGAGGCATTTGCGCGTAAAGGGCTGCAGCCGGGTATTGTCCTCAGCGCACAGGATTCAGATGTGATCAAAACCTATGTGGCGTTGGGGTTAGGTATTGGGATAGTCGCGGAGCAATCAAGCGGTGAGCAGGAAGAGGGCACGTTAACCCGCCTTGATACCCGGCATTTATTTGATGCGAATACGGTCTGGCTTGGCCTGAAACGCGGTCAGTTACAGCGTAATTACGTCTGGCGGTTCATTGAGCTATGTAATGCAGGTCTGTCAGTGGAAGAGATTAAGCGACAGGCGATGGAACCCGACGATGTGATGATTGACTATCAGATATAAAACAAAAAGCCCGCGATAAGCGGGCTTCTTAAATATGGCTCCTCTGACTGGACTCGAACCAGTGACATACGGATTAACAGTCCGCCGTTCTACCGACTGAACTACAGAGGAATCGTTGTGGAGGCATATCTTAGCGGCGAAAAAACTTTTGTCAAACCCCATTTTTCGTATTGGGGATTAATTGATGCTTCTCTCAACAGCTTGTTGCATTTACAGACATTTTATCTGGAAAAATCTTTGCAGCTTTTTTGATTCTCCCTCATTATTTGAAATGAGGTTTCAACTTTTCTCATTAAGGTTCACTTTGAACGTGTCCGCAGCCCTACACCGGGTCGTTTCCCGTACGCCCTGGTATGCCAAACGTAAGAGCTATAAAGTTCTTTTTTGGCGCGAAATCACCCCGCTTGCCGTGCCCATTTTTCTGGAAAATACCTGTGTCCTGCTGATGGGGGTGCTCAGTACCTTCCTGGTGAGTTGGTTAGGTAAAGAAGCCATGGCGGGTGTCGGTCTTGCCGACAGTTTCAATATGGTGATCATGGCATTTTTCGCTGCCATCGATCTGGGCACCACGGTGGTCGTTGCCTTTAGCCTTGGGAAACGAGACCGTCGCCGCGCCAGAGCGGCAGCCAGACAATCACTGGTCATCATGACGATTTTCGCAGTCGTGCTGGCGGCGGTCATTCACTATTTTGGCGAACAGATTATTGATGTCGTTGCCGGGGAGGCAACACCCGAGGTCAAAGCGCTGGCGCTGACGTACCTGGAATTGACGGTGCTCAGTTACCCGGCAGCGGCCATTGCGTTGATCGGCAGTGGGGCGCTTCGTGGTGCCGGGAATACCAAGATACCGCTGCTCATTAACGGCGGTATGAACATACTGAACATCATCATCAGTAGCATCCTTATTTACGGTATTTTTTCCTGGCAAGGGCTGGGATTCGTCGGGGCAGGGCTGGGCTTGACGATTTCCCGCTACATTGGTGCCGTCGCCATTATCTGCGTCTTGATGGTGGGGTTTAATCCGGCGCTGCGTATTCCCCTTAAAAGCTATTTTAAGCCCCTGAACCTCGCCATTATCTGGGAAGTCATGGGGATCGGTATTCCTGCCAGTATAGAATCCGTGCTGTTTAATGGCGGAAAGCTGTTAACCCAGATGTTTGTGTCTGGCATGGGGACCAGCGTGATTGCGGGCAACTTTATCGCGTTTTCTATTGCTGCTTTGATCAACCTTCCAGGTAACGCGTTGGGTTCTGCTTCCACGATCATATCCGGCAGGCGTCTGGGAAACGGCCAGATTGCTCAGGCGGAAATCCAGTTACGGCACGTATTTTGGTTGTCCACGATTGGATTAACCGCAATTGCGTGGCTGACGGCCCCCTTTGCCGGAGTGATGGCCTCCTTCTATACCCACGATCAGGACGTAAAAGAGGTCATAGTCATTCTGATTTGGCTCAACGCCGCGTTTATGCCGATATGGGCAGCATCCTGGGTTCTTCCTGCTGGGTTTAAAGGCGCACGAGATGCACGTTTTGCAATGTGGGTTTCCATGTTAGGTATGTGGGGCTGTCGTGTTGTAGCCGGTTATACCCTCGGGATCGTATTAGGATGGGGTGTCATCGGCGTCTGGATGGGGATGTTCTTCGATTGGGCAGTACGCGCGGCGCTGTTTTATTGGCGAATGGTGAGCGGTCGATGGTTATGGAAATACCCACGCCCTGAACGTGAAAAGTGTATAAAACAACCTGTTGCGCCTGAATAAGCGCCGAAATGAGGAATATTTCAGCAAACGATCGTCTTTATACATTCAGGCTTTGACAATGCGGATGGGCATCGCTAATATTCGCCTCGTTCACACGATTCCTCTGTAGTTCAGTCGGTAGAACGGCGGACTGTTAATCCGTATGTCACTGGTTCGAGTCCAGTCAGAGGAGCCATATTTAAGAAGCCTGCTCAGGAAACTGAGCGGGTTTTTTGCTTTTTAGCACCACAGGTTTCTCCTCAACGTTCAGATGCGGTCTGGTCCACCTGACGTGCAGGTGGACGTGTGTCGCTGTGGGTACTATCAGAATTGATAACTTGCTGTGAGACTGACGTTACGCGGTTCGCCATAGACGATAGAACCTTCAACGTTGGTGTCGTAGGTTTTATCAAACAGGTTATTGATATTGCCCTGAATGGTGAAGTTTTTCGTGATCTGATAACGGGTGAACAGATCCACAAGCGTATAACTCCCTTGTTCTGCACGGAAGGTGCCGTAAGGGGTAACGGTATCGCTATAAACTCGGTTCTGCCAGTTAACACCGCCGCCAACGGTGAGCTCGGGAATTGTCGGCAGGCGATAACGGGTGAACACTTTTACGCTGGTACGCGGCAGATTTGGGTTCACCGCATTCCCTTCATTGTCTTCTGCGACATAACGCGTCGCGCCGAAAGTCATCTGCCAGTTATCTGTAATCGCACCGTTAACTTCAAATTCGACCCCTTTACTGACCGTGCCATCCGTTGCTTTATAGGCCGTTTCACCATTACTGCCGGCGATCGGGACGCCGGTAGACTGGCCCAGGTTGTCCTGCTCTATACGGAACACCGCCAGAGTTGTCGTCAGACGACTATTCATCCAGTCCGACTTCAGACCCACCTCGTAGTTGTTGCCGGTAATAGGGGACAGATATTTGCCCGAGCTGTCTCGCTCATTCTGCGGCTGGAAGATAGAGGTATAACTGGCGTACGTTGACCAGTTGTCGTCGATGTCATAAACCAGACCCGCATACGGCGTGGTGTGGTTTTTCTCCATGCTGTAGGTCAGAGTATCGATGCGCCAGTTGGTATAGCGTGCGCCCAGAATTAAATGCAGGGGATCGGCCAGCGAGATGCGCGTTGCGGCATACAGTGACTTCATATGCGTGGTATCGTCCTGCGCCAGACTCTGGGGGCTCCAGAGGGTTTCAGGGAAGTTGCCATTGAAGTTATAAAAGCTGCCCAGTTCGCTCGGGAAAACGTTCGCCCATGCACTGTCATAACGGTTGTTTTGCTTACTGTAGCTGCCGCCCACCATCAGATTATGTTGACGACCAAACAGGTCATAGCCACCGTCGGCAAACAGATCGACAGCATCTACTTTGCGTTTTCCACTGTTCCAGCCGGTGCCACCGACATAATCATAACCCGGACCATAGTTAGAATACGGGCCAACCAGCATGCCGGTGTTCTTATCGACATAGGCATCGATATACATCGTTTTACTGTCGAATTTGACCTCTGAGTGGGTGGCGTTCATGGTCGCCTGCCAGGTCCCGGCAAAACGCTGTTTAAGGGTGACAAAGACTTTGTTGATGTCTTTATCATTGTAGGCCCAGTCAGGAGCCGTACTGCGCGAGCGGTCATAGCTGTTTTTGCTGCCATCGGTATTCCAGCGCGGTAAACCACCCCAGGTCGGGCTGTTCACATCAATGCGCTGATATTCATACCCTGCAGACAAAAGGGTGGTATCGCCGAGATCGGCATCAACAATTCCGGAGAAGAACATCTTTTCGCTGTTGTAGCGATCAAGCCAGGAATCGTTGTTCTGATACCCCGTCACAATGCGAGCGCGGACATTGCCCTCTGCCGTCAGTGGACTTTGTAAATCTGTCACATAGCGCTGTTTGTTCCAGCTGCCATATTCTGCCGAAACATTTCCCGTAAACTCACGACTTGTCGCATGTTTTCGAATCATATTAATGGAAGCGGAAGGGTTGCCAGTGCCGGTCATTAAACCGTTCGCGCCACGAACGACTTCCACACGTTCAAACAGAGCCATATCGGACAGCGCATCGCCGAGATTCCAACGTGACTCAAAGTAGGTTGGAATGCCATCAACCATGTAATTATCAATCTGGAAACCGCGGGAGAAATAACTGCTGCGATCCGAATCCGCCTGGCTTTTGCTGATCCCTAACGTGTTATCCATTACATCGCCCAGCGTTTGTAGCTGCTGATCTTCCATGCGCTGCAGGCTGACAATGCTGACGGATTGCGGGATATCACGCTGCGTCATCTGCATTTTTGTGCCCGCAGTGGTTGATTTGACGCTGTAATCCTGCGCTTCGCTGGATGTAGCAGAGGCAGAACCTTCAACGATCACGGTTTCCTCTGTAGGCGCAGCAACGCTCGTAGAGGGGAGCAACGCTATGGCAATGCAGGCGGCGAGCAAAGAGGGGGCTACAGTAAATTGGGGCGAGTTATCCCTGTCGAATGTTGGAAAAGACATCTGAAGGTCCTTGATTATTATTAATATTGGGTTCGAATGACACGTGTCTGAGGTGAACCCTTTAGGTGTTAACTATTTAAATTGCATGTAAATACAAATGCGAAATATACGCATTTACATTCAATGTGTAAACAGATGCAACAGCCATAAATGAAATAATGTTTCAGTACTATTGCTGGGCTATCGCGTTGGGAAATGGTTATAAGAACAGCACTGGAAGCGTTTTTGGCTTAAATAATCGAGGGTTAAAGTTGAAAGAGCGTGAGTAACTCGCTCATACTCTATACTCGCAGAGTGACCCGGCGTAGCATGCACAACGCAAGGCTCTTAATGAAAAAGGAAAATGTCGTGGCAGAAGAAACTATATTCAGCAAAATTATTCGTCGTGAAATTCCCTCTGATATCGTGTACCAGGACGAACTGGTCACCGCGTTTCGTGATATTTCTCCGCAGGCACCTACGCATATCCTGATCATTCCTAACGTCCTGATCCCTACCGTTAACGATGTTACGGCCGAACACGAACAGGCGCTGGGCAGAATGGTCACGGTTGCCGCGAAAATAGCTGAACAGGAAGGCATTGCCGAAGACGGTTACCGTTTGATCATGAATACGAATCGCCACGGGGGCCAGGAGGTGTATCACATTCATATGCATCTGCTGGGAGGCCGTGCGTTGGGTCCAATGCTTGCGCATAAAGGCCTTTGATCATGACGAGAGGATGCATTGCACTGTCGTTGAGCTTGCTGCTACTGGCTGGCTGTCGTTCACATCCCGAAATTCCGGTCAGTGACGAACAGACCCTGGTGATGGAATCAACGATACTGGCTGCGGGGATATCAGCAGAACAACCCGTATTAACCACGTCTGATATTCAGGCCTCGGCATCCTCGCGACTCTATAACGAAAGACAAGAACCTGTCACCGTTCACTACCGGTTTTACTGGTATGACGCCAGAGGGTTGGAGATGCACCCTCTGGAAGCGCCACGCAGCATCACTATTCCGGCACGTTCGGCGGTGACGCTGTACGGCAGCGCCAATTTTCTGGGGGCGCACAAAGTTAGACTTTATCTTTATTTGTAAGGGGTGAATCTTGATGATCAAAATGAATCGCTACGCATTGATTGCCGCGCTGGCGATGTTCCTCTCTGGTTGTGTGGCGCAACGTGAGCCTGCACCGGTTGAGGAAGTCAAGCCGGTGCCGGAGCAACCCGCGCAGCCGCAACAGCCCGTACCGGTTGTCCCTACGGTGCCTACCATTCCGCAGCAACCGGGTCCGATTGAACATGAAGATCAAACGGCACAACCGACCCCACGGCAACGTCATTATGACTGGAACGGTGCCATGCAGCCGATGGTCGGGAAAATGCTTCAGGCCGAGGGTGTCAAAGCCGGTGGGGTTCTGCTGGTTGATAGCGTGAATAACCGTACCAATGGCTCTTTGAATGCAGGCGAGGCAACGGAAACACTGCGTAATGCGCTGGCGAATAATGGGAAATTTACCCTGGTTTCTGCACAGCAATTGTCACTGGCCAAGCAACAGTTAGGTCTGTCACCAAACGACAGTCTGGGTACGCGCAGTAAAGCGATTGGTATTGCCCGTAACGTTGGCGCACAGTATGTGCTCTATTCCAGCGCATCCGGTAACGTCAATTCGCCTTCACTGCAAATGCAATTAATGCTGGTACAAACTGGCGAGATAATCTGGTCAGGTAAAGGTGCGGTTCAGCAACAATAACAGAATGACGCGCGACGAGGTGTTGTCGCGCTATTTTCCGCAGTATCACCCCGTCGTGGCCAACCAAAGCGGCTTGAGCGGCGGGAGCTGTATCATCGAACACCATTCCCACCGCGTCGTGCTTCGTTGTCATCATGATCCCTACGCCCCCGAGGCGCATTTTTTACGCCACTATCATGCGTTGAAAAGCCTGCCGGAAAGCCTGGCGCCCAGACCGCATTTTTATACGCGAGGGTGGATGGCAGTGGGCTATTTTCACGGTAAGGTAGAATCCAGATTACCGGAAGCCGACGAACTCGCAGGCTTACTGTATCATCTTCATCAACAACCCTGTTTTGGCTGGCGGGTTAGCATGTTGCCGTTACTCGAACAGTACTGGCAGTCCAGCGATCCTGCGCGTCGAACGTTGCGTTGGTTACGTGTGCTCAAGCAGTTAAGAAAACGGCGGGAGCCTCGCCCATTGCGCCTGGTACCATTGCATATGGATGTCCACGGCGACAATATCGTGCATACGGCGTCAGGGCTGCGGTTGATCGACTGGGAGTATGCCGGGGATGGCGATATTGCGCTGGAACTGGCGGCAGTGTGGGTCGCCGATGAGTCTCAGCATCGACAACTGGTTAACGCCTATGCGCAGAAGGCGCATATTGAACCTGAAACCCTGTGGCGACAGGTCTGCCAATGGCAACCCTGGGTGATGATGTTGAAAGCGGGCTGGTTCGAGTATCGCTGGCAACAAACCGGCGAGAGACAATTTATCAGGCTGGCCGATGAAACCTGGCGGCAGCTTACAATGAAAGGATAAGGAGAGCAGTGTGGGTCCAGTAATGTTGGATGTTGAAGGGTATGAGCTGGACGCGGAAGAGCGCGAGATTCTGGCACATCCGCTGGTGGGTGGGTTGATCCTCTTTACCCGAAATTACCACGACCCGGAACAGTTGCGTGAACTGGTTCGTCAGATTCGCGCGGCGTCACGTAATCACCTGGTGGTGGCGGTGGATCAGGAAGGGGGACGTGTTCAGCGTTTTCGCGAGGGCTTTACTCGCCTGCCTGCGGCACAATCCTTTGCCGCGTTACACGGCCTGGAAGTGGGCGGAAAACTGGCTGAGGATGCAGGATGGCTCATGGCCAGTGAAATGATCGCCATGGATATCGACATCAGTTTTGCGCCGGTACTGGATGTGGGGCATATCAGCGCTGCGATTGGTGAGCGTTCTTATCATGCCGATCCCGCGAAAGCGCTGGCAATGGCGAGCCGTTTTATTGACGGCATGCATGCTGCAGGCATGAAAACCACCGGTAAACATTTCCCCGGCCATGGCGCGGTGACGGCGGATTCACACAAAGAAACGCCGACCGATCCGCGACCGGAAGCCGAGATTCGCGCTAAAGATATGTCGGTGTTCAAGTCACTGATTACGGAAAATAAACTTGATGCGATTATGCCAGCACACGTCATTTATAGTGAGGTGGACCCGCGTCCGGCGAGTGGCTCTCCTCACTGGCTGAAAACGGTGCTACGTCAGGAGCTTGGCTTCGAAGGCGTCATTTTCTCTGACGATCTGTCGATGGAAGGTGCGGCGATCATGGGAAGTTACGCGGAACGTGGACAAGCATCGCTCGATGCAGGTTGCGATATGATCCTGGTCTGCAATAATCGTAAGGGAGCTGTCAGTGTGTTAGATAATCTGTCGCCGATCAATGCGGAACGTGTTACACGTTTGTATCATAAAGGTTCATTTTCGCGTCAGGAACTGATGGACTCGGCACGCTGGAAAACGATCAGCGCCCAGCTCAACCAGCTTCATGAGCGTTGGCAGGAAGAGAAAGCAGGTCATTAACGCAAGTTTGGTGAGGATGCGATGATTATCTATTTACACGGTTTTGACTCTAACAGCCCGGGCAACCACGAGAAAGTATTGCAGCTGCAATTCATCGACCCGGATGTCAGGCTGATTAGCTACAGTACACGGCATCCTAAACATGATATGCAGCATCTGCTGAAAGAAGTAGATAAAATGTTGCAACTTAATGTGGACGACAGGCCGTTGATTTGCGGCGTGGGGCTGGGTGGCTACTGGGCTGAACGGATTGGTTTCCTGTGTGATATTCGCCAGGTGGTGTTTAATCCTAACCTGTTCCCGTACGAGAACATGGAAGGGAAAATCGACAGGCCCGAAGAGTATGCGGACATCGCCACAAAATGCGTGACCAACTTCCGTGAAAAGAATCGCGACCGCTGCCTGGTTATCCTGTCACGCCATGATGAAGCGCTGAACAGTCAGCGATCGTCAGAAGAGCTGCACCATTTCTATGAAATAGTATGGGATGAAGAACAAACGCATAAGTTCAAGAATATCTCCACGCATTTGCAGCGCATCAAAGCCTTCAAGACGTTAGGTTAGTCATTCATTAAATGTTAATTAAACCAGCCTTCGGGCTGGTTTTTTTGTCCTTTACATTTGGGTTGTCTATCTTTTCAGCATTAAAACTTGATGCACATCAATTTTGGTATGACCAATGCACCGTTCGTGTTATTCTCACTCTCGAAGAACATTTTCATTACCGTAACTTGTTGTTAATTAAAGGCTATGTCAATAACTTTTAATTAACAATTGGTTAATAAATTTGAGGGGGTCACGTTGACTACACCATTGAAAAGGATCGTGATTGTCGGCGGCGGTGCTGGCGGACTGGAAATGGCGACGCAGCTGGGTAAAAAACTGGGTCGTAAGAAAAAGGCAAAAATCACGCTGGTAGATAGAAACCATAGCCATCTGTGGAAACCTTTATTGCACGAAGTGGCGACTGGGTCACTGGATGAAGGTGTAGATGCGCTGAGCTATCTGGCACATGCCCGAAATCATGGCTTCCAGTTTCAGCTGGGCTCGGTGATGGATATCGACCGTGAAGCCAAGACTATCACCATTGCTGAGTTACGCGATGAGAAAGGCGAACTTCTGGTGCCTGAGCGTAAAGTGCCGTATGACACACTGGTGATGGCATTGGGCAGTACGTCCAACGACTTCAACACGCCGGGCGTAAAAGAAAACTGCATTTTCCTCGATAACCCGCACCAGGCGCGTCGTTTCCACCAGGAAATGCTGAACCTGTTTTTAAAATACTCCGCGAGCCTGGGCGCGAACGGAAAAGTGAATATTGCTATTGTGGGCGGCGGGGCGACGGGTGTAGAACTCTCTGCTGAACTGCACAATGCGGTAAAACAGCTGCACAGCTATGGGTACAAAGGGCTGACCAACGAAGCGCTAAACGTGACGCTGGTGGAAGCCGGTGAACGTATTCTGCCTGCGTTGCCGCCGCGTATTTCCAGCGCCGCGCATAATGAACTGACCAAACTGGGTGTCCGTGTACTGACTCAGACGATGGTGACCAGCGCTGATGAAGGCGGTCTGCACACTAAAGACGGTGAATACATTAAAGCCGATCTGATGGTGTGGGCAGCGGGTATCAAAGCGCCAGACTTTATGAAAGAGATTGGTGGTCTGGAAACAAACCGCATCAACCAGCTGGTGGTGGAGCCTACGCTGCAAACCACGCGCGATCCTGACGTTTACGCGATTGGTGACTGTGCTTCCTGTGCTCGTCCGGAAGGTGGCTTTGTTCCACCACGTGCTCAGGCTGCACATCAGATGGCATCCTGCGCGTTGAACAACATTCTAGCGCAGATGAATGGTAAAGCCCTGAAAGCGTATCAGTATAAAGACCACGGCTCTTTGGTTTCGCTTTCTAACTTCTCTACCGTCGGTAGCCTGATGGGGAACCTGACGCGCGGTTCGATGATGGTGGAAGGGCGTATTGCTCGCTTTGTGTACATCTCGTTGTACCGTATGCACCAGATTGCGCTGCACGGTTACTTTAAAACCGGGCTGATGATGTTGGTCGGCAGTATTAACCGTGTGATCCGCCCACGCCTGAAACTGCATTAATCATAGACGTATCTTGCCGGATAACACTGTGTTTATCCGGCACCTTCTTCAGAGTTCTCTGAATCATGCTGTTTTGCAGCACCCTCACGCTATTTTCATCCCCATTCCGATTGGCATTCCTCACATCTTGTTGCAAAGTTGTTGCTAATAGCAAAAAAGGAGGAAGTCCCGTGAATAAATCAATGTTGGCGGGTATAGGGATTGGCGTAGCTGCTGCGCTGGGTGTTGCAGCGGTGGCCAGTCTGAACGTTTTTGAGCGTGGCCCACAGTATGCACAAGTGGTTTCTGCAACCCCGATTAAAGAGTCAGTAAAAACACCGCGCCAGGAGTGCCGGAACGTGACGGTTACGCACCGTAAGCCGGTACAAGATGAAAACCGTATCGCGGGTTCCGTGCTGGGTGCGGTAGCGGGTGGTGTCATCGGTCATCAGTTCGGTGGCGGGCGTGGTAAAGATATTGCGACCGTAGCGGGTGCGTTAGGTGGGGGATATGCCGGCAACCAGATCCAGGGGTCAATGCAGGAAAACGATACCTACACCACAACGCAGCAGCGCTGTAAAACGGTGTACGACAAGTCTGAGAAAATGCTTGGCTACGACGTAACATACAAAATTGGCGATCAGCAGGGCAAAATCCGAATGGATAAAGATCCCGGGTCGCAAATTCCACTGGATAACAACGGCCAGTTGGTTCTGAATAACAAAGCATAAAATAGCTTTACGCTGTACATCAATTAGCCCCCCATTCGCTCAGGCTGGGGGGCTTTTTTTATCAGAAGGTTAGGGCGTAGTTCAGACCAAATGTACGTCCACGGCCTTTGTATTCATACAAGGATGGGCTACCGTACGTTGGGCTATAGAGCAGCGGCGCACGTTGTCCCCAGAGGGTGGTATATTCTTCGTTCAGCAGGTTTTCAACGCTAAAGGTCAGTTTACCCAGAGGGAGCTGATAGCTGCCGATAAAGTCCATGGTGTTATATCCGTCCAGCTTGTTGCCGCTGGCGTCGCTCAGATCAAATGTTTGCTGGCTCTGCACACGCAATGACCAGGGTTCAGGTGCCCAGCCGACCCACGCTGTTGCTTTTGACGGAGAGGCCAGAGTGACATCCCATTTCTGCCATTTCCCGTTCTGTTTCACTTCTGATTTTATAATATTGAAGTTACTCCCCACGCTCCAGTCAGTGTCCGCAATGAAATAATCCACTGCGCCTTCAAGACCATAAATCCGGCGGTCGTCAGGTTGAACGTTAATGGTCATATCGCTACGGTTAACGACGATAGATTTATCGGACGTGGAGTAATAGGCGGCCAACTGTGTGCGCAGGCTATCGCCCGTGTAACGCCATCCCAGTTCGAAAGAGTTAACTTTAATGCCTTCCAGGCGTGAATCCGCTACGTTGACGCTGCGCAGGAGTTGATAATGATCGCCAACCAGCGAGTAGGTTCCGTTACCATAGTATTTCCCCGGGTCAGGAAGCTCCACGCCCTGGGAGAAGTTAAACCATGTCTGCTGACGGTCGGTCAGATGGGCGAGGATACCGGCGTTAAACAGGACGTTATCGTAATCGGTTTTACCACCCGGAATAGCATCGGCGGAATTTGCCAGACCGGTTGCGATGCCTTGCTGTTGCGTATAGCCGATAAAGTCATCAACCCTGTTTTCAGTCCACTGGTATCGCACACCAGCGCTCAGCGTAAAGATGTCATTAATGTCATAACTGTTTTGCAGGAAAGGCGCGAAGTTGGTGATGCTGTAACCCGGGTAGCGTCCGGTGGTATAGGCCGTGCGGTTATCCATCCCGCCAGAGGGCAGGGACCAGGCAAGATCAAAGAATTTCTGATTGGAATCGAAAGTTTCGTGATCGGCATCGATACCCCACGTCAGCTCCCAGTTATCCATCAACTGGCTATTGAGGGTAATTTTG
This sequence comes from Citrobacter sp. Marseille-Q6884, assembly GCF_945906775.1. NCBI lineage: Bacteria > Pseudomonadati > Pseudomonadota > Gammaproteobacteria > Enterobacterales > Enterobacteriaceae > Citrobacter > Citrobacter sp. Marseille-Q6884. Next base: position 3,151,696 of record NZ_CAMDRE010000001.1, read on the forward strand.
GCGCCAAACTGGTCGGTATCCTGTTGCGATGCGGAGAAACTGGTCACCTTACCTTTGCTTAACGTTGGGAAGGGGTAGAATTTTAACGATTCGTCACGGTAATAGATCTGGCTAACCAGATTCTGACCAAAGAAATTGGCATCTGAATATTGCAGGCTAATCAGATGACGCTCTGTACCGGGAATACGATCAGAATTCAGACCGCTGCTGGTCCAGGCTTTCCCGGCTCCCGTTACCGCAGACATATTCTCGCCCAGGTCCAGTCCATAATCGTCATCGCCCTGGCTCTTATAGTACTGTGTGACCAGTTGCAGCTGGCGATTGTCATCCAGTTCAATCGTCCCTGTGCCCATGATATCCAGGCGGTCGGAATGCTGCAGACCGGTTTGAGTATTATCCAGCAGTAAGGCGTCGTTGTTGCCGTCATACCAGCCGCCAAACCGTTGATAAGCCACGGACATGCGCCCGGAAGCGCGGTCAGTCCCGCCACTGACCGCGGCGGCAACGCGTTCGTCATGGTCGTTACTGTTGTTGAACCCGCTTTTACTGCCCAGTTCAAGCTCAACTTCACGCTCAGGCTGGCCTTTTTTGGTAACGATATTGATCAACCCACCGGTACTACCGCCGCCATAAAGCGATGTCGCACCCGAAATAACTTCGATGTGAGCAATATTAAAAGGGTCAATGGAATCAAGCTGGCGACTGTCGGTGCGGGAAGAGTTCAGACGGACACCGTCAATCAGCACAACGATGGCGCGACCGCGCATGTTCATGCCGTAGTTTGTCCGTCCCTGGCTACTGACATCGATGCCGGGGATCAACTGAGCGAGGACATCCTTAAACTCTTTACCGCCCTGTACTTGCTGCTCAATCTCACTTCCTTCGATAACCCAGGTCGTTTGCGCCATTTCCGCAACGGTCCGCTGGCTACGGTTGGCACTGACGATGAGATCTTCTTCCTCAGCCGCCATTGCCGGTAGGGTTAAAGACAATAAGAGAGGATTGAGCACCCAAAGACGCTTATTCATTGGTATTCCTTTTCAAAAAAGTCGGTCTGTTTTTGTTATCGCGGTCTGGAAACCGAAGGTTACATTGTGAAACGGATGTTAAAACAAATGCGAATATTGCTGATAATAATTGGCATTATCAATGCTTTTTACAAAAACAATGCCTTAAATCCATGAAAGTAATGAGAAATGTAGGGGTAATGGTGTGTGAAATTCACCGGGGGCGTCATCAACTCCCGGTGATATCATCAAAGTGTGCGGAGGGGGAAATCAGGAATCTTTAAGCAGTTCTGGCCACAGCCGTAAGGTTGTACGGGTTATCTGCATCAGTTTTTCGAACGATGCGCCTTCGCGGGCGCTAATCGACATCCCTTGTAATATACAGTTCAGGAATTCAGCCAGCTTTTGTGCATCACAGTGCGCTGGAATTTCGCCATGTTCCTGCCGTTGGTGAAGAAACTGAGCAAGCGTCTGCTCTTGCATGGCGTGCCGGGATTTAACTGTATGCGCAATTTCGCGGGAGGAGGCGGCAAGCGTCGCGGAGGTGTTAATCATAAAACATCCTGCCGGGGTGTCCTCGCTGGTGAAACAGGTTGCGATTGCCGTGAAATAGTCCTCCAGTGCGGATTCAAGACTTTTCTCTTCACAAAACAACTGCGCTTCGTGTTTTGCCGCGAATCGGCTGATGTAGCGGTCCAGCACGGCGCGAAATAATCCTTCTTTATTGGTAAATTCCGCATAGAGCGTGGGGGCTTTAGCTCCGGTTGCTTCCACAAGGTCGGAAAGCGATGTCGCTTCGTACCCGTGCTGCCAGAAGAGTGTCATGGCCTTATCAAGCGCGGCTTCCCTGTCGAACACTTTCGGTCGGCCACGGCTTTTTTTTGCACAACCTGTCGTTTCAGTTGTCATGATGCCGTTGTACCTGGTTGGGTTTATTGAACAACCATTATAAAAATATTTACCCTCACTCTCCAGCGGATTCACGATAAAAATAATTGGTTGCTATTGATATGAAAAATAAGGCCTTTGCATTTTATATAACGATCATTATAAAAAATGTTGACGTGTGACGCAGATCACATCTATGATTTACCTATCGATCGTTAAGTTAATGCTTGCGACATACATTCATCTGCCAAAGGTTACCATTATGAAAAACGTAAAAACGCTCCTTCTTGCTACCGTCCTGAGCTCTCTTTCATTCGCCAGCTTTGCAGCTGTTGAAGTTCAGGCAACACCTGCAGGCCAACAGAAAGTCGGTATTATTTCTGCTAATGCTGGGACCAACTTAGGTTCTCTGGAAGATCAACTGGCGCAGAAAGCTGATGAGATGGGTGCGAAATCATTCCGCATTACTTCCGTTACCGGTCCTAACACCCTTCACGGAACGGCTGTTATCTACAAATAAGTTTTAACCCATCGCAATGCCACTGCGAGTTAAATAAAAAGCCCCGCTGAATAACAACATTCAGCGGGGCTTTTTTATCGGTTAAATTTACAGTGTTTGCTGAGTGACGTCCTGATGACGAGTCACGTCTACGGGCATTCCAGAGCGCAGTTCCATTGCGTGTTCCATTACCTCGGTATCCGTTTGCGCTGCATTTTTGAAGTTCTGCATTGACGCGTTCAGCACGATTGGCAGCAGCTGCGGGTCATCATTAATTTTTTCTGATAGTGGCTGGTGAACTTCAACCAGACGCACACCGTCAGGTTCCACAGATGCTTTGATCGGGGTGTTGATAATATTGACTTTGGTTCCTGGCGTGACCTGACGGAACAAGGTTTCAATATCACCATCACGCAGGCGAATACAGCCTGAACTGACACGCATACCAATGCCAAAATCGGCGTTGGTACCGTGCAACAAATAGACGCCGCCGTAAGCTGCCAGGCGAATAGCGTGATGGCCCATCGGGTTATCCGGTCCGGCAGGCACAACGGCAGGGAGGTCTATACCCTGTGCTTTATAACGAGCACGGATGTTCGCGGTTGGCGTCCAGGTAGGATTGGCGCGTTTGTCTGAAATGGTGGTCACCATGGTCGGTGTCAGGGTGTCACCACCTAACTGGCCGATCCCAATGGGATAGACGGTCACCGAATTTTTACCCGGATGGTAGTAATAAAGACGCAATTCGGCGAGGTTAATCACAATCCCTTCGCGCGGCGCGTCTGGTAGCAGCGTTTGTAGCGGAATCGTCAACACGCTACCCGCGCGCGGTACGAAAGGATCGACGCCGGGATTAGCCTGAAGCAGCGCCAAAAATCCCACGTTGTATTTTTTCGCAATCGCTTCCAGTGAGCCCCCGTTGTTTTCGACAACGTGAACCGTGTTTTTACCCACGACCTTGCTTCCGGGAGGAGGCAACGGCCAGGTATTTGCCTGCGCAGGAAGTGCCAGCGCCAGGGTCGCGGCAAGCGTAAAAAACGAGAGCCAGCGAGAGAGTCGCGTATTTGTCATTATCACCACAAATCAAAAGGTTATTATAAAAACTAATCAATTGGGCATTATGAAGGGTTGATGTGTTTTGAAGTGCAGGGGAAGTGCAAAGTGTTGTAAATTTCAACAGGAAAGGTGGGCGAGCCTGACATTAACAGCTGAGTATGCCGGGTAAGGCGTTGCACCATAACCCGGCATCCGGCTCTAGGCCACCGCGTTTTCTTCGAGCTGGCGCATAAACTGACGCACCCAGTCGATACGTGTTTTACGCTCAGCCAGATCCTGCATGAACTTCAGCCGCGTTGGACCGTCGAGGCGGAAATGCTGCGGTTGCTTTTGCAGTAAACCAATCAGCCAGACCGGGTTGACGTGGTTTTTCTCTGCAAATTCAATCGTGCCACCTTTTTCATTGCCTTCAAGTTTCCTGATGCCCAGTTTTTGCGCCTGCTGGCGTAAACGGGCAATGTCCAGCAATGTACGGGCCGGGTCGGGGAGCAGACCAAAACGGTCTATCAGCTCGACCTTAATTTCCTCCAGCTCATTTTCATTCTTCGCGCTGGCGATGCGTTTATAGAACGACAGGCGCGTATTAACATCCGGAATGTAGTTGTCAGGTAACAATGACGGCATCCGCAGTTCAACTTCGGTTTGTTGACTGGTGAGATCTTCCAGCGACGGTTCACGCCCCGCTTTGAGCGCATCAACCGCGTTTTCCAGGAGCTCCATATACAACGAGAAACCGATGGTTTCCATGGAGCCGCTCTGATCTTCTCCCAGCAGTTCCCCCGCGCCACGAATTTCGAGGTCATGGGTTGCCAGGGCAAATCCTGCGCCCAGGTCTTCCAGCGATGCAATGGCTTCGAGGCGTTTCTGCGCGTCGGTGGTCATGGCTTTGGGATGCGGCGTCAACAGCCAGGCATAGGCCTGGTGATGCGAGCGTCCGACGCGCCCACGCAACTGATGCAACTGCGCCAGGCCAAAGTGGTCTGCACGTTCAATGATAATGGTGTTAGCGGTCGGGATATCGATCCCGGTTTCAATTATCGTGGTGCACACCAGTACGTTAAAGCGCTGGTGGTGGAAATCGTTCATCACCCGTTCCAGTTCGCGCTCACGCATTTGCCCGTGGCCGATGGCAATACGCGCTTCCGGCACCAGTTCCGCCAGTCGGTCGGCGGTTTTATGAATGTTTTCAACATCGTTGAACAGATAATAGACCTGGCCGCCGCGCAGTACCTCACGCAGAATCGCCTCACGTACCACCAGATTGTCATATTCGCGGACAAACGTTTTGACCGCCAGACGGCGGGCAGGCGGGGTAGCGATGATTGACAGATCGCGCATGCCGCTCATTGCCATATTGAGCGTACGTGGAATCGGCGTTGCGGTCAGGGTCAGAATATCGACGTCAGCTCGCATTGCTTTAATACGCTCTTTATGACGTACGCCAAACCGGTGTTCTTCATCGACGATCAGCAGACCCAAATCTTTGAGCTTCACATCGCTTTGCAGCAGTTTGTGCGTGCCGATGAGAATATCGATTTTCCCTTCAGCAACCTGCTCCAGAATTTGCGTCTGCTCTTTGGCGCTGCGAAAACGGGAAAGCATCTCAATGCGCACTGGCCAGTTGGCAAAGCGGTCACGGAAGTTGTCGAAGTGCTGCTGAGCGAGCAGGGTGGTCGGCACCAGCACGGCGACCTGTTTGTGGTTCTCTACCGCCAGGAATGCGGCGCGCATCGCCACTTCTGTTTTACCGAACCCGACATCGCCGCAGACCAGACGGTCCATGGCCAGCGGCTGACACATATCGCTGAGTACTGCGTTAATCGCCTGGGCCTGATCGGGCGTCGTTTCAAAGGGGAAGCTGTCACAAAACAGCTGGTACTGTTCACGATCGTGTTTAAAAGCAAAACCTTCTTTTGCTGCGCGTTGCGCATAAATATCTAACAGCTCGGCCGCCACATCGCGTACTTTCTCAGCGGCTTTCTGACGTGCGCGTGACCAGGCGTCGCCCCCGAGTTTATGCAGCGGCGCATTCTCCTCTGCGCCACCCGCGTAGCGGCTGATCAGATGTAAAGAGGAGACTGGCACATACAGTTTGGCGTCGTTGGCGTAGGTGAGCATCAGGTATTCGCCCGTAATACCACCTGCTTCCAGGGTTGTCATACCCGCATAGCGACCCACACCGTGTTCAAGATGAACCACCGGCTGGCCAGGGTGCAGCTCAGCGAGGTTACGGATTAATGTGTCCGGGTTGATCGTGCGACGCGAGTCCTGACGGCGGCGCGCCACGCGCTCACCGAGAAGGTCACTTTCGCAGATCAGTGCCAGATTCCGCTTAGTGTCGATAAACCCGTGCTCTGCCGAGCCAATCATCAGGTAACGGCCAGTCTCTACGGCTTCATCGAGGCGCAAAATGCGCTTCGGCGCAATCTTGATACGGGCGAGAAGTTCACCGAGCGCCTCACGACGACCCTCGCTTTCAACCGAGAACACCACCGGGCCATTAAAGGCCTCGAGGAATTTGCGTAGCGCATCCAGCGGTGCTTTTTGCTGGGCCTGTACCGCCAGTTCTGGCAGCTTCTGGTATCCCAGGTTGGTATTCGCGGCTTTCTTCGGCAGGCTCTCGGTTTTAAGCTGCACGCGCGGCCAGCGTTTAAGTTCAGAGAACAGCTCATCCACGCGCAACCACAGTGATTCTGGTGGCAGAAGCGGGCGCATCGGATCGACGCCCCGGTTCTCAAAGCGTGAGAAAGTATCCGCCTGGAAGCGTTCCGCGCTGGTCTCCAGATCGCCGGTATTCACTAACAGCGTATTAGCGGGGAAGTAGCTGAACAGTGGCGGCAGCGGCTCGCTGAAAAACAGCGGTTGCCAGTATTCGATTCCGGCAGGCAGCGTACCTTTGCTGACCTGCTGATAAATATGCTCGGCGTCGCGTTTAACTTCAAAGGTATCGCGCCACTGGCTACGGAACAGCTCAATGGCCGTTTTATCCGTCGGGAATTCGTGCGCAGGCAATAAGTTAATGGCCTCGACTTCTTCCAGCGTGCGCTGAGTGTCTGTGTCAAACAGCCGCAGACTGTCGATTTCATCATCAAAGAAATCAAGACGGTAAGGGAGCTCGCTGCCCATCGGGAACAGATCCAGCAGTGCGCCGCGCGTGGCATATTCACCGTGTTCCATCACCTGATCAACGTGGCGGTAACCGGCACTGTCCAGTTGCTCGCGCAGGGCGTCACGGGACAGACGCTGACCCTTTTTCATCACCAGCGCGTGACCGTGCAGATAGCTGTGCGGGCATACGCGCTGCATCAGCGTATTGACCGGTACAATCAGCACGCCGCGCTGCATCGACGGTAGCTGATAAAGCGTTGAGAGCCGTGAGGAGATGATTTCCTGATGTGGTGAAAAACTGTCGTAAGGGAGCGTTTCCCAGTCTGCCAGGTTCATCACCATCTGATCGGTGAACTGACGTATTTCATCATGCAGGCGCAGGGCATTTTGCATGTCCGGCGCGATGAGCACCACCGGACCAGCGTGGTGTTCGGCTATTTCTGCCACCAGCGTAGCGCAGGCGGCACCGGTAAGTTCACCTAACTGGCGCTGATCGCCAGCTTTCGCTGGGAGCGTGTAACGATGTTGTTCAGGCATAACGGTTGTAAGGATCTCGTTTAGGTATACGTCTGATAAGCAATGTTCTTTATTATCCGTGATCGTTTCTCATAAGCAAATTGAATCGCCCCCGAATGGGGGCAAAAAAAGTGTTGGGATTAGCGGGCGTTGGTCGCGAAAGAGGGCGGGGAAAAGAGCAAATCGGCGACGGTTTTTTGTGAAATCTTCCTTACCGCAAGTCCTGTCAGCGTACAGAGCAGCAGGCAGGCGAACGGATAAATCAGCAGCAGTGTCAGTTCCATTGTCGCCGGCCATTCAGCGTGATTAATTTTAGGGATTAACGTTAAGCTGAAGAACTCAACCAGGATACGGTGGGTGGTGTAAATGGCGATGGTGTTTGCGCCAATGACGCTTAACGGACTGGAAGCACGCATGCCAACGCGCTGCTCGAACTGATAAAACGTCTTCATGATGAGCACAATGGAAAGCAGCGAAAGGAACAGCGAAACATTTACCCACCATGCCATGATGGACAGGATCACGCTCATCGCCACGATGATGGGGTGACGGCGCAGTGGAACCTCTTTAATCCCAATCATAAGCGTTGCGCCAAACCATGCGCCGAGACAGTACCAGGGCAGGTTACGTATTACGCTGTTCATTCCCCACCAGGGCGTCGGGAAGAAATTGATAGCGATGCTCAGTAACGCGAACAGCACCAGCAGGGGGGACGCCCAGCGGCTGAGGATTTTGCACACAATAAAATAGACGACCAGGGCGTACAGATACCACAGGCTGGTACTGGCGGTCAGCATGCCGCGCGTAAACTCACCCACGGAGTCCGCATAGGCGGCGTTGGCGGTATGCGTCAGATCACGCTCCGGGGCTAAGCCGTCATTGAGCGCGCTTATGGCCAGCCACTGAACTACGCCCCACAGAGCCAGCACCCAGACAATATGCCAGATCCGCTTATTCGCGCAGGTTGCCCAGGGCTCGTCGTCGATGTAGCGACGGATCAGATACCCCGATATAAAGAAAAAGACCGGCATTCGAAACGGCGCCAGGTAGAGATTGAGGTAGATCCAGCATTTCGTCAGGAGTGGTGAAAGCGGGTGCTGAAACGTGGTGAGTTGCGGGTAAAAGGTAATGACCGAGTGGTAGATAACCACCAGACAGATGCACAACCCTTTGATTTGATTAATCCATAGTTCTTTTTTATTCATTGTGATGGCGTATTCCTGTTGCTTGATAGAGATTGCCATCCTGCGGTTACCGGGGGCGCCTGTAATGCGTAACCGTCTGCATTTTATTTTTTTCAGATAAAGATCAGGATCAAACGCGGATGAGAAGAGAGATAACTTTAGAAGATTGATTTGTTTATGCTTTTCAGCGTAAAGCTGACGAACACTTACGGTTCAGTCATTTACCCATTCTGCTTTCGCTTATATACTCGTGACTTTGCTAACAGCAACCAGACGGATTTCATGTATCAACCTGTCGCTCTATTCATCGGCCTGCGTTACATGCGTGGGCGTGCTGCAGATCGCTTCGGTCGCTTCGTTTCCTGGCTCTCCACCATCGGCATTACTCTTGGGGTAATGGCGCTGGTTACGGTGTTGTCGGTGATGAACGGTTTCGAGCGCGAGCTGCAAAATAACATCCTTGGCCTGATGCCTCAGGCAATTCTCTCGTCTGAGCAAGGCTCCATTAACCCACAAAAGCTACCGGAAAAAGCCGTGGTATTGAACGGTGTTAACCGTATTGCGCCGCTAACGACAGGTGATGTCGTTTTGCAAAGTGCGCGCAGTGTGGCGGTTGGCGTTATGCTGGGCATCGACCCGGCACAAAAAGATCCCCTTACGCCGTATCTGGTCAATGTGAAGCAAACAGATCTCGAACCGGGTAAGTATAATGTCATCCTGGGTGAGCAGCTTGCCGGGCAACTGGGCGTGAACCGGGGCGATCAAATCCGCGTGATGGTACCGTCTGCCAGTCAGTTTACCCCGATGGGGCGGCTGCCGAGCCAGCGCTTGTTTACGGTAATCGGTACGTTTGCCGCCAACAGCGAAGTCGATGGCTACCAGATGCTGACCAATATTCAGGACGCATCGCGACTGATGCGCTATCCGGCCGGTAATATTACCGGCTGGCGTCTGTGGCTGAACGAGCCGTTAAAGGTTGATACGCTGAGTCAGCAAGCGCTGCCGCAGGGCACGAAGTGGCAGGACTGGCGTGAGCGTAAAGGCGAACTGTTCCAGGCTGTCCGCATGGAAAAAAACATGATGGGTCTGTTGTTGAGCCTGATCGTGGCGGTTGCGGCATTCAATATTATTACCTCGCTGGGTCTGATGGTGATGGAGAAGCAAGGCGAAGTGGCGATTTTACAAACTCAGGGGCTAACACCACGACAGATAATGATGGTGTTTATGGTTCAGGGCGCCAGCGCCGGGATTATTGGCGCATTGTTGGGCGCGGTTCTGGGCGCATTGCTTGCCAGCCAGTTGAATAACCTGATGCCGATCATCGGGACGTTACTGGATGGCGCGGCATTACCTGTTGCTATTGAACCCCTGCAGGTAATCGTCATTGCGCTGGTGGCGATGGCCATTGCACTGCTGTCTACGCTGTATCCTTCCTGGCGCGCTGCCGCCACTCAACCCGCTGAGGCTTTACGTTATGAATAAGATCCTGTTGCAATGCGACAACCTGTGCAAACGCTATCAGGAAGGCACTGTGCAAACTGATGTACTGCACAATGTCAGCTTTAGCGTCGGCGAGGGCGAAATGATGGCGATTGTCGGCAGCTCCGGCTCCGGCAAGAGTACGCTGCTGCATCTGCTGGGCGGACTGGATACGCCGACATCGGGCGATGTCATTTTTAGCGGACAGCCCATGAGCAAACTTTCGTCTGCGGCAAAAGCGGAACTGCGTAATCAGAAGCTCGGGTTTATCTACCAGTTCCACCATTTGCTGCCGGATTTCACCGCACTGGAAAACGTGGCGATGCCGTTGCTGATCGGTAAGAAGAAACCGGCAGAAATTACCGAGCGTGCCCGCGAGATGCTGAAGGCGGTGGGGCTGGATCATCGTGCCAGCCATCGCCCGTCTGAGCTTTCAGGCGGTGAGCGCCAGCGTGTAGCTATCGCACGCGCGCTGGTCAATAACCCGCGTCTGGTGTTGGCGGATGAACCAACCGGTAACCTGGATGCGCGCAACGCTGACAGCATTTTCGAACTTCTGGGTGAACTGAATCGTTCTCAGGGCACGGCATTTCTGGTCGTGACACACGATCTGCAACTGGCGAAGCGCATGAGTCGCCAGCTTGAAATGCGCGACGGTCGCCTGACGGCCGAACTGAGCCTGATGGGAGCAGAGTAATGGCTTCGCCTTTATCGTTATTGATTGGGTTGCGCTTTAGCCGTGGGCGGCGGCGTGGCGGCATGGTCTCGCTGATTTCTGTTATTTCCACCATCGGCATTGCGCTCGGCGTGGCGGTATTGATTGTCGGTTTGAGTGCTATGAACGGTTTTGAGCGTGAGCTGAATAACCGTATTCTCGCCGTTGTCCCGCACGGTGAGATAGAAGCGGTTAACCAGCCGTGGAACAACTGGCAGGAAGCGCTGGACAAGGTGCAGAAAGTGCCCGGTATCGCGGCGGCGGCACCCTACATCAACTTTACCGGACTGATAGAGAGCGGCGCAAATTTGCGCGCGGTGCAGGTGAAAGGCGTTGATCCTAAACAGGAACAACGTTTGAGTGCACTGCCTTCGTTTGTCCAGAATCATGCCTGGGATAATTTTAAAGCCGGTGAGCAGCAGATTATTATCGGGAAAGGCATTGCCGATGCGCTGAAGGTGAAGCAGGGCGATTGGGTGTCGATTATGATCCCTAACGCCAGCGCCGATCATAAGCTGATGCAGCCCAAACGTGTGCGTTTGCACGTCACGGGGATTCTGCAACTGAGTGGGCAGCTCGATCACAGCTTTGCCATGATCCCCATGGAAGACGCGCAGCAATACCTCGAGATGGGGTCCAGCGTTTCCGGGATCGCCCTCAAGGTCAACGATGTCTTCAATGCCAATAAGCTGGTCAGAGATGCCGGTGAGGTGACCAACAACTATGTCTACATTAAAAGTTGGATTGGTACCTACGGTTATATGTATCGCGATATCCAGATGATCCGCGCCATTATGTATCTGGCGATGGTACTGGTCATTGGCGTTGCCTGTTTTAATATCGTTTCAACGTTAGTGATGGCGGTAAAAGACAAGAGCGGCGATATTGCGGTATTAAGAACGCTGGGGGCTAAAGACGGGTTAATTCGTGCCATTTTTGTCTGGTATGGATTGCTGGCGGGTCTGCTGGGTAGCCTGACAGGTGTCGTTATTGGTGTTGTTGTCTCATTGCAACTCACGCCGATCATTAACGGGATAGAAGCACTTATCGGTCATCAGTTCCTCTCTGGTGATATCTATTTTATTGACTTCCTGCCATCCGAATTACACTGGCTGGACGTTGTTTACGTGCTGGTTACGGCATTATTGCTGAGTCTTTTGGCGAGTTGGTATCCGGCGCGGCGCGCCAGTAATATTGATCCTGCGAGAGTACTTAGCGGCCAGTAAAAATAATAAGGAGCGGTGATGTATTACGGATTTGACATCGGCGGGACTAAAATTGCGCTGGGCGTGTTTGATAATCAGCGTTGTTTGCAATGGGAAAAACGCGTCCCTACGCCTCGCGACAGCTATGACGCTTTTTTGGATGCGGTTTGCGAGCTGGTAACAGAGGCAGACCAGCGCTTTGGCGTTAAGGGCTCCGTGGGGATTGGCATTCCCGGAATGCCGGAAACGGAAGACGGTACGCTGTATGCGGCTAACGTTCCCGCTGCCAGCGGCAGGCCGCTCCGTGCCGACCTGAGTGCGCGTCTGGATCGCGATGTTCGCTTGGATAATGATGCCAACTGTTTTGCACTCTCCGAAGCCTGGGACGATGAGTTCACCCAATACCCGTTAGTGATGGGGTTAATCCTCGGTACGGGTGTCGGCGGTGGTTTAGTGCTTAACGGAAAATCCATTACCGGGCGCAGTTATATCACCGGCGAGTTTGGTCATATTCGTCTGCCAGTGGATGCACTGACGCTGATGGGATTTGACTTCCCGCTGCGTCGCTGCGGATGCGGCCAGTTGGGATGTATCGAAAGCTATCTTTCCGGTGGCGGATTTGCATGGCTTTATCAGCATTACTACCATCAACCCCTGGATGCCCGTGAGATTATCGCGCTCTGGGAACAGGGTGATGAACACGCGCGGGCCCACGTCGAACGTTATCTGGATTTGCTGGCAGTTTGCCTGGGGAATATTCTGACTATCGTTGATCCTGATTTAGTAGTGATTGGCGGTGGCTTGTCGAATTTCACCGCGATAACGACGCAACTGGCGGATAGACTTCCGCGTCATCTGCTGCCGGTCGCTCGTGTACCGCGAATTGAACGGGCACGACATGGTGATGCGGGTGGGATGCGCGGAGCCGCTTTCCTACATCTTACCGATTAATACAAAGAGGTTGTTATGCTGTCGCGTCGGGGTCATCGGTTAAGCCGTTTTCGTAAAAATAAACGCCATTTGCGCGATCGCTTGCGTCAACGGATCTTTTTCAGAGACAGAGTGGTGCCTGAATTGATGGAAAAACCAAGAGTATTAGTCCTGACGGGAGCAGGGATCTCTGCCGAGTCAGGGATTCGTACCTTCCGTGCCGCCGATGGTCTGTGGGAAGAGCATCGGGTTGAAGATGTCGCCACTCCAGAGGGATTTAGCCGCAACCCGGGGCTGGTGCAGTCGTTTTATAATGCGCGTCGCCATCAGTTGCAGCAGCCTGAAATTCAGCCTAACGCGGCACATATTGCACTGGCAAAACTTGAAGAAGCGCTGGGCGACCGTTTTTTGCTGGTGACACAGAACATTGATAATCTGCACGAGCGTGCAGGTAGCCAGAACGTTATCCATATGCATGGTGAACTGCTCAAAGTTCGCTGTTCGCAAAGCGGGCAGATTTTGGAATGGACAGGGGATGTGACCCCGGAAGATAAATGCCATTGCTGCCAGTTTCCGGCACCGTTACGTCCACACGTCGTGTGGTTTGGCGAAATGCCGCTGGGTATGGATGAAATCTATATGGCGTTGGCAATGGCGGATGTTTTCATCGCCATTGGCACATCGGGGCATGTCTATCCGGCGGCAGGTTTTGTGCACGAAGCGCGACTGCATGGCGCGCATACGGTGGAGTTAAATCTCGAACCCAGCCAGGTAGGCAGCGAGTTTGAAGAGAAGTATTACGGCCCGGCGAGCCAGGTGGTACCTGAGTTCGTTGAAAAGTTACTGAAAGGGCTCTAATCGGTTTATTGTACCGGGTGGGCGATTTGCCCACCCGGCTTAATACGACACCGAGAGTCAGCCTGAATCGCGAAGCGCTATCAGGCTTTGATGACCTTGCGGGGTTAGCGTCCTGCTTTCAGCTTCTGATAATACTCTTCATAAATCGCGCTGGCGGAACCCACGTCGTTCTGCCATTCACCTTTGCTGATGGTTTCAGCATCAGGATAAAGCGTTTTATCGTTCGCGACGTCCGGCTTAAGCAGTTTACGCGCGGCCAGGTTTGGTGTGGGATACCCAATCGTTTCCGCAACCTGTTTGGCGACATCCGGGCGCAGCAGGAAGTTAATCAGCTTCAATGCGCCTTCTTTGTTTTTGGCGTTCGCCGGAATAGACAGACTGTCCATCCAGAAAATCCCACCTTCTTTCGGCCACACAACTTCCAGCGGAGTACCTGCCTGACGAGCAACAAACGCAGAGCCGTTCCATACCATGCCCAGATTGACTTCGCCTTCCATATACGGGTTTGCCGGATTATCAGAGTTGAAAGCCGCGACGTTAGGCATCAGTTTCTTCAGCTCGTTATAAGCGGCTTCAATCTCTTTCGGATCGGTCGTATTCCCTGAGTAGCCCAGTTTGCGCAGCGCCACCTGGAATACTTCACGGGCATCATCCGTTAACAGCAGGCTCCCCTTATATTCCGGTTTCCACAGATCGGCCCAACTTGTCACGGTTTTCGGGTCAATAGCATCGCTGTTGATGCCAATCGCTGTCGCGCCCCAGATATACGGAATAGAGTAGTCATTATTCGGGTCAAACGGCTTGTTAAGCATTTCAGGATCAAGGTTGTTGAAGTTGGTTAACTTCGACTTGTCGATCTTCTGAATCATGCCTTCCTTGCGCATTTTATCGACGTAATAAGTGGAAGGAACCACCAGATCGTAAGCACCATCCTTATACGTTTTGAGCTTGGCATACATGGTCTCGTTCGACTCATAGGTCGAGTAGATCACCTTAATACCCGTCTCTTTTGTAAACTGTTCAAGCAGTCCCGGCGGAACGTACTCGGTCCAGTTATAGAAATAGAGCGTGTTATTGTCATTAGCGTGAGCGGCACTCATTCCCAGTGCCAGAGCACCTGCCGCAAGCAGGTGGCGTGACCATTTTTTCATTTAACGTCCCCTGAATAGTGAGCCTTGTGGCCCTTGGTTTTATCACGTGCGACGAGCTGGCTGGTAATAACCATAACCAGCGACAGAACTAACAAAATGGTGGCCAACGCATTGACTTCCGGTGACACGCCGACTTTAACCATTGAGTAGATTTTTAATGGCAGAATTTCATAACTTGGTCCGGTCACGAACGATGAGACAACAACATCATCCATCGATAGCGTAAAACTCAGCAACCAACCCGCGGCTACTGCTGGCATCGCCAGCGGCAGAATAATTTTCCGCAGAATCGTGACTTCACTGGCGCCCAGATCTTTCGCGGCTTCCAGCATACGTACGTCAAAGCCCTTCAGGCGCGAGTAGACGGTCACCACCACAAAAGGCAGGCAGAAGGTGATATGCGAGAACAGCAGCGACCAGAAACCCAGCTGGATCCCGAGCAGCATAAACAGAACTAACAATGAAATTGCCATGACAATATCAGGCGACATCATCACCACGAATAACATGCCGCTGACAAAAGGTTTCCCGCGAAAACGGTAGCGGTAAAGTGCGACAGCCGTGAGTGAGCCGATCAGTGTGGCAAAGGTTGCTGAAACAACAGCCATCGTAAGCGAATGTTGAGCGGCCTGCAGCAGGCTGTCATTGTTGATCAACAGGCTGTACCAGTTAGTGGTAAAACCTTGCCAGTTGATACCAAAGCGTGAGCTGTTAAAAGAGTTCACAATCAAAATGATGATTGGAATATACAGGTAAGCATAAATGGCGGTCATGAAACCACCGCGAAGCAGTCTGCCGATCATTCGAGATCCACCCCCTTGTGCTGATGAGGGGACAGTTTCAGAGCATTGAAATGATTCAATTTTTCCTTATCTCCAACATCTCTCCAAAACTATCTGATTAAACAGCACGCAAAAAAACGCGGCCATCACTTGAGGCCGCGCATTTTACAACAATTTTCCCCCTTATCGGGAAAAAATGGCTGATTTAATGACGAGTGTTGTTTGTGACACCCGCGGATGGAGCTGACTGGCCGATTAACGTACGCTGACGCCCATAACCTGTCCGCTGCTTTGGTCCATATCAAACCGTGCGGTGAAACCCGCTTTACGCCAGCGAGTGCGCTCTTCGTTTTGCGATTCCCAACCCAGGGCTTCCATATAATCTACCGCTTCGCCTTGATACTTCCCGGCAATGTGACGGTCGAGAGTGCGCGCAACATCTGCTGCCGCTTCAGGCTCTACCTGTCCGTGATGGCGACTGGCTTGTGCGGCATTTTGCCGCTGAGTATGGTGGATGTTGCACGTTCCGTTAGCTTCACTAACTTGTGTGCAACCCGATTTTTCAAGCTGTGCCCGGTATGATTCACTGATAGCCAATGCGTTGTGAAAATAGAACCCTCCCATCAGCAGGATGAGCACTGTTGTGATTTTCTTGCTTTTCATCTATTAATACTCCGAAAGCGAATAGTTAGAATAATATGTTAATGATGAAGAATACGTTTATGCGTAGCGTCATCATTATTTCCTGTCTGTCTAAATATTATTTGCCAGCTTTTGCTCGCGTTAACCATGTGAAAAATGCCAACAATAAACCAATGAGCAATAAAGGTACGAAGATAATAATGCCTGCCGCCAAAAATCCGGCCAGCGTTGCATTCTCGTAACCTGCTACAGAATCTATTCCTTTAATGCCATCGTAGAACCGAAACAATTCCACCACGAAAAACAGGCAGTAGGCGATAAAAACCCACAGAACAATTTTCCCAGGAACCGTTCGGGCATTTTTAATAATACCCATGTTGTTATTTAATACTCATTCGGTAGTGTATTGAGTTAATACCAGCAGCGAGAGCCATTGTCTGCCTGACTGGCATCCGGTAACTCTGCGCACGATGGTAGCGTAACGCCATCACGGGTGATCATATTTTTATCATGGTGGTGATGCTTATGATGATGTTGCTGGCCTTCACCACAGGTACCATTCGCATCTTCCACTTGTGTACAGCCACTTTGTTCCAGACTTTGATTGTACGCCTCACGTCCCTGGGGCGGGGCGATCACGCAGCCTGACAACATGACGGATAAACTGCCGATTGCTAACAGCATTGAAACTTTATTCATTATTTTACTCTCAGGTTATAGGACTCAGAAAGCTATCTTTTCTCTGGCCTTTATTACCTACAGATAGTTCAGCATCCATGCCCAAAGATAGCTTTTTCAGTGGTCTGATGAGTTCATTCTATTTAAAGAATTAACCTGTTCAACAATTAAATTCAGCATTATATATTTTTTTAAGATGTTGTTTTATCTTGAGGTTCTTCTGAGTGCAGGGGTTATGTTATCAGGTCGTATCAAAGACATTGATTTTGAGTATATGCCATCTGTTTTTTACTGTTAATTTAAACGGTGATGCAGTGCAAATTGTTATCGGCAATGAGTGATAAGTTAATTTATTCTTCAGGATTAATCTTATGTTGTCTGGAAAGGAAATATTAATTCTTAATTAATGGGAAAGTTAAATTTCAAATGAAATAGATACGTTTGATATTATCGTGCCATCAAAGAAAAATAATACCTCTTAATGATTAGAGGTGAATAATAAAAAGCCGGAGGTCATCAGACTTCCGGCTCGTAATATGATTCAGGCAGGGGTTATCGCTGCTTAATCGCCTAACTCGCTGGCTTTTCTGTTCAGTAAGCGGGATGCGCGCCAGTAAATCAGGAGCATCAGCCCCATCACGACAGTCAGCGTGATGCTGGTCGCGGCGCCAAACGGCCAGTCGCGAATATTGAGGAACTGAACCTTAATCACGTTACCAATCAGCAGGTTTTTCGCTCCACCCATCAGGTCGGAAACGTAGAACAACCCCATTGCGGGCAGCATGACCAGCAGACAACCGGCAATAATCCCCGGCATCGTTAACGGAATAATGATGCGGGTAAAGGTCTGAAGTTTACTGGCACCAAGATCGCGTGCGGCTTCAAGTAGTGGTTTATCCAGCTTCTCAATACTCGAGTAGAGCGGCATCACCATAAACGGCAGCAGAATGTAAACCAGGCCGATAATGACCGCGCTGGGGGTAAACATGATACGAATTGGCGTATCAATGACGCCAAGCCACAGCAAAAACTCGTTGAGATAACCTTTGGTACTGAGGAAGATTTTGAGTCCATAGATGCGAATCAGCGAGTTGGTCCAGAACGGAACAATCAGCAGGAACAACAACAATGGACGCACTTTCTCCGGCAGTTTCACCAAAAACCAGGCAAAAGGGTAGCCGAGAACCAGACAGGCAAGCGTAGCAATCAGCGCCATATTCAGCGAATGAAGCAGCACTTCGAAATAGAGCGGATCGAGCAGCCGGGCATAGTTTTCCAGCGTAAAGACCATTTTGACAAAGTTTGCGTCATCACGGGTCAAAAAGCTGGTACCAATGATCATCAGGTTGGGCAGAAAGACAAATAGCACAAGCCAACCGACAATGGTGACGATCACCACACTCTGGAATTTACTTGTGTTCTTCATCAGCCAGTACGACCTCCCAACTTTCTACCCAGTTAATGGCCATTTTTTGGTCGAGAGAGTGATCGAAGTCGGGATCGTCTTCGTTAAAGAATTCGCTGACCATCACCATCTTGCCATTTTCCAGTTCGACAACCGACTCCAGCGTCATGCCTTTGTAGTTGCGCTCACGAACATAACCGATAAGTCCTTCGATGTGATTATCATCGTTGATCTCATCTACGCGCAGATCTTCTGGCCGCAACAGAACGTGTAATTTCTGTCCAGGCTCTACCGCAAAGTTGACGTAAATATTGCACTCGCGGCCTTCAACATTCGCGCGGACACGTTGTTCATCCAGACGTTCAATCACCGTCGCGTTAAACATATTGATCTCGCCGATGAATCCGGCAACGAACAGATTTTTCGGTTCTTCGTAGATTTCGCGCGGTGTGCCGTCCTGCTCAATACGTCCGTCACGCATAACCACGATACGGTCTGACATCGTCAGCGCCTCTTCCTGATCGTGTGTGACAAACACAAAAGTAATGCCGAGCTTACGTTGCAGCGCTTTCAGTTCGTTCTGCATCTGCTTACGCAGCTTATAGTCCAGCGCGGAGAGGGATTCATCTAACAGAAGCAAACGTGGCTTATTGACGACCGCACGGGCGATTGCCACGCGTTGTTGTTGCCCACCGGAGAGCTGATGCGGCTTGCGCTGAGCGAACTCTTCCAGTTGCACCATGCGCAGGGCTTCGGTGACGCGAGGATGAATATCGGCTGCGGGGGTCTTTTGCATGCGTAACCCGAAGGCCACATTCTCAAAAACGGTCATGTGGGGGAATAACGCATAGCTTTGGAATACGGTGTTCACGTAGCGGTTTTCCGCGGGCACGTGAGTGATATCCTGGTTGTCCAACATGATATGACCGGAATCAACCGTTTCCAGACCGGCAATCAGGCGAAGAACGGTTGTTTTACCGCAACCAGAGGGGCCTAGCAGCGTGAGAAACTCGCCATTATTGATGGTCAAATCGAGGCTGGAAATCACCTCTTTACCATCGAAATTCTTGCGAATTCCCGCTAATTGCACCAGTGGAGAAAGCGAACGCGGTTGTTTATTCAATTTTTTACTCTGTCCCATGTAGACGCAACGGATGGCTGACCGCTGCGGGGTTTGTGGTTAACCACCTTGATGATTCTTGATGAGGGCGATTATTCTACGGCAAAGCACTGAAATCGCCAATCCTTGTTGCGAATTACTGACTTAGCCTTATAGTCAGAAAGGGTGTCATGGCGAAAAATTCTCACTTGCGGGGATAAAAGTGACCTGACGCAATATTTGTCTTTTCTTGCTTATTGATAATGTTGTCACAAAAAGTGAGGGTGACTGCATGGATAAACTACTTGAGCGTTTTTTACACTACGTGTCGCTGGACACCCAATCAAAATCGGGCGTGAGGCAAGTACCCAGCACCGAGGGGCAATGGAAATTATTACAGTTGCTCAAGCAACAGCTCGAAGAGATGGGGCTGGTTAATATTTCGCTAAGCGACAAGGGAACGTTGATGGCAACGTTACCCGCTAACGTGACAGGCAACATTCCTGCGATCGGTTTTATTTCTCATGTGGATACCTCACCGGATTTCAGCGGTAAAAACGTCAATCCGCAAATTGTTGAAAACTATCGCGGAGGCGATATTGCGTTAGGCATTGGCGATGAAGTTCTGTCGCCGGTGATGTTCCCGGTATTGCATCAGTTGCTGGGGCAAACGCTGATTACCACCGACGGTAAAACGTTGCTGGGTGCGGATGATAAAGCCGGCGTGGCGGAAATCATGACTGCGCTGGCGGTGCTGATTAAGAAAAACATTCCTCATGGTGATATCCGCGTAGCCTTTACGCCTGACGAAGAGGTCGGTAAAGGGGCGAAGCATTTTGATGTCGCGGGATTTGATGCGCAATGGGCCTACACCGTTGATGGCGGCGGTGTGGGAGAACTGGAGTTTGAAAACTTCAACGCGGCGTCGGTCAATATTAAAATCGTCGGTAACAATGTGCATCCTGGCACCGCGAAGGGTGTGATGGTGAATGCGTTGTCGTTGGCTGCGCGTATCCATGCCGAAGTCCCTGCTGATGAAAGCCCGGAAACAACCGAAGGTTATGAAGGTTTTTACCACCTGGCGAGCATGAAAGGCAGCGTTGACCGTGCGGATATGCACTACATCATCCGTGATTTTGACCGTAAACAGTTCGAAGCGCGTAAACGGAAAATCATGGATATCGCCAAAAAGGTTGGGAAGGGGTTGCACCCGGACTGCTATATCGAACTGGTGATTGAAGACAGCTACTACAATATGCGCGAGAAAGTCATTGAGCATCCGCATATTCTGGATATTGCCCAGCAGGCGATGCGCGACTGCGATATTGAACCCGTACTGAAACCGATCCGCGGCGGTACCGATGGTGCGCAGCTTTCATTTATGGGATTACCGTGCCCGAACATATTCACTGGTGGCTACAACTATCATGGTAAACATGAATTTGTGACGCTGGAAGGAATGGAGAAAGCGGTGCAGGTGATTGTGCGTATCGCGGAATTAACGGCAAAACAACCTTAAAAATTGCCCGGTAGCATAAGCTGACCGGGCTGTATTATCGTACTGGCCTGATAAGACGCGTGAGCGCCGCATCAGGCTTATTCAATCTGTACAACAATTACCCTTCGAAGAACCAGTACCCGCTGTTGACCAGTGCGGCCAGCATGGCAAGGAAAGACGGATCTTCCAGCGCATCCTCAAAGTTTTCAGCTGTCAGCACGATATGGCTAGCCAGTGCTTCCAGCGCAGGGCGGTGCGGCGAGTCAATTTTCTCACCATTGGCATAGATGTCATCGCCAATACGCAGGACGCGTAATCCCCCCAGACGTACCAGCACGTCGCCTTGTTTCAGGGCATCGTAGATTTCATCAGGCTGATACGGAGGCTCTGGTGGCGCGATATCCAGTTCATGACGGGACTGGGAAATAAACTCACCAAACCACTGTTTAAAATGCTCCGGCTGATTGATCAGCCCAAGCATCATTTCGCGCAGTTTGTCCATTTCCTGCGGCAGAATATCTGCCGGATGGTCGCGCGGCGGCAGTTCCGGGTCGCTGTAATAAGTGCTGCCCAGTTCGCGCTGCAGAACATAATCCGCAAATCCGCTGATGAGCTCCCGGGTATTAGGTGCGCGGAAACCCACTGAATAGTTCATCGCGTTTTCCAGCGCATAGCCTTCGTGCGGGAAACCTGGCG
The DNA here is from genome assembly GCF_945906775.1 of Citrobacter sp. Marseille-Q6884. Classification (NCBI taxonomy): domain Bacteria; kingdom Pseudomonadati; phylum Pseudomonadota; class Gammaproteobacteria; order Enterobacterales; family Enterobacteriaceae; genus Citrobacter; species Citrobacter sp. Marseille-Q6884. The sequence continues at coordinate 3,173,092 of NZ_CAMDRE010000001.1, forward strand.
GGATATACAGAATGTCGCCCGGCTCCAGCTCTTCATCAATGATCGCTTCAAACGGATCGACCTGTAGCAGATCTGGGTGAGGACAGTGTTGTTTTAACTGCAGTTTTTCACCCACACGCCAGCGACGACGACCGGTTCCCTGGATAATAAAGACATCGTACTGATCCAGATGCGGGCCAACGCCGCCGCCGGGGACGGAAAAAGAGATCATCAGATCGTCAATACGCCAGTCCGGCAATGCCCGAAACGGACGCATCAGCGCAGCGGTTGGCTCGTGCCAGTGGTTGACGGCCTGGACCAGTAGCGACCAGTTATTCTCGCCAAGATGGTCATAGCTTTCGAAAGGACCGTGACTCACCTGCCATTTACCATCCTGATGGCTGACAAGGCGACTGTCTACTTCGCTTTCCATTGCCAGTCCAGCCAGTTCATCAGGTGAAATGGGATCAATAAAGTTATTAAACCCGCGCTTTAACACCACCGGGCGTTTTTGCCAGTGACGTTCAAGAAAATCAGGCCAGTTAAGAGTAAGTTGGTATTCCATGATGAGTATCCGCAGGCTGGTATCTGACACCGATTATAACGGATGCGTAACCGGATAAGTGATATCGGCACATAAATATTACAGATAGCTTACTCGTCTTTCTGGCCGGGGTGCTGACGGCCGAAAATAACTTCCATACGAGCGCCGCCTAACAGGCTGTCACCGGCGATGATTTGTCCGTCATACTGCTCAGTAATTTCACGCGCGACAGCAAGACCCACGCCTTGCCCGGGACGTAATGTGTCCACGCGCTGACCACGATCAAACACGGCTTCACGCATGCTTTGCGGAATGCCGGGGCCATCATCTTCGACCAGAATATGCAGGTGATCGTCTGACAACTGGGCCGAAATTTCGACAAACTCGAGACAGTATTTACACGCGTTATCCAGCACGTTGCCCATGACCTCGACAAAATCGTTCTGTTCGCCAACAAAACTGATTTCAGGGGAAATATCGAGATTGATGCTGACGCCTTTACGTTGATACACCTTGTTGAGCGCAGAGGTCAGTTTATCCAGCAAGGGGGCGACAGGATGCAATTCGCGGCTAAGCAGGGCGCTGCTGCCGCGCATGCTGGCGCGATGCAGGTAGTAGCCAATTTGCTGTGAAATACGGCTGATTTGTTCCAGCATGACCGGTTCGGCGTCGCTAACGCTCATTTTTTCATTACGCATCGAGCGTAATGTACTCTGCAACACGGCCAGGGGCGTTTTCAGACTGTGAGTGAGGTCTGTTAGCGTCGTTCGGTATTTGTCGTAGCGTTCACGCTCGCTTTTCAACAACCGGTTAAGATTTCGTACCAGACTGGTCAGTTCGCGCGTCGTTGCCGGGTTAAGCATTTCGCGATGGTGTTCTTCCAGTTCACGAACTTCGCGAGCCAGTGATTCGATGGGCCGTAAACTCCACCAGGCCGCGACCCACAGCAACGGGATAACTAACAACAGATTGGCGGCCAGAACATAGATAAACCAGCTCCAGACCATATACGAGCGCTTTAGCTCAATCGGAATAGTATCAACCACGACGATGGTTAATTGGGGCATTCTGGCGGTGGCGGGGTACACGTTGACCGCGACGGAGTGCGTCATTTCAGCATCGTCGTCATCTTCCCGTACTTCTTTCAGTTGCTGCTGGGCGGAATGATCCTCGCTCAGTAGTGTACTGGTAGCGTCTACATTGGCTTCGATTTCATGAAAACCGTTGGTTTTTAACCAGTCGGGCTGAATACTCTGCGTCAACCAGGGTACGTCACGCTGCGCCCACAGCAGTTTGCCATTTTCGTTATAGATCAGCGACATTGTGGGGCTTTGCATATCGAGGTTTTCAGGAAGCTCGACGCTTATCTTGCCATTTTCCCATTTCGCAAGGGTATAGAACAGGTTGCTTTCACCGCGCAGCAGGCGAAACGTTGTCTTGTCAAAACTCACGCTATAGCCCACCAGTGCGACCATGCCATAGGCCAGTGAGAGTACGAGAACCACGCCCGCCGTTGCCAGCAAAAAGCGCAACCGCAGGGACAACGGGAAAAAGTGACGCAATAATTTATTCATTAGCGCAGTTCGAAAAGATATCCCTGACCACGCACGGTGGTGATCACCTCATCAGGATGTTGTGCCTGAATTTTTTTACGCAGACGCCCCATCAGTACGTCGATGGTGTGGCTTTCGCGTAACTCAGCATCCGGGTAAAGCTGTAACATGAGAGAATCTTTGCTGACAACTTTGCCGTTATTGCGGATCAACGTCTCCATGATGGTGTACTCAAATGCGGTCAGTTTGATGACTTCATTATTCACCGATAGCTCGCGACGAGAAAGATCCACCTGGAAAGGGGGCAGCGAGATGATCTGCGAGGCCAGACCGCTGTTGCGTCGCATCAGCGCCTGCATCCGTGCCATCACCTCTTCAATATGAAACGGTTTGGTCACGTAATCGTCTGCCCCGGCGCTGAGTACTTCCACTTTGTCCTGCCAGCCTTCGCGGGCAGTTAATACCAGAACAGGAAGGGAAACGTCATTGCTGCGCCAGCGACGGATCAACGACAGTCCATCTTCGTCAGGCAGACCTAAATCGACGATCGCAATATCCGGCAGGTGCTCGTTAAGATAATAGTCAGCTTCTTTTGCATCTTCTGCGTCATCGACCTGGTGTCCCAAATCCTGTAACTGCACCTTCAGGTGGTGGCGTAATAATGCATTATCCTCGACAACCAGTACGCGCATTATCGTATCTCCCTTCATTAACGGTACGAATATTTTAACGCTGATTATGGTGTTGTGGGGATAAACATTTAATAAACCGAGGGGAGGGAATCGTGCGGGGCATAAAATTAACCGGCCGGATGTGCACGTGCGCATCCGGCCAGTTACGGATTACTTCAGCTCATCAACCATGGTTACCGCACGACCAATATAGTTGGCCGGCGTCATTGCTTTCAGGCGCGTTTTCTCTTCTTCAGGCAGCGCCAGACCATCAATAAACTGTTTCATGCCTTCAGCATCAACGCGCTTACCGCGGGTCAGTTCTTTCAGCTTCTCGTACGGCTTTTCAATGCCATAACGACGCATGACGGTTTGAATCGGCTCTGCCAGAACTTCCCAGTTGTGATCCAGTTCGTCCAGCAGATGGTCGCGGTTCACTTCCAGTTTGCTAACGCCCTTCAGGGTGGACTGGTAAGCGATCAACGCATAGCCAATACCCACGCCCAGGTTACGCAGCACGGTAGAGTCTGTCAGGTCACGCTGCCAGCGGGAAACCGGCAGTTTGCTTGCCAGATGCTGCAGTACCGCGTTAGACAGGCCCAGGTTGCCTTCGGAGTTTTCGAAGTCGATTGGGTTAACCTTGTGCGGCATGGTGGAGGAGCCAATTTCACCGGCAATGGTTTTCTGTTTGAAATGGTTCAGGGCAACATAACCCCAGACGTCGCGGTCGAAGTCGATCAGGATGGTGTTGAATCGCGCGATGCAATCAAACAGTTCTGCGATGTAATCGTGCGGTTCAATCTGCGTGGTATACGGGTTCCACTGAATGCCCAGTGATGTCACAAACTCTTCGCTGAACTGGTGCCAGTCAACTTCCGGGTATGCGGCGATGTGGGCGTTATAGTTGCCGACGGCACCGTTGATTTTACCGAGAATTTCAACCTGGTTTAACTGGCGATACTGGCGCTCCATACGGTATGCCACGTTAGCCATTTCTTTACCCAGTGTAGAGGGCGTGGCTGGCTGGCCGTGGGTACGAGAGAGCAGAGGAATATCGCGGTATTGCACAGACAGATCTTTGACCGCATCGATAAGTTTACGCCAGTAAGGCAGAACCACTTCGTCACGTGCGGTTTTCAGCATCAGTGCATGAGACAGGTTGTTGATGTCTTCAGAGGTACAGGCAAAGTGGATGAATTCGGAAACAGCATGCAGCTCCGGGATATCGGCCACTTTTTCTTTCAGGAAATACTCAACTGCCTTCACGTCATGGTTGGTCGTACGCTCAATGGTTTTGATACGTGCAGCATCTTCTTCATTGAAGTTCGCGACGATCGCATCAAGGAAACCGATTGCGTCGGCAGCAAAAGCAGGAACTTCCTTGATCGCTGCGTGCGCGGCCAGTTTTTGCAGCCAGCGTACTTCAACCTGTACGCGGAATTTCAGCAAACCGTATTCGCTGAAAATCCCGCGCAGCGCGCTGACTTTATCGCCGTAGCGTCCATCGACAGGGGAAACGGCGGTCAGTGAGGATAATTCCATAGATCACAACTCCGGGGTTAAATGAGCAAGAATTTGTTTTGCCTGAGTGGTCAGGCGATTACGAGAAAACATGAGTTGCAGACGTCCGCCACCTACCTGGTGCCAGAGCACGGCAGAACGGATGCCTGCCAACAGCGAGGCGCGTACCTTGGCCTGAACCTGCGGGCTCTGGAGAATAGCGGGTGAACCCGTGACCTGGATACGCGGGCCGAGCGGGCTGATGACGTCAACATAGATGCCCGCCATGGCGCTCATCAATGTTTCTGACTGCAAATCAAAATGGTCTAACTGGCGCTGCAAACCGTTGATTCGGTCTCCAAGCGTGTCCATCGCGCCTTTGGCCGCGGAAAGCTTACGTTCCAGCACCATCAGGCTTAGCGTGTAGCGGGTGAGTTCTGCGTTCAGACCCTGACGGCTGCTGGCGTTTAGCACACCCAGCAACGTTTCCAGACCCAGACGCAAATTGGCTTCACTCCCGCCAAACACGCCCAGCGTCGAGCTGGGATTCATGTCGATGACACTGTTCAGTGAAACGTGGAGCGCATCGGCATCACAATGCCCCTGGTGTGCCAGTTGTTGCACCAGGCGTGCCGACTGGCAAATACCTGCCAGGGCGAGGGTGATGTCATAATAATTCTTTGCCACGGTCACTGCTTCCTTGTATGAGATCAATAAAGTAATTATACCGGCAGAGGCAGTCGCTGCTCGATGATACCGCCGCCGAGGCACACTTCACCGTTGTAAAAGACTGCAGATTGACCCGGCGTGACTGCGGCAACGGGCTCATCAAAAATGACTTCAATTCGTTCGTCATCCAGTGCTTTCACGGTGCATGGAATGTCGGTCTGGCGATAGCGAGTTTTCACGGTACAGCGCATCGTACCGGTGAACGTTTCACGATCCACCCAGTGCAATTGTTGTGCGATCAGACCAACGGACATCAGGCGTGGGTGTTCGTGACCCTGAGCGACAACCAGAATGTTGTTCTCAACGTCTTTATCCACCACATACCACGGTTCTTCGGTACCTTCTTTGGTGCCGCCAATACCCAGACCTTTACGCTGACCCAGAGTGTGATACATCAGTCCCTGGTGCTGGCCAATTTCTTCGCCATCCACGGTGATGATTTTTCCAGGTTGCGCCGGAAGGTAACGTCCAAGGAACTCGCGGAATTTACGTTCGCCGATAAAGCAGATGCCGGTGGAGTCTTTTTTCTTCGCTGTAATCAGATCGAGATCTTCAGCAATTTTACGCACCTGCGGCTTGGACAGTTCGCCCACCGGGAACAGACTTTGTGCAATTTGCTCATGCCCAAGGGTATAGAGGAAATAGCTCTGGTCTTTATTGCCGTCGAGACCACGTAGCAGGCGGCTTTTACCGTCCACATCGGCGCGGCGCACATAGTGTCCGGTGGCAATGTAATCCGCACCTAAATCTTCGGCGGCAAACTCAAGGAAGGCTTTAAATTTTATCTCTTTGTTGCACAGAATATCCGGGTTCGGCGTACGACCCGCTTTGTACTCTTCAAGGAACAGTTCAAAGACGTTGTCCCAATATTCTGCGGCAAAGTTTACGGTATGCAATTCAATGCCGAGTTTGTCACAGACCGCCTGCGCATCTGCAAGATCGGCGGCCGCTGTGCAGTATTCCTCGCCATCATCCTCTTCCCAGTTTTTCATGAACAGGCCTTCTACCTGATAACCCTGTTGTTGCAACAGCCAGGCAGAAACGGAGGAATCGACACCGCCGGACATGCCGACGATCACTTTTTTTGGGCTTTCAGACATAGGAATACTCACGACATTGAACTTCAAGGCGGCATATTCTAGCACGCAGCCCCTTACTTGACACCCTCTGTAAATGGCCAGTTAAATTCGCCGACCATTGCCAATGGGTATCGTTGCCCACTCTGATAACAACGCACACTCTCGGCAACCAGCGATGAACGCAGGTTTGGCGCAGACATAATCTCTTCCGCACTCACCCATCGACAACAATCTATATCGCTGTCATGGGGTTCAGTAGCGCACATATTGGCAAGCTCGATAGAAAACAGAAAACGTAAGAATGGCGTCCTGTCTGGCGCAATCCACTGATGCATGCGGATGAAGTGTTGAGGCTGCGCGCGGATACCTGTTTCTTCCCACAGCTCGCGCGCGGCAGCCTGCACCAGGGTTTCATCTGCTTCGAGATGCCCGGCAGGTTGGTTCCACAGCGCTTTGCCGTTTATGGTTTCCTCAACGACTAAAAACTTATCCTCTGCGTGCACGATGCAGGCAACGGTAACGTGCGGTTTAAACATACCTGTTCCTTATTCTGTTGCATCCCGCCATTGGCCATTAGCGAGATTCTCCAGTGTGTAATCCCCCATTGCATAACGGATCAGCCGCAGAGTGGGGAAACCGACGTGGGCTGTCATACGGCGAACCTGACGGTTGCGGCCTTCATATAAGGTCACTTTCAACCAGGTGGTGGGAATATTTTTCCGCTCGCGAATCGGAGGATTTCGCGGCCACAGCCATTCAGGTTCATCAACAATATCAATGCCCGCCGGCAGGGTGGGGCCATCATTGAGCGTCACGCCATCTCGCAAGGCTTGCAACGCTTGCGGGGTCGGTTCACCTTCGACCTGAACGTAATAAATTTTCCCGGTACGTTTGCCTGGTTGCGTCAGTCTGGCCTGTAGCGCGCCATCATTGGTGAGCACTAAAAGCCCTTCGCTATCGCGATCCAACCGACCCGCCGCGTAGACGCCTTGTACGGGAATAAAATCTTTTAACGTCCTGCGACCCGCCTCGTCAGTAAATTGTGGCAAAACATCGTAGGGTTTATTGAACAAAACCACGCGTTTTGGCTGGTTTTCTTTACGCTGCTTAGTGACTTGTCGTGAGCTGAATCGCTCAACCCGGTGATTTCTAAAAGAAGTTTTTTGCATGGTATTTTCAGATTATATCAATTGCCGCATTATAGCCTAAGAACGAGTGTCTTTCATGGCGGCGAACAATAGGGTAGTATTGACACGCTCATTACAAATCATTAACAAAAAGTTGCTCTAACGCATCCGTGTAGCAGGACGCAAACGCACATGCAGCGTGATGACAGACGAGCAGAACCAGAAGCGCTCGAAGGAGAGGTGAATGGAAAGCAAAGTAGTTGTTCCGGCGGAAGGTAAGAAGATCACCCTGCAAAACGGCAAACTCAACGTTCCTGAAAATCCGATTATCCCGTTCATTGAAGGCGACGGTATCGGCGTTGATGTAACCCCACCGATGATTAAAGTTGTCGATGCTGCTGTCGAGAAAGCCTATAAAGGCGAGCGTAAAATCTCCTGGATGGAAATCTACACCGGTGAGAAATCCACCCAGGTTTATGGCCAGGATGTCTGGCTACCTGCTGAAACCCTTGATCTGATTCGTGACTACCGTGTTGCCATCAAAGGCCCACTGACTACGCCAGTTGGCGGCGGTATTCGCTCTCTGAACGTTGCGCTGCGTCAGGAACTTGACCTGTACGTCTGCCTGCGCCCCGTTCGTTACTACCAGGGCACGCCAAGCCCGGTTAAACATCCTGAACTGACCGACATGGTCATCTTCCGTGAAAACTCTGAAGACATTTACGCGGGTATCGAATGGAAAGCAGACTCTGCAGACGCAGAGAAAGTGATTAAATTCCTGCGCGAAGAGATGGGTGTGAAGAAAATTCGCTTCCCGGAACATTGCGGTATCGGTATCAAACCGTGTTCTGAAGAAGGGACTAAACGCCTGGTTCGTGCGGCGATTGAATATGCTATCGCCAACGATCGTGATTCGGTTACCCTGGTCCATAAAGGCAACATTATGAAGTTCACCGAAGGCGCGTTTAAAGACTGGGGTTACCAGTTAGCGCGTGAAGAGTTCGGTGGTGAACTGATCGACGGCGGCCCGTGGGTTAAAATTAAGAACCCGAAAACCGGTAAAGAGATCGTGGTTAAGGACGTTATCGCCGATGCGTTCCTGCAACAGATCCTGCTGCGTCCGGCTGAGTACGACGTGATCGCGTGTATGAACCTGAACGGTGACTACATCTCCGATGCGCTGGCGGCACAGGTGGGTGGTATCGGTATCGCGCCGGGTGCAAACATCGGTGACGAATGCGCACTGTTCGAAGCGACTCACGGTACTGCGCCGAAGTATGCAGGCCAGGACAAAGTGAACCCGGGTTCCATCATCCTGTCTGCTGAAATGATGCTGCGTCACATGGGTTGGACCGAAGCGGCTGACCTGATCGTTAAAGGTATGGAAGGCGCGATTAACGCCAAGACCGTAACCTATGACTTCGAACGTCTGATGGATGGCGCTAAGCTGCTGAAATGTTCAGAGTTTGGTGACGCGATTATCGAAAACATGTAATCCAGATTCTGGGTTGTATGAAAACGGGAGCCGTGAGGTTCCCGTTTTTTTGTGCACAGAAAACCCCCAGCTAGGCTGGGGGTTCCGGAAAGCTTTCAGCTTTGAGCCAGTTATTAAAACCCCTTTTGATTTGTTAAAACACCTTGCGGTCTGGCAACTGCAAGAGTCAAACAAGAAATCAAAAGGGGGTCCCAATGAGGGACGAAAAGAGCTTAGCGCACACCCGATGGAACTGTAAATATCACATAGTTTTTGCGCCGAAATACCGAAGGCAGGCGTTCTACGGAGAGAAACGTAGAGCACCAGGCGGGATCTTGAGAAAGCTATGTGAATGGAAAAACGTACGAATTCTGGAAGCGGAATGTTGCGCAGATCATATCCATATGCTTGTGGAAATCCCACCGAAAATGAGTGTGTCGGGTTTTATGGGATATCTGAAGGGGAAGAGTAGCCTGATGCTGTATGAACAGTTTGTAGATCTGAAGTTCAAATACAGAAACAGGGAGTTCTGGTGTCGGGGTTACTATGTGGATACGGTAGGGAAGAACACGGCGAAGATACAGGAATACATAAAGCACCAGCTTGAAGAGGATAAAATGGGA
>NZ_CAMDRE010000002.1:1500000-1738157 GCF_945906775.1 Citrobacter sp. Marseille-Q6884
AATCGATCGGCTTGCTGGCGACCAGTAGTGAAGCGGCCTACTTCGCTGAAATTATCGAAGCCGTCGAAAAAAATTGCTTCCAGAAAGGCTATACGCTGATTCTGGGCAACGCATGGAATAGCCTCGAAAAACAGCAGGCATATCTCTCCATGATGGCGCAAAAGCGCGTGGATGGCCTGCTGGTCATGTGCTCTGAGTACCCGGAGTCCCTGCTTTCCATGCTCGAAGAGTATCGCCATATTCCTATGGTCGTTATGGACTGGGGCGAGGCCAAAGCCGATTTTACCGATACCGTCATTGATAACGCCTTCGAAGGTGGTTATATGGCAGGTCGGTACCTGATTGAGCGCGGCCACCGTGAGATTGGCGTGATCCCTGGCCCGATGGAGCGCAACACCGGCGCGGGTCGTCTGGCTGGCTTTATGAAAGCCATGGAAGAAGCGCTGATTAAAGTGCCGGAAAACTGGATTGTCCAGGGCGATTTCGAGCCTGAATCAGGTTACCGCGCGATGCAGCAAATCCTCTCTCAGTCCCACCGTCCGACAGCGGTCTTTTGTGGCGGGGATATTATGGCCATGGGCGCGCTTTGCGCCGCTGACGAGATGGGTTTACGCGTTCCGCAGGATGTGTCGTTGATCGGTTACGATAACGTGCGCAACGCGCGCTTCTTCACGCCAGCATTGACCACCATTCATCAGCCAAAAGATTCACTCGGCGAAACGGCCTTTAACATGCTGTTAGACCGTATCGTGAATAAGCGCGAAGAGTCGCAGTCCATCGAGGTGCACCCGCGCCTGGTTGAACGTCGCTCCGTTGCTGACGGTCCGTTCCGCGATTATCGTCGTTAAGCGTACTATGCGGGAGTCTCTTCAGGCTCCCGCAACCACTCTTTATTCAGCGTTTCGCTATCCCCCAGATAATCCAACAGCCAGCTTAATGCCGGTGACATATCGTTTTGTTGCCAGGTCAGGCAACAGGCGGCATCAGGGAAGGGATTTTCAAGCTGTAACGCAACCCACTTGCCGCTATCGATCCACGGTTTCGCAAAATGCGTCGGCACCATACCCACACACAGCCCCGCCGATAAACAGGTCGCCGAAGATTCCCAGTCAGGCACCACAACGCGCTTTTGGTTATCAAGCAGCCAGGTGATTCGCTTCGGTAATGTGCGGGAGGTGTCTTCGCGCACCAACGACGGCCAGTTGCGCAACGTATCGTCACTGAGCGGTCCGGGAAGCGAGGCCAACGGATGATGACTTGCCACCACACAACTCCAGCTCAGCATTCCCATATCGCGAAACGTGTAACGTTCCCCCACCGGGATCGCCTGCGTGGCGCCGATAGCCAGTTCAACGCGACCATCAGAGAGTGCATCCCAGACGCCGTTAAACACCTCCTGGAACACCAGCAGTTCCACATCATCAAAGTGACGATAAAAATCCACAATCATTTGTCGGGTTCGTTCTGGCCGAACAATATTGTCTACCGCAATCGCCAACTGCCCTCGCCAGCCATTGGCGATTTGTTGACATTGCTGACGTGTGATCTGCATTTTTTTGATAACAGACCGACCCTCTTTTAAAAACCATACACCCGCAGGCGTTAATTCCACATCCCGATGACGTCGTTCGAAAAGCGGCACAGCAAGCCACTCTTCCAGTTGGCGCACGGTATAACTCACCGCGGAGGGTACACGGTGCAACTCCTGCGCAGCCGAACTAAAGCTTCCGTTACGCGCCACAGCATCAACCACTTCAAGTGAATATTCTGACCACATACTCTGCCTACAAAAAATTTGAAACCAGTAAACAAATATTAGCGTTTCACAGCGAGAATTACACTCACTACACTCTGCGGCACTGTATTACTGCTAAAAAGAGAAACAATTATGCAACCTGGAAAAGGGTTTTTAGTCTGGCTGGCCGGTCTTAGCGTGCTCGGCTTTCTGGCAACGGATATGTATTTGCCCGCCTTTGCTGCTATTCAGTCCGATCTGCAAACCCCTGCGTCTGCCGTCAGCGCCAGCCTGAGTCTGTTCTTAGCCGGTTTTGCCGTCGCGCAACTTCTGTGGGGGCCACTCTCCGACCGCTACGGTCGCAAGCCGATTTTGCTGCTGGGTTTATCCATCTTCGCGCTGGGAAGTCTGGGCATGTTATGGGTTGAAAACGCCACAGGTCTGTTGGTACTGCGCTTTATCCAGGCCGTTGGCGTCTGCGCCGCGTCGGTTATCTGGCAGGCACTGGTTACCGACTATTATCCGTCTCATAAAGTAAACCGTATCTTTGCCACGATTATGCCGCTGGTGGGCTTATCTCCTGCCCTCGCGCCATTATTAGGGAGCTGGATCCTGGTGCATTTTTCCTGGCAGGCCATTTTTGCCACGCTGTTTGCCATTACATTAATCCTGATGCTGCCCGCCCTGCGGTTAAAACCGACCTCTCAGGCGCGTGACGATAGTCAGGATAAATTGACGTTTGCGACCCTGTTACGTTCCCAAACATACCGCGGAAATGTACTGATTTATGCGGCCTGCTCCGCCAGTTTTTTTGCGTGGTTAACAGGTTCCCCCTTTATTCTGAGTGAAATGGGTTATAGCCCGGCAGTGATTGGCCTGAGCTATGTTCCACAGACGATCGCCTTTTTGATTGGTGGCTACGGCTGCCGTGCCGCGTTGCAAAAATGGCAGGGTCGTCAGCTGTTGCCGTGGTTACTCATCCTGTTCGCCGTGAGCGTCATTGCGACCTGGGCGACCGGCTTTATTCGCCACGTTTCACTGACCGAAATTTTGATCCCATTCTGTGTGATGGCCATCGCGAACGGGGCAATCTACCCGATCGTCGTCGCCCAGGCATTACGTCCGTTTCCGCAGGCAACAGGACGTGCAGCCGCGTTACAGAACACGCTGCAGCTCGGGTTATGCTTCCTGGCAAGCCTGGTGGTGTCGTGGTTAATCAGCACCCCGCTGCTGACGACCACCAGCGTCATGCTGGCAACGGTATTCCTGGCCGCGCTGGGCTACAAAATGCAGTCACAGCAAGAAAGTGATGATCTGACAGACGAAAGTGCGCATATTGCCCATGGTGAGTCGCACTAATCATTGTCGAGAACAATTAATTAGTCCGCTAACATTTTTCAGTTGAGTCGCTCAAAATTCAGGCTTATACTGATTTCCGGTTGTTAATAAAACGATAATTTTCTGTATTAACGGGAACATGAATGTTCCCGTTTCTCCACGGATGGCCTTTTCGGTAAGGGTTCCTCCCTTCCTCTGTTCTACGTCGGATTTTAGATTCGCGGATTAATTCCGTGAGATTTCTCACAAAGCCTAAAAAGCGTCTACGCTGTTTTAAGGTTCTGATCGCCGACCAGTGATGGAGAAGCTATGAGTTCATCGTGTATAGAAGATGTCAGCGTACCGGATGATGACTGGTACCGAATTACCAGTGAATTATTAAGCCGCGCAGGTATTACCATTAATGGCGCTGCGCCAGCCGATATTCGCGTTAAAAACCCCCATTTCTTTAAGCGCGTGCTACAAGATGGATCGCTGGGTTTAGGTGAGAGCTATATGGATGGCTGGTGGGAGTGCGACCGGCTGGATATGTTTTTTAATAATGTCTTACGCGCCAATCTTGAAAGCCAACTCCCCCGTCATTTTAAAGACACTTTGCGTATAGCAACGGCACGCCTTTTCAATTTACAAACCCAAAAACGTGCGTGGGTGGTCGGAAAAGAACACTACGATCTCGGCAACGATCTCTTCACTCGCATGCTCGACCCCTATATGCAATATTCTTGCGCCTACTGGAAAGAGGCCACAACCCTTGAGTCAGCCCAGCAAGCGAAGCTAAAAATGATTTGCGAAAAATTGCAGCTTAAGCCGGGAATGCGGGTACTCGATATTGGCTGCGGCTGGGGAGGCTTGTCACAGTTCATGGCGTCACAATACGGCGTCAGCGTGGTCGGCGTAACGATTTCTGCAGAGCAGCAGAAAATGGCGCAAGCACGCTGCGAAGGGCTGGACGTTACTATTTTGCTGCAGGACTATCGCGACCTGAACGATCAATTCGACCGCATTGTCTCCGTCGGGATGTTTGAACATGTCGGGCCGAAAAATTACAGCACCTATTTTAAAGTGGTCGATCGCAATTTGAAGCCAGACGGTCTCTTTTTGCTGCACAGCATCGGTTCCAGAAAAACCGACAACAATGTGGATCCGTGGATCAATAAATATATCTTCCCGAACGGCTGCTTGCCGTCGGTTCGCCAGATTGCGAAAGCCAGTGAGCCGCATTTTGTGATGGAAGACTGGCACAACTTTGGCGCAGATTACGACACCACGCTAATGGCCTGGCATGCGCGTTTTATGGCGACGTGGCCAGAAATTGCGGATAACTATACGGAGCGTTTTAAACGGATGTTCAGTTATTACCTGAACGCCTGTGCCGGTGCGTTCCGCGCCCGCGACATTCAGCTTTGGCAGGTACTTTTTTCACGCGGGGTCGAACACGGGCTGCGCGTTCCCCGCTAGGTCACTCATGCCCCCGCACACGACGGGGGCGATCATTTCGGCTTACGCCTCGTCCGTTAATTTACTGACTGCGCTTTCACGTGCCGCCAGCACACGCTCAACGGTATCGACAACCGCCTGCGTTTGAGGATCGATTTCGATATTCACCCGCGCACCCAGTTTTTTCTTGCCCAGCGTCGTGCGCTCTAGCGTTTCCGGGATTAAATGCACGCAAAAGCGCGTCGGCGTCACTTCACCCACCGTCAGGCTAATACCATCAATACCGATGAATCCTTTGTACAGGATATATTTCATCAGCGAGGGATCCTGAACCTTAAACCATATCTGACGGTTATTCTCGGAGGTCAGAATCTTCGACACTTCAGCGGTCGTCATAATATGACCGGACATTAAATGCCCACCGATCTCATCACTGAATTTGGCGGCACGCTCAACGTTGACCCAGTCACCGACCTTCAGGTCACCGAGATTGGTGATACGCAGCGTTTCTTTCATCAGGTCGAAGCTGATGTGGTTGCCGTTTATTTCCGTCACGGTCAGACAACACCCGTTATGTGCAACCGATGCGCCTGTCTCCAGCGCATCCAGCATGTATTCAGGTAACTCCACTACATGCGTGCGAAAATTAGGTTTTTCATCAATAGACACCAGTTTCGCGGTGCCCTGCACAATACCCGTAAACATACCCGTCACTCCTGAACTCAATTAATACATCTCTGCCCAGCACAATAGCAGGTGGAAATAGAGGTTGCCAGCGATGCGCCCCCCTCACCTGTTTTTTCACTGGAGAATTACTTATTAGTCGCTACAATAGATTGAAATTCCCCCTGTATTTTCTTCTTGCTGCCATATAAGGCGGCTTTTTTAGTCTCTCAAATAACAACAATATAGTGGTGTTCACGTGCAAAAGTATGTTAGCGAAGCGCGTCAGTTATTAGCTCTGGCAATACCGGTGATTCTTGCGCAAATCGCCCAAACCGCAATGGGATTCGTCGATACCGTCATGGCTGGCGGATACAGCGCAACGGACATGGCCGCCGTTGCCATCGGGACGTCCATCTGGCTACCCGCCATTTTATTTGGTCACGGTCTGTTGCTGGCATTAACCCCGGTCATTGCTCAGCTTAATGGTTCCGGGCGTCGTGACCGAATTGCCCATCAAATACGCCAGGGTTTCTGGCTGGCGGGCTGTGTCTCCGTACTGATCATGGTCGTACTGTGGAACGCAGGACACATTATACGCGCCATGCATAACATCGATCCCGCGCTGGCAGATAAAGCTGTTGGCTACCTGCGCGCGCTGTTGTGGGGCGCACCGGGTTATTTATTCTTCCAGGTCGCCCGTAACCAGTGTGAAGGGCTGGCTAAAACCAAGCCTGCGATGGTCATGGGATTTCTCGGCCTGTTGGTTAACATTCCGGTCAACTATGTTTTCATCTACGGTCATTTGGGCATGCCGGAGCTCGGCGGCGTTGGCTGTGGTGTGGCAACCGCGGCGGTGTACTGGGTGATGTTTATCGCCATGCTTTCCTACGTCAAACGTGCTCGCTCCATGCGCGATATCCGCAATGCGCGTGGTTTTGTAAAACCGGACACAGCAGTGATGAAGCGCCTGATCCAACTGGGTTTACCCATTGCGCTGGCGTTATTTTTTGAAGTCACGCTGTTTGCCGTCGTCGCGCTGTTGGTTTCCCCGCTGGGAATTGTGGATGTGGCCGGACACCAAATCGCGCTGAACTTTAGCTCGTTAATGTTTGTATTACCGATGTCACTGGCTGCCGCCGTCACGATTCGCGTCGGTTACCGCCTGGGTCAAGGTTCAACGCTGGATGCGCAAACGGCCGCCAGAACAGGGTTGGGTGTGGGTGTCTGTATGGCGATGATCACGGCTATCTTCACCGTGACATTACGTGAGCACATCGCCCTGCTTTACAACAATAATCCCGAAGTGGTGACGCTGGCCGCACAGCTGATGCTGCTGGCCGCCGTGTACCAAATCTCGGACTCTATCCAGGTGATTGGCAGCGGGATCCTGCGTGGCTATAAAGATACGCGCTCGATTTTCTTTATTACCTTTGTTGCATACTGGGTTCTGGGATTGCCGAGCGGGTATATTCTCGCGCTGACCGATCTGGTGGTGGATCGCATGGGACCGGCAGGCTTCTGGATAGGATTTATTATCGGCCTGACGTCTGCCGCGGTCATGATGATGTTGCGTATGCGTTATCTGCAACGCCAGCCGTCATCCATCATTTTACAGCGCGCAGCGCGATAACACCGACACAGCCGCCGCCAGGCGGCTGTTCTCATTGGGATTTCAGAACGGACTGGCATCACACGCGTTGATCCACTCACCGCTGACGGGGTGGACAAAATGCAATTCACTGGCATGTAGCATCAGTCGTGGCGTCCGTTCAGTGCCAGGCAACAGACGTCCACCATACAGATCACACCCCCAAATCGGATGCCCCAACTGCTGGCAATGAATACGGAGCTGATGGGTGCGACCAGTCTGCGGGGTTAACTGTACTCGCGTCAGCGGCAGCAACGTCCCGTCTTCCAGTGGGTGATTAAACCGCTCAACCACCTGATAGCCGGAACGCGCAGGCTTGCCACGAACGGCGCAAATCGACATTCGCGGAAACAGCGCCGGATCTTTGGCGATGGCTGCGTCAATCACCCCTTCATCATCTGCCACATGACCGCAGAGTAATGCGCTGTACACCTTGGTAACCGTACGCTGGCTGAACTGTTGGCAAAGTGCGGCATTGATCGCTTTATTGCGGGCAATGACCATCAACCCGGAAGTCCCGAAATCAAGTCGGTGAACCAGCGTACAGCCGGGATAAACCTGCACCAGCCGGTGATGCACCGAATCACTGTTTTGTGGATTTTTCCCCGACAGGCTGAGGAGCCCACTCGGTTTATTAATCAGCAGCAGGTGATCGTCCTGATAGAGAATCGCTATCTCGTCATGGCACGGCGGGGCTATAAAGTTATCAACAATTGCGGACATCAGACGGCCAGGAGGGTGAGTGAGCGTGGATCATAACGAATTTTCAGCCCGCTGGCGAATCCGGTGATTAACCGGATTCGGGGGCGATTCGCTGTCATCGTTTTTGAGCCCAAAAACAGCAGGCACAGTCACTATGCCTGCCGCAAAGGGTCTCTCTAAATAACCTGCATTAAGGCTTTCATGTACCCCATCGCATAAGCCATACCCGCATGCCACGGTGCGTCACAGCTCATTTGTGGAGAGTGATCGGGGATCAGTACGCCATCATAGTGATGTTCTTTGAGAATCTGTATCACCCGTGGCATATCAATGTCCCCTTCATCAATAAACGTCTCATGATAATGAGGAACCTTCCCTTTCACGTTGCGAAAATGCATGTAGGCAATGGCGTCCTGACGCGCATATTGTTCAACGGCCTGGTAGACATCGCCTTGCGACATTTCAGCGATAGTGCCCAGACAAAACTCAAGCGCATTCGACCGGGACGGATAAATCTCCAGCAGTTTTTGATAAAGATGCGGCTGGTTGACTAATCGAGGCTGTCCACGCACCAGCTCAAGCGGCGGGTCATCAGGGTGCGCCGCTAATCTCACCCCGGCTTCCTGCGCAACAGGAACAATCTGCTCAAGGAACCATGCCAGACGTTCCCAAAGCTGTTCCGTGGTGGTCGGCTCCCTCAATCCGGTGGCATCTTCATCAACCACCATATTCCACGCCATACTTGCCGGCAGCAGGCTTTCTGTCTGTTCGTTCAGACCATCCAGACCAACGGTTTGAGCGCCACCGCGGGCTTTATTTTCCAGTATCCTCCCGGCCACGCCTGCAAGACTAAAGTTATAACCAAATACAGGAATCCCTGCCGCACCAACATTACGAATGACCTGTTTAACAATTTCAATTTGTTCTAATTTTTTTGGACCATCAAACAATATGTCATCCCAATAGCAGGGTTCGAAATTTTCAATGGCGAAGAAAGTCAGGTCAAATTTTTCCATCCGCGCACGAATGTCGAGCAGTTCATCCGTCGTCCATACATCCATCTTCGCCTTTCCCCAGCCCTGGGTATCGCCCACGGGTTGATTCGAGCGAGAAAAACGATCATTTTGGTTAAAATAATCAACCATGTGTACCACGATATGCGTGGCACCACACTGCCGGGCAAAGGCGAAATGCTCATCATCCAGCATGTGTTTATAAAGACCGAAACCAAGTTTCATCGACATATCTCCTCTGAAAAAGTGAATTCATTACGTTTAACTGAGCACTGTCGCCTTGCTCTTTTCATTTATTTGAATGGGTTTAACAAAGAACGCAACGCTAATAGCGCCCAGTACAGCAATGCCTCCGGCAATAAAGAATGCCGTGTTGTAGGCTCCGGTCCATTCGATAATATAACCGGTCACTATCGGCCCAAGAATACCGGCGATATTTGCGGTTGCATGGACAACGCCGCCCACCGCGCCCATATTCTTTCTGGCAACGGTGTCCTGTAAAATGGCCCAGTACGTGGTCGCGGAGAGGTATAAAAAGAAGATCCCGCACGCCATCAGCGTTACCGCGCTCATCGCACTGGTGACATTGCCGACACAAATCACAAAAATGGCGGAAGCCCCAAGGCAGGTGACGAGAACTATTTTTCGGGATAACAGCGGCTTACCCGTTTTACGCAGCACGTAATCACACAGAAACCCGCCCAGAGCCATGCCAATGGACCCGAGGAGCCACGGAATCACGCTGACAATACTCATATCCTTCAGACTGAGATGCTGTGAGGTCAATAAATAGCTGGGAAACCAGGAGAGGAAAAAAAAGAGAATATAGTTTAAGCCAAAAAAGGCAAAGGCAGTCGCCAGAATTGTTGGCTGTTTAATATAGAAAGAAAGTGGCAAAGATGATTCATGAATAGCCTCATCATCCTGTTCTGCTTTCTGGCCCTGCTGAATTAACTGCAATTCACTCTGGCTAATTGTCGGGTGTTGCTCGGGTTTATCTCTGGCAATTTTTAACCACCCAATCATCCACACAAAACCCAATACGGCAATTGCCACGAAAGCCAGGCGCCAGCCAATAAACAGAACCAACGATCCCATGATCGGTCCCGCGATGGCTCCGCCTAACGGGTTACCGGCTGTTGCAATCCCAATCGCACTGGCGACTTCACGTCGTGGAAACCAGTTATTGACCATTTTATTTAGCGTAGAGGCAAAAGGCCCTTCCCCTGCACCAAACAGCACCCGAATAACCAGCATGGAGATAAACCCACTTGCGGCACCTATCAGCCCACAAAAGAGTGACCAAAAAGCCATACTGACCGTAAAGACGGTCCTGGGACCATACCGATCGGAGGCATAGCCCCCAATGAAATTAAACAGCGCATAACCGATAGAGAAACTGCTAAAAATAATCCCTAATTCACCCGGCGTGAGTTTTAAATCACTGGCAAACATCGGTGCCGCTATCGCAAAGGCTGAGCGATCCATGTAGTTAATCGCCCCGCCCAGCGAGAGGAAGAAAACAATATTCCAGCGCTTACTTCTGAACATAGTTATGTCCTCGCATCATAGAGACAATCTGTCACTTACATTACGCCAAAGCGTTGGTACGCCTCGACAGCCCCCATTCCCTGGGCAATAGCATCACGGACTTTGTTTTCCATCGATTTCTTCTCAAGCGCGAGCCCAATGACCTCTTTTTCAACGCTTGCGGGAATAATCAAGACCCCCTCTTCATCGGCAACCACCAGATCGCCCGGCGTGATCAGAACGCCTGCGACTTTAACCGGAACACGGTAGTCGAGAACTTTACCTCTCACTTTTTGATCCTGAGCGTAACTGCCACGAGAAAACACCGGGAAATCCAGCGCCAGAATCTCATGCTTATCTCTGGAGTAGCCATTAAGGATCGCCCCTGCGGCGTTGAGATGCTGTGCGCGCGTGGACATTAATCCGCCCCAAAGTGCATAAGAAGGCGATGAACCACTCGCGATATACACTTCATTTTCAATCAGGCTATCCAGCGCTTCGAACATCACGCCAAACGCTTTATCACCGAGAGGCCCGTTCGTTTTTGCCCCCGGGAACGTCTCATAATCCGCCTCAAGCACCGGCATTGCCCGTCCGGCAATACGCATGTGATTCGCCAGCGGCTGCAGGCACGGGTCAAGAAATTGATGTTGTAATCCAATGCTATCCAGCACATCACCCAGCAGTGCCGTGCACAGGTTGGTCTTAATTTCTGCAAATAACGTCTTATCGCTCTCACACATATCCACTACCCCTTTATCATTCGTATTATTCATATCATACTGTCTACCTGTCAGACAGGTTAGCGAAAGATCGAGAAGGTGAAAAGACACTCAGCTTACTGATGTGATCGCTGTCGTATTTTTGCGCAGTCCCGTTCCGATGAATGAAGGAGGAAGGTATTGAAATGAATGGCTGTTATTTACCGCTAACGTCCTGGTTGTAGTGGATGTATCGAAACAACCGGATATAATCAGCGGGTTTTCCCTGTTCTATGGTGTTTCCCGGACCGCATGCGGAAGCGTCAATAACATGATGTGCTCATGAAACCTAACCCTGCCGACACCCGCCATCAGTCGGCAATCGAACGAAGAGAGTCGTGGAATGAATATGATAAAACCTGTTATCGAGAAAAGTACCCTCTCCGATCAGGTCAGAGCCTACATCCTCAATCTCATTACCACTCAAAAACTGGAACCCGGCTCAAAGGTCCCCAGCGAAAAACAATTAATCGAAACCCTGGGCGTGAGTCGTGGTGTCGTGCGCGAAGCGTTTCAGGCGTTATCGACGTTGGGTATTCTGGATATCAGTAGTGGAAAACATCCTCGCGTGCAGACCGTCAATTCCAGTGCGCTGGAAACCATTTTCAATTATTCGATGGTCACCCAGCAGATTTCTGCCAGTCAGATCCTTGCCCTGCGCAGTACGCTGGAAGTGCACTCGGCCATGCTGGCGGCGCAAAACGGTTCCGAAGATGATTTCGTCCGGCTGCAGGCGGAAATGGAGAAAATACGCGAGGTTTTTGGCGATCATCAGCAATTCATTATTCATGACGCCCGTTTTCATCTCATCCTTGCCGAAATGTCAGGAAATCCGCTATACGCACTCTTGTTACAGGCACTGCGCGCCGCACTGGAAACCTCTATCGCCGCAGGTTTAGATGCGCATGACATCAGCGATCGCCGAAAGCAAATCATTGATGTTCATCAGAACATTGTAGACAAAGTGTGCCAGCGCGATGTCGCTGGCGCAGGCGAAGCCATGCAAACGCATTTCACGTCGGCAATTAATGCCCTTATTGGGTTGCCAGACGTCGCCCAGGCACTTCCTGATAACTGATACGCCGAATACCTGACAGCGCCTTGCCGTAACAAGCAAACCGGGGTGATAACAGGAAAAAACACTGCAGATTTAGCATCGCATGACGATAACAGAAGGCGGCCTTTGGCCGCCTTTTTATTTTCACGCTAAATCATGCGTTTCCTATAATTGCAATCATGCTTATTCATTAATCGGCGCAGAAGGAACTAACAGGTGAGAATTGCCACAATCACAAACTGGGCCTACAGCGCAACGGTTTGCCTGACCATCGCCTCCGGCGTGGTCATGCTGATGGCCTCTGGCGCAGATAATACAGAGCGCCAGGCGGTGGAGCAGCGGTATATTTTCGATCAACTGACCGAAGAGGTGGAAATTGACGCCTGGTCGCTGTCCGATCTCGCGCGACTGTACGTTACCACTAAAGATCCGGCATCTCTGGATACCTATCGTCAGAAAGAAACGTCGCTGATCAACGTTGAGCATCGTCTGACGAAACTGAAAGACGCCGGAGCAACGGGCGAAGAATTGGCGCTGCTGCATGAAGGGTTGCAAATTATCGATGCGCTACAGAATGAGCAAGAAACAGCCATTTCCCGCGTCGCGCGTGGAGAAGCATCACAAGCCATTGCCCTGCTCTATGGCAAACCGTATGAACAACAGCTCGAACGTGCACAGGCTCAGATCGACCATTTCCGCCAAATGCTTGATACCCGCGTGCGTCACGCCATCAAGGAGGCAACACAGGCGTCCCGAACGCTGCGTACGCTGTCCGAAGTGATGGTCGGGCTGACAGCGCTTCTGTTTTTGTTTGTGCTTGGCTTCATTTTAAAGCGCCGTGTACTGCGCCCCGTCGTGCGTCTGAGCGACGTTGTTCATCGGCTGGCATCGCAAGATTATGCCGTTGAAACACCCAACTTTAGCCAGATTGATGAGATCGGCGATATGGCGCAAGCGATCCGGATTTTTCGCGAAAACGGACTGGCTCGCCAACGGCTGGAAAAAGAACGTGATGCCGACTGGGCCATTCGTGAACTGCTGGCGCGCATGACCCAGCGTTTGCAGGGTTGTGAAAATTTTGCCGACGTGGTCAATGTCGTGGAACGCTTCGCCCCCAATATAGCGCCGGGTGTTGCCGGACAACTTTATATTCTCGACAGAGAACCCTGGCAGATGCGCTGTGTCGCCAAATGGCTTTCACCGCAGACAGAAGCGGAGACGTTTCACCCGGATGAGTGCTGGGCAGTACGCCGTGGACAGAGCCATCCACCGGTCAATGGCGAGCCGGATATTACCTGCTACCACTTGCCGGCATCGTGCCAGGATCATTCTCTGTGTGTTCCGCTGATAGCCCAGGGTGAGGCTATTGGCCTGCTTTCTTTGCAAAATCTCAGCGATGAAACCACACCTTCGCGCGCGTATCTGGAACTGATGGCAGAGGCACTCGGTCTTGCATTAGCCAACCAACGTCTGCGCGATGCACTGCTGGAAAAAGCGCTCTACGATCCGCTGACCGGACTGCGTAACCGTCATCATCTGGAAGACACTCTGCGTTCGCAGATGAGTCACGCGATACGCCATAAAGAGGCCGTCAGTTGCCTGATGATCGACATCGATCACTTCAAAAACATTAACGACCGTTTTGGTCACGAAGCCGGTGACGGCGTGATCAAGAGCGTTGCCGCTGTCATTCAACGTGTCGTGCACGATAGCGGGATGGCGTTTCGCTATGGTGGCGAAGAGTTTTTAGTGTTGCTGCCTGATATGAACGAAGAAGCCGCTAACCGCTTAGCGACGGATATTTACAACGGCGTACACGAGCTGGCGCTACGCTTTGGTGTGTCAGATATTGGCCCGATTGATGTCTCTATAGGCGTTGCCAGCTATCCGCTGCACGCTCAAAGCGACAACCTGTTGCGCGCTGCGGATGTTGCACTCTATCGTGCAAAAGCGCTTGGGCGTTCGCGGATTGTCAGTTTTAGCATGCTGGAAGCGAGCTGATCGCCCCCAACGCGCATCCTGCTGAACCCGAAATGCGTATCTGTATCGGCCTCGCTTTACAGGCCGATCTTACCGGCTCTCAGCAGCACCATCTCTTGCTTACACAACAGAACAACCGCCTGGCGTCCCTTTACACGACGCGCGGTCAGCGCGCGCTTCACGGTACGGCGATTCGCCCCGGATTCCAGCATCTGTAAGCACAGCTCAGAAAGCGCATGTTTGTGTTTCATTAAATATTCACTTTAGTCGGTTAGCGGTGTAGCACCGGTAGATGCCCGCTATTTTACGCTGATTGGGTCTACTATGACTAACTGCACGGCAAAAATCGGCAGCGCCCTGTTGCCATTTTCCTCTCATCCCCACCTCGATGTGCACAAAAAACAACCACGGCGAGTATAATTTAAGAGCGGCCATGTGCGTAATCAATCTAAGGAGGTGCGCAATGGACAAAGCAGAAGTGAAATCATTTGGTACGCCAGACGAAATTCGCGAGTTTCCGCATGGACGGCTGGAACTGGTCAATATAGGCGGTGCGATCGTCGGGCGTGCAGTACTGGAACCGGGCTGGCGATGGGCAACATCCGTTCAGCCCATTGCCGGAACGGAGAGTTGTGAAGCCCCGCATTTTCAGTATCACGTTGCCGGGGTGCTCAGAGTAAAAATGGATGATGGTAGTGAATTTGATTGTCTGCCCGGCGGTTTGTCGCGCATCCCTCCCGGTCATGATGCCTGGGTGGTAGGAGATGAATCCGTCGTCATCGTGGATTTCCAGGGGATGGTTGACTGGGCCAAACATAAAGACATTGGATGTAACGACTCGCCATAGCCTCAAACCTCATGCCCCAGGTGCTATCGACATCTGGGGTTTCCTGTCCGGCCAAATCGCCTCATACCCAGCCCTTGCAGCCACTGTTAACCATCATCCTTTCAGCTGTTGTGACTGACATGAGAATCCATACTGACACTCTTCAGTTCATAGAGCCTTAATGAGAAAAGCTATGTGCCCTTTTCTTGTCGCTGGTTAGCGCTAATAGCGGGCATGACTCATACCGCCATATGTGAATCAATTTGGGTCAGGCCACTACGCCCCAATGATGCGCATGGGCGACCTTACGACATCTTTGCTTTGTAAAAAATCGCCCTGAATTCTAAGTGCGATTATTTTAATAAATCCCTCCAAACCTTCATACGTAGTCCTGGCAAGAGCTAGGGAAGGTGCGAACAAGTTCCTGATATGAGATCATCATATTCATCCGGAGCGCATCCCAGAGGGACATCATGAGCCATCAACTCACCTTCGCCGATAGTGAATTCAGCACTAAGCGCCGTCAGACCCGAAAAGAGATTTTCCTCTCCCGCATGGAGCAGATTCTGCCATGGCAAAACATGGTGGAAGTCATCGAGCCGTTTTATCCCAAGGCGGGCAATGGCCGACGGCCCTATCCGCTGGAGACCATGCTGCGTATTCACTGCATGCAGCATTGGTACAACCTGAGCGACGGTGCCATGGAAGATGCCCTGTACGAAATCGCCTCCATGCGCCTGTTTGCCCGATTATCCCTGGATAGCGCCCTGCCGGATCGCACCACCATCATGAATTTCCGCCACCTGCTCGAGCAGCATCAACTGGCCCGTCAATTGTTCAAGACCATCAATCGCTGGCTGGCCGAAGCAGGCGTCATGATGACCCAAGGCACTTTGGTGGATGCCACCATCATTGAGGCACCCAGCTCTACCAAGAACAAAGAGCAGCAACGCGATCCGGAGATGCATCAGACCAAGAAAGGCAATCAGTGGCACTTTGGCATGAAGGCCCACATTGGTGTCGATGCCAAGAGTGGCCTGACCCACAGCCTAGTCACCACCGCGGCCAACGAGCATGACCTCAATCAGCTGGGTAATCTGCTTCATGGAGAGGAGCAATTTGTCTCAGCCGATGCCGGCTACCAAGGAGCGCCACAGCGCGAGGAGCTGGCCGAGGTGGATGTGGACTGGCTGATCGCCGAGCGTCCCGGCAAGGTAAAAACCTTGAAGCAGCATCCGCGCAAGAACAAAACGGCCATCAACATCGAATACATGAAAGCCAGCATCCGTGCCAGGGTGGAGCACCCGTTTCGCATCATCAAGCGGCAGTTCGGCTTCGTGAAAGCCAGATACAAAGGGCTGCTGAAAAACGATAACCAACTGGCGATGTTATTCACCCTGGCCAACCTGTTTCGGGTGGACCAAATGATACGTCAGTGGGAGAGATCTCAGTAAAAACCGGAAATAACGCCAGAAATGGTGGAAAAAATAGCCTAAATAGGCTGATTCGATGTGTTTGCGGGAAAAAAATCGGCCCAGATCCGCGAAATTTTAATCAGCGAGTCAGCTTGGGAAGAAATGACCTGCTTATTCGCACCTTCCCTAGCATGATGATTTCTAATGTATTCCAGAAAATCATTTTCCCAAGACATCATTCGAATTGTTTTTGGATGTGGAGCCCTTATTGTAAATGCTGGCAATAATGGATGATTCAATTTTGCAAAGTGCGACACTGGGAGCTCATCGATATCCTTAAACACCAGGCCACTAAATAAATCGGATAATCTGCTATCATATTTTCGATTTGTGAACAGAATACAAACATCCGGTGAGAGCACTTCAATTTCTTCTTTTAAGATAAAATCGAAATTCTTGATAGACGCTTCAATCGCAGTACCATCGGGTGATCCCTCATCACAGTCAAAGCGATTAATGTTTGACCAGGCTATTGCATAAGGTTTTATATCTAAAGCCCTCTCTAATTTCCGGGTTACATTCCAAAAGGGAGAACTGACATATGAAGAACCAAAATTAAACGCTTCATATGTATCAAGTTGATCCTGTAAGGTTAAGGAGTTGCACCAACCATGAGTTTCCTGCCCAATAATCATCAACTTCGTTTTTTGTTTGCTATATTCACTAACGTTTACGCACAAAGGCCCACATAAATTTAACGATTCATTTTCATTATAGAAGGCCTTTTGCATATCCATATTAGCCAAATATAATTTACGCAACATTTCATTCATAAATTAGACTCCGTATATTTATATACATATTTATGTAGTCACCCGTACTTCGCTCATAGCAAAATTCCACCTCATGGGCCTACGCACTCAGTGCCAGAAAGGTCAACCACAAATCACTCATTACTCTTTATTGGATAAGTCAGTTTTTCGCTATCAGGTACAGCTAGCGTTTGAACAGATACGCTCAGTTTAACCTTAAGAGATTTCTCTACCCTGTTTTACCAGATGCTTAATGGTCGCATAATCATAATATCCAGCAGCGACTTGTTTGGCATATTCGATGCGTTGTAAAGCAACGGCCTTTTCATACATTGCACTTTTGACTGAAATTGCTAAAAAATGATCCATTTCTGCCAATTCGTCTTGCGTTCGGTCTACAGTACACAGATATCGCCGCTCGTGATGCGCAATCGCGCCGATAAGAAATGCAGCACGATCTGCAATATTATGTATGGGTTTGTCACCCAGTAGACTGTTACATTGTGGGCACGCAGGTACAGTGTGGCTACGGTCGTAATGTCGCACACCGCCTCGCCATGCAACAGAAACGACATGGTCACGAACGATACCAGAACGATAGTCACCGCAATAAATACAACGTGGTCGCTCTGAATCATGTTGGTTAATATTTAATGCCGCGTTAGCGGTGAACTCCTCGCGAACATAGGGTACAGGTTTTTTGCGCTTAGCCCGACATGCAATTACAGCTTTAATTGCCTCGTCCGATACCGTCTCATCTTCTATATTTTTTGTTTTTTTAATAGGGAGTGTTTTAACTTTACTCAAAGCAGCAGTAGCAAGCGAGCTAACCGCAGGAGTGGTTTTTTTTACATAAACAGGTGTATCAACTAATGATTCAGATAAACTAACTAAATTTACCTTCTTAGCATTGTCCATTTGAGAGCAGTTATTCTGATTATGTTTAACCTTAGATTTAGGCTTAACAATATAGACATAGCCGCTTGAAATTTTATTCACAATACACGTGAATTCATTTTCATTATAACGCCTGCGAAAGCTCTCCAGAGCCTGTTCTATCGTGTTGTATGCCAC
The DNA here is from genome assembly GCF_945906775.1 of Citrobacter sp. Marseille-Q6884. NCBI lineage: Bacteria > Pseudomonadati > Pseudomonadota > Gammaproteobacteria > Enterobacterales > Enterobacteriaceae > Citrobacter > Citrobacter sp. Marseille-Q6884. The sequence continues at coordinate 1,517,995 of NZ_CAMDRE010000002.1, forward strand.
GCGATACACCTTTTCCCGCTGGATCACCAGAGATCATGATGATATTAATCATGAGACGATACTACATTTACCGTGTATTTATGTCTATCCGGCCTAACAAAGTTCGTAGTATATTGAATGTATTCTTTGTTATCAGGTGTTGGGTATGTCTTATTCCATCGGTGAATTTGCGAATCTTTGTGGGATCACCGCAACGACGCTACGCGCCTGGCAACGCCGTTATGGGCTTCTCAAGCCACAGCGTACGGATGGCGGACACCGGCAATACAGTGATGACGATATCCAGCAGGCGCTTAAAATCCTCGACTGGGTCAAAAAAGGCGTTCCGATAAGTCAGGTCAAACCGCTGCTGGCCCGCCCTGATGCTCAGCGAATGAATAACTGGCTCACCTTACAAGAGAGCATGCTGCAGCGCCTGAAAGAGGGGAAAATTGAACCCTTGCGCCAGCTTATTTATGACGCAGGTCGCGAGTATCCTCGCCCCGAGTTGGTTAGCGAAGTGCTCCGCCCATTGCGGGTTAAAGTCTCTGCCAACGTTCCCGTTATGATGACGCTGCGTGAAATCCTCGACGGTATTATTATCTCCTACACGTCGTTTTGTCTGGAGGGGGATAAGCGTGCTCCGGGCGATAACTACCTGATTACTGGCTGGCATCTGACCGACCCGTGTGAGATCTGGCTTGAGGCGCTTTGTCGCACTGGACAGGGACATCGCATTGATGTGCTTCCCATGCCACCGGCAACCCTGGCGCCCGACATTTTCCCCGAGCATAAGTGGCTGCTGGTGACCTCCAGCAAGCTCACCGAGGTTCGCAAAAAACAGATAGACCTCTGGCAGCAACAGGTCAGATCCCTCGATGTGATCTCGCTTTAATCCCCCGTCATTCCCCTTCCCCAGAATGTTAACTGGCCACTGTTTTTGTGGCTTTAGACATCATACCGCTCTAAAACCGTCAATTTAACTTGTCAGATTTTAATGAGTTAAAAAACACCCCACCTAAACTTGGACAAGCTTAATTTTTTGTCTAAGTTTAAAGTATGTCACTACGTCGCGAGATTCGCATAAGTGGAGGAGTTACGCGCTCGCAGCCCCCCATTTATGTATGACGATGGAGAGAGACAGCAGCAGTACCTTGCTGCCGTATTTTGATGAAGGGATGTTCCTGCAGGGCAACGATCATCTGTTCAGTAAAACTGAGTTGAAGCACAGTAGCGAGGAAGATGCCATGAATATGCAACCATTCATAGGGATCAGCGGCTGTTTAACGGGGTCTGCGGTCCGCTTTGACGGCGGGCACAAACGCGCCGCATTTGTGATGGACAGGCTGGGTAGATGGGTTTCGTTCAGGCCCATCTGCCCGGAGATGGCGATGGGTCTGCCGGTCCCCCGACCGGCGCTGCGGCTGGTACAAACCACCGCCGGGGATATTCACATGCGCTTTAGCCACGCGCCTCACGAAGACGTGACCGGTAAAATGGCCGACTTTTGCGAGGGGTATCTGAGCGGGTTGGGCGAACTGTCTGGTTTTATCGTCTGCGCCAAATCCCCCAGTTGCGGTATGGAACGCGTGCGCTTATATGACGAGAAAGGCAATCCCGGGCGCAAAGAGGGTGTGGGCGTTTTTACCGCCGCGCTGATGGAGAAATATCCGTGGCTGCCGGTGGAAGAAGACGGTCGCCTGCACGATCCGGTACTGCGCGAAAACTTTGTCGAACGGGTTTTCGCATTGCATGAACTCAATACTCTACGCAAAAATGGCCTGACGCGGCGAGTGATGCTGGATTTTCATAGCCGCTACAAACTGCAACTGCTGGCACATCATCAGGCAGGATACCGGGAAATTGGGCCGTTTGTCGCATCGCTGCATGAGTGGGAGGATCTGGAGGCTTTCTTTGATCTCTACCGCGATAAATTAATGGCGATCCTGAAGAAACCTGCCTTGCGTAAAAACCACACTAACGTGCTGATGCACATCCAGGGGTACTTCCGTAAGCAGTTAACGACGCGCCAGCGCGGAGAGTTGCGTGAGACGATCCTCAACTATCACGCAGGGCTGCTACCCATACTGGCTCCAATGACACTGCTGAAACATTACCTGGCAGAATATCCGGATGGCTATCTGTCGATGCAGAATTACTTTGACCCCTACCCGCCAGGTTTAGCGTTGCGACTTGCCGTCAATTGATGATACTTGATACCAAGAGCCGGGGCGGAATGATGAGTAATGCAGAGCTCGATGGTTTGATTTCCGCTTCTCGCTCTTGGTGGGCCTGAGGAGCAGCTGGTTGGTCCGCTCCGTGCCAGGAGCTGACCCTAGCGATCAAACTCTCGATGGATGTATTTAAAATATATGGTAATTGATTATTATTTTTTACCACGTCATAATGAGGATATATTGATAAAAAATTAAGATGGTAAATATGGCTGGCGAAACGAATGGATACGTATACATATTGGAAGTTTCTGATATTGACTTACCTGTATGTAAAATTGGAATGACGACCAGAGATCCAACCTCTCGATGTGATGAGATAAATAAAAGCTCTACAGGTGATTTTATTTGGGCTGTTTCTCACTCTATTTTTGTTAGTGATTGTAAAAAATTAGAAAGATTAATTCACCAAAAGTTAAGTCCCTTGCGGCAAAAAAGAAGAGAGTTTTTTAATTTACGCGCAGATGATGCATACAAAGCAGTAATGTCAATTTTTGAATCTCAGGATGAGATACAAATAATGATCGAGTCGAAATCGAAATCCTTATCAATAATTAACCCAGACCATAAAGTTAAAAAGAATCAAAGTTATCTGTCCAGACATTCTTCTGCTGAGTATGCAGAGATATTACAGTCTTTTTGCGAAGTCCTGGGTGTGAAAGGAAGGGCTTTTGGCCAGCTCAATAAACCATTTTTTGGCATGAGCGATGGAAATGAAGGCGTTCAATGGAATATTTCTGTGTGTACGCAAAATAATAAAATCCGTATGGGTGTTAATCTTGAAGGTAAAAAATACAAAGATTGGCCTATAGCTAAGCTTATTAAATCGGAGTTGGCAGCCCCTGGGTTGCTAAGTGTTATGCAAGAATCAGATTCTGAAGACGAAATTATTATGGCTTTTTATCGGGATGCCTGGCAGGTGACATCTAGACCTGAAATTAGAGAGAAATATATAGGTGGCAGGGAATTCAACCTCAATGAACTGACTCATGGGGAATGGAAGCGTATTTTAAATGAAGCTTTAAATTGCTTAGATAAAGAACGTGATTATAAACGGAGAAATATGCAGGATGTTACGATAGTAAATAAAAATGGTAGTGTTCTTGTCCGTACCATGCCAGTTTCCCCTCATTTAACAATATGGTCTCCATTAATAATTGACGATAATATTGATAGTTCAATCCGAAATAAATTTAATCAATTGATTCATATTCATCGTTGGATGATGCAGTTAAGTTGAAAAATTAAATTTGTTATGTCCGCTCTTCGCTCACAGCGGATCTTCAGCTCTGTTAGCTTGTCCGCTCGGTGCCAGGAGCGGACTAGTGATCGCTAGGCTTGAATCCATTCGTATTAGCGCCAAGTGGATAATAAATGGTGAAATCCATTAGTCATTACTTTATCATAAGCTCGTTATCGTTATATAAAGATTTTAGTATTCGTAATTCTTTTCTTTGTTTTAGATGATGAAAATTACATGATATGATGTGAAGAAGTATAGAGGGATTAATCATCATGAAAAAAATAATATATACTTTTTCTTTGGCTGTGGCTTTATTATTGGCGTTAAGATGTGCCGCCTATATTGATTTTTCTGAAAAAGACATGATCAAGTCAATCATTCCTGCTTGGATTCAAGCCATCGGTAGCATTTTAGCAATTATTATTGCCGGTATGATCTCGGCCAATCAAATTAAACATGAGAAACAGCTTGAAAAGAGAAAGGTAGCAGAGTCAGATTTGGCTAAAATGCATATAGTAAGAGCGCTGATAATACGTTCGTTAACTTTAATGAATGAGGTTCGTCAGGCAATTGAGCGTGGCGAAGAAAGCGACTTTCAGCAAGTGTCTCCTTGGACTATGCGTAATACAAAACGTGCAATTGATAATTTAAATTTATTTGAAATACCAGAGGGGATGTTAGCTCTCGATCTGTTGGCTATAGGTCCATCTCTCGAGGAAATAGCAACCTTATGGGAGCGGTGTATGGAGGAGTCACTACATACTGAAAATAACAAGCCAACTATTGATTCTTACAATGAGCTTGATCAAGGCTCTCAAGAGGTTTTGAAAATATGTGAAGCCGCTTTTAAATTGGCTACACAAGAGGTTAATCGGCTTGCAGCTATCGTTAAAGAGTAACTTTCACATAGGAATTTATTTTATATGTGCTCTTAGAGTACATTACTTTTAGTAATTTGTACTCTTTGGCTGTATATGCCGACAACGATATAGATTTTAAAGTATTACTGTGAATTTATGGGGTAATACCATTATAAGCCGATTAATCCCCCTAGATTACTTACCTATCCTTGAAGAACTGTCCTACAGCCCGCTTCGTGTCATAAGCGGGCTGTAGGCATAGAATAACTAATCAATCATTAGAGTGAGACTATTTTCAGCTTTGGTGAGGTGGGATGATGATTGCTTTAGAGTTTAATAGGACACTCCGGTCGCTCCCTTCGTATCTGGATGTAAAGCCCCCTATTTTTTTCTCCAAGAAATCAAACCAACTTCTCCCTAGATTATCTATAAAATCAACAAATGAATCATCTACTCGATTGCTATAGCTAGGGGTCCAGATTAATTTAGGTTCATTTGAACCTTCGATTTCTACATAGCGATTTAAGGTCATATATAAAAAGCAATCTATTGAGGAGTAGGAGTGAGTCAATGCATCGCACGCTAAAGCTTGAACTAGAAAAGGCGAAATCCCAGTAAAGCCATCATTGATAAAGAATAAAACGCCGTTGGCGTTAGGAACATTAAAATGTTTTTTTGTTTCTTTGATTTGTTTGTTTGCTTTTTTTAAAATCCTAGTAATTCCCGGTCGGGCCAGTCTTATAAATTCAATCTTAAACCAATCTGGATAATAATCGCGCCCACCCATAAGCGAAGGTTTCCAATGTGGGCATTCATTTAGCAATTTTTCCATAATTTCTGAAAATTTTATTTTCGCACCTTCTTGATCAAGAAACTCAGTCTCAATCTCTTTTAGCTCTCCTATTATCTTATTGTCCATGAATGAATAGTCAGCATTTTCAAATGATGGATTCCCAGGTAAAACATCAGAAATGATACATCCCCCATACTCTCGGACAAACGAATGAAAAGTTTTTTCAACTGGCAAAGGGGAATGCGGACCAATGTCCCAAAAATTTACAGCGTTGCTCATATCAACCTCTTGATTAATTTCGAACAATACTTAACTAAATAAAATTGGAATATAACCAATCTAAAATCATATCACTAGATTGTGATAGGCTCCGTTAATTGAGTTTTAATATAACCTGTCACCAGATTGAGTTTCTGTCAATAAAGATCATTTTTTTGATTTCGATCTCAAAAATATTAAAAATTGCACCTGGATTTGAATGTATGGATCAAAATATATATTAATAGCCTACCCTGAGTGGCCTTCTACAGTCCGCCTCTCGCTCGCAGCGGACCTGACAGCTAACTGGTTAACCCGCACCAAACTATGAGCGGGCGTTACTGATACCAAGAAGTTAGCCTGTCCATGCCGTCGATACTCCATACGGTAAAGACCAAAACATATCGCTGGCGAAGCGTGGTCATAAGGTCCACCTGACTACATCCGACCCGGCGGCACATTTGTCTTACACGCTGGATGGTTCGCTGCCAAATCTTCAGGTCAGCATGATGAACAGCAGGATGCCGACCCAAATGCCCCCATTATGCCCCCAGCGCGCTATGTGAGTAAAAAACACGCTGCAAAATCAACAAAATATAATCAACTTGCTTAATTACTCTGCAATCGCGTGAAAACATGCAGAAAAATGCTATTTCCCTCTTGCCTCATTCGGTCTGTGCCGCTAATATTCGTCCCCGTTGTCACCTACAACGTTGCGTTCATAGCTCAGTTGGTTAGAGCACCACCTTGACATGGTGGGGGTCGTTGGTTCGAGTCCAATTGAACGCACCATCTCATATTTGTGCGTCCGTAGCTCAGTTGGTTAGAGCACCACCTTGACATGGTGGGGGTCGGTGGTTCGAGTCCACTCGGACGCACCATTCAGTTATCCAGTTATCTTCTTAAAACCCCTTATTTTTCCGAAATTTGCAGATACCGCAGCCAGACATGGTGTGTGCTCTGAAATGATTCTTGTACGCATTTTCCATTTCCATACCAGCCCACACTGATACTCTATATGTCGGTTGTTACCTGTCTGCAACTGAAGTGGTCAACTAAAACTGGCCACAGCTTTAGAGTTTTTCCAGTATCGGTTTTCCGATTCGTTTGGGGGTAACCCACCGTTATAGTCATGCGGCCTTAGCGAGCTGTAATAACCGACGATATAGTCTGTGATCGCATGAGCAGCTTCGCTAAAGTTTATATAACCTGTCACTGGCACCCACTCGTTTTTCAGACTTCTGAAGAAGCGTTCCATCGGGCTGTTGTCCCAACAGTTTCCACGTCGGCTCATACTCTGCCTGATCCGGCAACGCCACAGTAACTGCCGGAACTGCCTGCTTGTATAGTGGCTACCCTGGTCACTGTGGAACATCACTCCGGCTGGTTTACCGCGAGTTTCCCACGCCATTTCCAGCGCTTTGATGGTCAGCCTGCTGTCTGGTGAGAATGACATTGCCCAGCCCACCGGTTTCCTTGCGAACAGATCGAGAACAACAGCGAGGTAAGCCCAACGCTTGCCTGTCCAGATATACGTCACATCGCCGCACCACACCTGATTAGGCTCTGTCACTGCGAACTGTCGCTCAAGGCGATTCGGGATAACGATGTGTTCATGACCACCGCGTTTATACCGGTGGGTAGGTTGCTGACAACTCACCAGCCCCAGTTCTTTCATGAGCCTGCCGGCAAGCCAGCGTCCCATTCTGAAGCCTCTCAGGGTTGCCATAATCGCTATACTTCTTGCGCCAGCAGAGCCATGGCTGATGTTATGCAGCTCCAGAACCTGACTGCGTAACACCGCTCGCCTGCCGTCTGGCTTTTCGGGGCTTTTTTCCCAGTATTTGTAGCTGCTGCGATGAACCCCGAACACGTGGCAGAGTGTGACCACAGGATACTGCGCTCTGAGTTTCCCGATTAACGAGAACTGTTCAGGGAGTCTGACATCAAGAGCGCGGTTGTAGATTCAATTGGTCAACGCAACAGTTATGTGAAAACATGGGGTTGCGGAGGTTTTTTGAATGAGACGAACATTTACAGCAGAGGAAAAAGCCTCTGTTTTTGAACTATGGAAGAACGGAACAGGCTTCAGTGAAATAGCGAATATCCTGGGTTCAAAACCCGGAACGATCTTCACTATGTTAAGGGATACTGGCGGCATAAAACCCCATGAGCGTAAGCGGGCTGTAGCTCACCTGACACTGTCTGAGCGCGAGGAGATACGAGCTGGTTTGTCAGCCAAAATGAGCATTCGTGCGATAGCTACTGCGCTGAATCGCAGTCCTTCGACGATCTCACGTGAAGTTCAGCGTAATCGGGGCAGACGCTATTACAAAGCTGTTGATGCTAATAACCGAGCCAACAGAATGGCGAAAAGGCCAAAACCGTGCTTACTGGATCAAAATTTACCATTGCGAAAGCTTGTTCTGGAAAAGCTGGAGATGAAATGGTCTCCAGAGCAAATATCAGGATGGTTAAGGCGAACAAAACCACGTCAAAAAACGCTGCGAATATCACCTGAGACAATTTATAAAACGCTGTACTTTCGTAGCCGTGAAGCGCTACACCACCTGAATATACAGCATCTGCGACGGTCGCATAGCCTTCGCCATGGCAGGCGTCATACCCGCAAAGGCGAAAGAGGTACGATTATCATAGTGATCGGAACACCAATTCTCTAACGTTCCAGAAATATCGATATCAGGCGCTCTCTTGGGCATTGGGAGGGCGATTTAGTCTCAGGTACAAAAAACTCTCATATAGCCACACTTGTAGACCGAAAATCACGTTATACGATCATCCTTAGACTCAGGGGCAAAGATTCTGTCTCAGTAAATCAGGCTCTTACCGACAAATTCCTGAGTTTACCGTCAGAACTCAGAAAATCACTGACATGGGACAGAGGAATGGAACTGGCCAGACATCTAGAATTTACTGTCAGCACCGGCGTTAAAGTTTACTTCTGCGATCCTCAGAGTCCTTGGCAGCGGGGAACAAATGAGAACACAAATGGGCTAATTCGGCAGTACTTTCCTAAAAAGACATGTCTTGCCCAATATACTCAACATGAACTAGATCTGGTTGCTGCTCAGCTAAACAACAGACCGAGAAAGACACTGAAGTTCAAAACACCGAAAGAGATAATTGAAAGGGGTGTTGCATTGACAGATTGAATCTACAGTAGCCTTTTTTAATATGTCGTTTTCCATTTCAATGCGTTGTAGCTTTTTCTTCAGCTCACGTATTTCAATCTGTTCCGGGGTTATAGGGGAGGCTTTAGGTATTTTGCCCTGTCGTTCATCCCGCAACTGCTTTACCCATCGCGTCATGGTAGAAAGACCCACATTCATAGCACTGGCCGCAGCTGCAACGGTGTAGTTCTGATCAAGGACCAGTTGAGCGGATTCGCGTTTAAACTCTGCGCTGAAATTTCTTTTTTTCATTGGGACACCTGTATTGTTCTGAGATGAGCATATCACCTCTGTTCAGGTGGCCAAATTCAGTAAACCACTTCAAGTGACAGGTGTGTCAGACGAATGGCCAACCTGAGGTGTTACTGATTGTATAAAGTCTATCTTTGGACATTTTCCCCCTTTAATTAGTAATTAATTTACCTGATAATACTTACATAAGTATTTAACCATAATCTTTAAATCAGCGATATTTTAACCTCATAAATTAACGAGTATTTAATATCGTCAAAACATGATTATAACATTGATTAATACTTATACCTTATAATTCAAAGTTTTTTTTTGCAGAGATATTGTTGTTTTACCAAAGTGACGACGCTCTTTATCTTTAATAAAATCATAGTTCCTTAATACCGACTGCGAAGATATCTTGCCAGCGCGCAAACACTTATTAACAGGAATGACAATTTTTAAATTGTAATGTTATAGTCAATTCCAGAGAACATTAAAAAATGAGCATTGAAAAAGACCATAGCCACCCTCTTCTGGGTAACGGGTTCCTCAATGAGATAACGGCATTAAGACTGCAACCTCTTGTCGTTCTCAATACAGGAAGAACCTTTGCGTACGAGGTTTTGTCAAAAACGAAAGATCATAATCCAGAACAATTTTTCTCAATGCTTCCTGCCAATTTACTTTTCGAGATTTTTTCACATCAGATTAAAATCCTGAGAAATGTGCCAGGCCAATTCTGGTTTAATCTTCCTGTAGATGTGTTCACTGATCCATCTTTCATTTCCCAGTTAGCAGAAACGGACCATCAGGGACGATTTATTCTTGAAATTCAGAACCCGGCAGCATTAGTTAATTTAACACCACAGAAACTGGAGAATTTCAGAATAGGTATACAATCGTTACGCAATAAGGGCTGGAGTATCTGGCTTGACGATATTACATATGAATTAGCTCAAAAAATCGCACAGTATAATCTTGATATCAGCGGTATTAAGATCGATCGTTCTGAAGTTACTAATAATTCTGAATTGATAATAGTAGTTCACACAGCAAGAAAAATGGCCTCTCAAGTACTAATAGAAGGTATTGAGACAGATGAAATGCTTCAAAAAGCATACAATGCGAATGCTGATTTTGGACAAGGTTTTCTATGGGAAGAAACGCAACCGATACCATTTAAATTGGAACAATAGAAATACCAGAAATTGTTAGCGCCAGCAATTTCATATTATTAACCCACCTGGACTTGTATTAATCCCTTCCCCTCACTCAACCGAACAGACGCATTCTCTGAAACAGAAGTCGTTAAAGGTTACAGCCAGGAACCAAACCCGGTCTCAGTAATAAATCCCTCTCACTTAAACGATTAAGAAAGACAAGCAACTCGTAATCACTCTGCAACATGAATTTCTTCATCACGTTATATTTATTGCTAAAAATGGTCTTATAGCTGAGATCATACAGCGAAGCAATTTCCTTAATAGAATGGCCATGGTGAATATTGGACATTACTGCCAGTTGTTTTTTCGATATTTTCACGCGCTGACAAGTCGAGCATGAACGATAGCAGTCGATTCGGCGTCCCATTTTAAAGGATTCCCATTGCATAATAATTTGCTGGCTTATTTCTCCCAAATCACCGCCTCTCTCTATGAAAACAATATCTGAAATGCAATTCGGAAAGATGGATTTTGCGTGGTAATTTTCATTGGTAATTCCAATGATAACGCTTCGTTTCCGGGACATTAACTCTGGTGTACAGATTAATGCCTCCCCCTTACAATACTCCATCATAATTATGTCAGCTTTTTGTATGTTTTCGATGTTAAACTCAAAAAGAAAATTTACGTTCTCACAATAGTTATTTAAAAATAAATCGCTTAAGAACTTTTGCATACCGTCCCGGTACAGGGCATAGCTGTCTTTAATCAGGATTGTGGTCATTTAACCATCCATTATGGATTTATACTAAAGATTTTATTGATAAACAAAGGTCGCCGTGACTTCTGACTTAATCGTCCCGGGTGTGACTGCACCATTCTGGGTATAAGCGCGGGCACGTAAAGAATAGGTGACGGCATTACTGACAACATTTCCTTTTATTGATTTACCATCGCCGAGTTGATCTCCCGCCTGACTTTGCAGTTGCACCGCTACGTTAATTGCAGTCCCGGTATTGACATACATATCCTGCGGATTATTAGTGTCGGCTGTGCCGTGCAGGGTCATTATTGCGGCAACCGTGCCCGCCGGGCATGAACTGAGATTAATAGTAAAGGGGACCCAGGTGGTGGATGAGCCGGCTGCCAGTAAATCAGATGCCTGTATAGCCTGACCTAAATCGACTGCCTTTTTTATACTGTCGCTGCTGACCTGACAGGGCGAAGCTACTATATTTCCGGTTACTGTAAGTGTTACCGGATCTGCGGCCTTAGCTTCCAATGCAGTAAGTATACTTCCCATAACTAAAACAGTGAGTCCAATCTTGTTTACATATTTCATATTTAATCCGGTTATTGATAGGTTATATTCAGTGTGGCTGTTGCATTTGCTGTTCCCGTTGCAACCGACGATTTAGTCTGATAATAACGGGCAGTGATAGGGAAGCTTTCCTGACCACCGTTTGATTTTTTCAAAACGATCCTGTTATTCAGTACTAATGGTGAATTATTATAAATAATTTGCACGCCTACCCCTTTGGCAACCTCAGGGTTTCCTTGTCCAGTAAGTGCCAGCACAGTGGTATTACTCACATCCGGATTTTGAGTGCCTGACAGAGTTACATTTATATTGGCGCCTGAACTGCAGGTTAATCCCAGAGTTTGTGTGTTTTGAGCACCTGCCGGTAGAAATCCGGCACTACTACTGAACTGTGATATTAGAATATTCCCAATCGGAAATGATAAACTCATGTTATTTACAGTACACGATGTGACGGCCACTGAATTGACTCCTGTAAGCATATGTCGGATCACTACCGTGCCGTTGTCAACAAATACGTTTCCCATCTCACCATTAATGAGATTTCCCGCCGATATTGTGCCTGTTTTAATTAATGATATATAAGCAGCAGTGGCAAATCCTTTGCTGTTTCCCTGTATGTACGTGGCGGTTGCGGGGATACTGTAAGCACCATCCTGAAACTTAATCCCAACCCCAGGAATATTCGTTGAATAAGTTCCACTCACACCTGTTAGCGCCGCCCCAGGATAGGACATCCTCGTATATTCATATCCACCATTTGTACAGGTATCGTATTCTGTATTTGGTGAGGATGCGGTAATCGTTGACAGGACAGTTCCCACAGGGGCGTCGCTCTGAGCGACCACATTCCCAAAGCTATAATAAATAGTTGCCAGGGATCCGGATGGTAAGCAAGATGCCCTGCTCTCTGTAAAACTAATCAAGCAGGCAAACAGAATGATAATTCTCAGAAAATATTCTATTTTCATTACGTTCTTTCTTCGCTCAAATGCAAGTAATTAACGACAGGCGGCATTAATTATAACAATGCCATTATGTTGTTCTGGTTGAGGCTGGATTTTTTGAACGCTGCACTTTTGATTTATACCCCATTGAGCAATCAGATATTCTCCCTCTTTATAACCCGTTATAAAGACCTGCCCCTTATCGCCAACAATGAAACTTTTTTCATTATCACTACTGGCACTGAGTATGGCTCCGAATGGCACAGGTGTTCCATTATCCTGTGTCAGGGTAAGCAACATTCTGATACCTACATCAGCAATATAATCTGCACGTACAACTGCGCCACGAGTGGGGACGACTGTTTTATTAGTCAGTTCCAGTTCAACGTTATCCGCTAACGAATCAGTTAATAACGCCACATTATTTTTGCGATAAACGGAAAGATTGCTGACCACGGTATAACCACGCCAGTCAGTTTTTGCACCTGTCTGGTTCAGCACACTCACGCCCGTTGCTCCAGGCGCCTTTATCAATACATTGGTTTCCCCCAGCGGCTGGCTAAAAGTCACACCATCGGCGTGCGCCAGGATCCCGCCCTGTAGTCCATAGTTCAGACGATCGCTATCCCTGCCATAACCATATCCTGCGGTGACTTCTCCGTAGGCTCCTTTATAGTCGGCATTGGTTGTACCGGTATATTCCACACCATCCGTGCCGTAACCTTGCTGCAAGCTCCAATTGAGCGAGTTGTTTTCCAGCGCCATACCGCTCAGACCCACAGAATGCGTTGTGCCGCCGTTCTTACTGGCGTTTACACTGTAATTAGCCCATGTCTGCGGCAGAAATTTATCCAGCGGAATACTGATATTCACCGCCAGTTGCTGATCCTTAGCATAATATGTGTGCGTGCCTAAACCCGTTGTAGAGCCGTTTTGGCTATTGGTATAGGTAAGCCCGTAGTTAATACCTCGCCAGGCATTGTTATAGCCCACGCTCCATGACCGCATGGTATGGCCTGAGTTCCAGTAATTTTCCCGTACAGCGCTGAGCATCACCGAGCCCAGGTCAGCGCCGAGAGTCTGGCTCATGGTCAGCTCCATCCTGTTACGGCGGCGCTCAATCATCATGCTGTCGTGGCTGTAGGAATCCAGGACTTCCTGCATGCCGTAGTAACCGCTGGTTGAATAGCGATAGCCTGCAATCGCGAAGTTTGTCCCGGTCCCGACAATGTTTTTGCTGTATCGCGCCCGCCAGGACTGCCCGGTTGCATTTTCATCGTTTTTGGGTTTGGACCAGGCCTGGGTGATATCAGCGGAGACTGCTCCGAAATCACCCATATTCTTACCCACCCCGGCAGCAAGAGACTGGTATTTACCAGACTGTTGTCCGCCCCCATAAAGAGTAAATCCGCGTGGCAGACCATAAATAGAGGTCGCCTGGGCAAAAGGCGTTTTATCCACACTGCTGTTGTAAGATCGATACTGACCACCAGTCAGCGCGTATTTGAGACGGCCTTCGCGCTGTAACACCGGTAGCGAAGCAAACGGTACTGTAAAATGTTGCTCACTGCCGTCAGCTTCTTTAATGGTGACATCAAGATCGCCCGCGCCTCCGGTCGGATACATGTCAGTTATTTCAAACGCGCCTGGGGCGACATAGCTCTGATAAATCTGGTATCCATTCTGTCGAATGATGACCTGTGCGTTGGTACGGGCTATGCCGCGAACTATCGGCGCATAACCTTTCAGCGAATCCGGCAACATATCGTCATCGGAGGCCAACTGAGCACCACGAAACGGCATACTGTCAAAGACATCGGCTGGTGCGGAACTGTCCCCGACGGTGAACTGCGCCTTAAAAGGAATAATGTCTCGCTGAGCATAGGTGTAAACCGTATCCCATTTATCCTGCCCGCTGCTGTCACGACTCCAGGTGGTATAATTTCGCAGACGCCACGGCCCAACGTTAATGCCCGGACGCAGGTTAGCATACTGGCTGTTATCGCTGCGAACGTTGTTACCGCTTTGCCGATTGTTCGCACCACTGAGGCTGTAATTAAGCATGGCGGCGGTGATCCCTTCATCCCACTGTTCCGGCGGAACATAACCACGCGCCTGCGTTGACAGCGCAGCCTGCGGAATACTGATCAACAGACGCTGAGAACCGAACTGAAAGTCGGTAGACGCCTGTGGAATAGCTGACAAGTCGGCACATTTATCACGGGTGTCCAGCCCCGGAAAAAGCTGCGTTTTGATTCCCCAGCTTTTAAGCTGCTCCATTGTCAGACAAGGCGTCAGGACCGAATCACCCTCTTTATCAGTTGTACCTTTGAATTCAATGTCACGAGTATCGAGCAGTTGTTCATCCACAACGATATCAACATGATACGTGCCGGGTGCCTGCGCGCCCGCTTCAAAGGCAGAAAGATCTGCTTTGCCTGCGCCAGGATTATCAATCTCCAGCAGTTCCGGATTAAACGTATCGCGGGCGATAACGGGTTGACTCACCCCGCCTAATGCGACTGCAATATAAAGAGCCAATCTGGCGGGTTGAAAAATTGCGTGTTGCCTGGCCATCATTTATAACCTGCCATTCCAGTATTCAATGCGGTCATTTTTTTGTTACAGGTTCGCACTATGTTTTTTGCCCGGACCGCCGTAATCATTGATGATGGTGTACGTGAGCGCGCCACCACTCACTCCTTTTGGCAACGCAAATCTTGCCGTCGAGCCAGGGAGGACATAAGACACATCTTCCAGCCTTTTTCCGCTGACGGTTATTTCATTGAAATTCATGACATAAGACGTAGGGTTTGTGACAAGCAACCCGTCTCCTGAGCGGCTCCAGCTTAATTTATTTGCAACCTCTTCCGGGGTTGTACCTTTTAGCGTAGCTGGGCGATAAATCAGTTTAATGCGTGTTTTTACAGCAATCTGTAATGTATTGTCCTTTTTAGGTGCAGAAGGAATGGATTTAATATTTAACCAGTACAGGCTTTCTTTATCATGAGGTAATGAACCAGCCATAATAATGCGTTCAACATTCTGCTGGTCTTTATCCAATCGATAAAGTGGAGGGGTAATGATAAAAGGAGCTTTCTCTGCGCCGCCATTCTGTGTTTCTATCCAGGACTGAATCAAATAGGGTGTAGCGTCCGGATTATTAACACTGATGGAAGCTTCCTTTTTATTGCCATCATAGATAACGCGAGTTCCGCCGATGATTACACCAGCATGTGCGGTTGATACATCAGCGATGATAAAAGCTGCGGCAATAAAAGCCCGGCAAAGAAAGTTCATTTTATACCTCGGGTAAAAATGAGGCCGGAAACCGGCCTCACACATATTTCAGGTGTAGAAAATTAGTTGTAAATCACGGAGAAGCTGGCAACAGAGTTAGCCGGACCTGCAGTTACAGTACCTGACGTTGATTTATACTGGGCATAGAAATCCAGCGAATTATCTGCAGTGCTGGAAAGTTCGTAACGGTAGGTGTTATCGCCGTGCAGCGGCAGCGGAACCATATCTGCAGTAAGCAGGTTGATCGCCACGCCCGTTGCCGCGCCAGCGACCGTGCTATCGATAGCCAGCAATGAGGAGTTCGTAGGCTCCGGCGTACCATCAAACATGACATGGGCCTGAGTAACAGTGTCAGGACAATCTTTCAAAATAATATTGAATTTTTTGGCTGCAGTAACATCCCCGCTGTTTGTAAATTCACTTTTATTATAAGTCCCCAGCGCGACAGTCTGGTTCTGAGATGCCACGTCAACGCTGCAGGCAGCATCCAGAATTTCACCGGTGAAATTTACCGTACCAGCCGCAGCGAAAGCATGAGAAGCAGTCAATACAGTAGCTGCCGTAATAACAACGGCGATCAGATTCTTTTTCATTTATTTTTCCTTGCATGTCAGGTTTCGTTTAAAACCATGGGTGGTTATAAGCCGGAACACCTTTTAATTACCATCATCACTATGATCATTCAGAATCCATATCTAGCATAAGGCGTGATACATACACTCGAAATAAACATGCGTATCTCGTCATTAAGTCAGATTATTTTTTCTGTAGACTGAAATTTATAGAAACATTAATAAAAACTCAAATTCATTTTATTCCAGGCTTGGAGTGATTAATTAACAATTTATTTTCATTTCTTTTTATTTAAAAAATAACTCACTTATTTCAATGGGTTACCCACGTCAAAATGACAGAGCCGCAAGAGAAAACGGCTTATAATGTAAGCGATTTTTCACAGCACGCTGTTTAATCTTGGTTTAATCTTGATTTAATTTTACAGGTATTACGAACATGTTAAAAACAAAGTCTATTTTGACACCAAAGAATCATTTATTTCTGTAATGCCTGCGCAGATAATCCCCCGGACATCTTTATGAGAAAAAGATTATCTGGAGTTGATTGTATGAATACCCGAATAACAAATTTTGACAACCCTGAAATAACCTCTCTTCAGCAGCTTAAACCTACCGCTGACATCAAAAAAATCGTTGAGCTAATAAGTCCCTTCGGCACTTTTTTTAATCCGCGTAAGGGCGAAATTCTTCGTTATTCTACCGGAGGGAAACGCATCTGCTATTTACTCCATGAAGGAAGCGTCACTCTAAATCGTAGGGGAGATGGTATGGTGTTAAACTCTGAACAAGGCATGTTTGTTCTGGGTGTAAGCAACCAGTTCTCATGCTCTGAGAATCTTTATATCCGGGTAACTGAAAATGCGCTGATGAGCCGCTTACCTCTGGAGCGTTTCAACCTGCTCATTGAGAGTTTCGGCCTGTGGGGCAGTTTATGTAAGCTGTTAATCTACACAGCATCATGTGTTTATGAACATTGTACACTGATTTCGCAAATGTCATCCTATGAGATAATCCGTTATCAGCTGATGGAGCTCATGGCTGAATCAGAGCGTATACGTGACAATATTACAGCAGCCAACTATATCCAGAGCAGAACATATCTTTCACGGAGCGGTATCATGCGCATCCTCGCGGAACTGCGCGATACTGGTTACATTGAGCTTAATCGTGGTGTATTAAAAGCAATCAAATATTTACCTTCAAAATTCTGACAACAGACCCTGAATTTATGTGAGTCATCCCTGTCCTGACGCTACACTTAGCTGAAAGCGGATATTTTGACAGGACTCTTATGGCTACCGGCGTCACGCAATCTTTGATTTTACAGCCTTCAGAATTTGTTCCACTGCTGATTGAGCACTTAAAACGCAATGCTGAAATAAAGCATATCCTTGCGCGTCGCCGTTTAGGGTTCCAGCTGAAGGGAGAGAGCTTCTGTTATCTGATAATCAAGGGCAACGGCACCATTCACCGGAGCCGCGATGATCTCTTAATGTCCACCTTTACCGCGCCAGCATTGTTGGGTTTGGATAACTTGTATCGGCGGGAAATTGATGCTTATATCAGAACTCTGGTCCCTTCCGATATTGTCACGCTGAAAATGGCGGATGTTCACAACATAATCAGTGAAAATCAGCTCTGGGAACCCGTCGCAAAGCATATGATGATTGTTTGCGGCAAGCTGTTCCGCTCTCACGAACACCTCTCTGCCCCTTCTGCCTATCAGATTGTGCGTGCACAGCTCAATGAGCTGTTTAACGAAAAGCCGGAGATCAGAGAAAACATGACGGCAGAGCGATATATTCGTGACAAATCGCATTTATCACGCAGTGGGATCATGCGAATACTTGCCGCCCTCAAAGAGGGGGGATTTATCGAACTGGACAGAGGCGTACTTAAAAATATTATAAAGCTCCCTGAAAATTTTTAATCCATCTCTAATGCTGGCCTGGTGAATCGGGAAATCGCCCGATTCGGCGTGTGAAAACGGCGACTCCTCCTCACTGCTCTGAATTTCATCATAACCTGACAAGAAAAACCTATTTGCTGAGAGAGACCATAATGATCTCAATGATTATCTGAAATCCAATAATGCTTCGGTTCAAGTCCACTCGTACGCACCCTTTCACCGCCTCGTGAAATAGTGCAGCTTTTAGCTTTTCGTTCCTGCATCAGATGATTTATCGACAGATCTCAGGAGTTAAAAAAAACACTGAGATGCTTCAGCACCTCAGTGTGAGAAATTCACTTAAAAAGTGATGAATGATCAGAAGCACCCGCTATTACGCGTTATGCTTCAGTTTCATTCTCTTCGTTACTGTCTTCTTTCCGGGTCACAGTGAAGCTAGGCAAATCACCATATTCAACGGTGATGTCTTTCACATGTAATATAATGTCATCCGTCACATCATATTGTTGTTCTGCAGCAATTACATATTCGCTGTTCAGTATCATGCCTAACTCATTGCTATTCCGGTAGTCTTCTACCTCTTTAAGAATAGCTCTGATGCTGGCTGCACGCGCATTCTGTTGTTCCATCCCCCATGACTGGTTGATATTCGCGATATCCGCCGCGCGATTTCTCTCTTTTTCTTCATCCGACATACCCAGGTATGCCTCCTGCGCCGCCTGTTCAGCGTTTACCAGAATTTCTTTAACTTCCTGCAGACGCGCCAACTCGGACTGGCCGACTGTAGACTCATTAAGAACGCGGACTAAATTGACATATGCAATTTTGTTAAACATAAACTCACCTATAAATATCACAACATAAATATATAAAAATGCATGCACCGGGTATTAATTAATGTGCACCTGAAACCGCTGATTTATCCTCCTGAGGGACATCATCAGACTTCACGTTCTTATCCTGGCTATCGGCAACGCTGATTTTCGGCAAGTCACCATAATTAACTTTTTTCTTCTCCAGTTGTTTAATCAGGTCACTGGTGATATCTGCCCCCTCTTTTGCTGCCAGCAATGAGGTGCTGACCATGACGTAATCCATTTTGTGGCTGACACGATAGATTTCGGCTTCCTCGGTGATCGCCTTGAGGCTGACCTCACGACTATGCTGCTGTTCCGCTACCCATACCTGATTAAGCGTCAAATTATCAGCGGCACGGCTTTGCTGTTGTTGTTTTTCTGACATCGCCGCGTATTTTTCTTTTGCATCACTTTCTGCTTTGAGTAATACATCTTTAATATCTTGATTATGTTGAGCTTCCTGTTTACCAATGGATGACTCGTTAAGCACCTTCGCAATATCTACATAAACAACTTTCGATTGGTTCAAACCTAACTGGTCACAACCGCTTAAACCAATAACCATTACGCAAACAGCGGAAATATATTTCAGGCTGCTTAACTTTATGTTTTTCATACTTCTTTCTCTCTCAAGATATTTAGTTTACGGAAATGACAATAGCAAAAAAAACATTAGAAACTGTTGACAGTTATACTCTGCTCCTTAAAAAAACAAAACAGTGTCACTGATCTATTTTCGTGAAAATAAAACCAATGTCGTTAATGATTGAAAATATCTAAACAGTTGCGAAATTATTTATAATAATGGAAGTCAGTGTATTTTATACACTGACTTCCACGTCCTGTTACCGCTAGAAATTATATTTCACACCCAGCGTGGCTGAAGTATCACTGTATCCTTTATCCCCGACCTGAACGCCCACATTACCCCAGACGCTCAGACGTGAATTAAGCTGACCTTCAACACCGGCCTTCACCTCACCCACATTCCGGGCACCATCCTGAGACAATGTGGCATCGCCCATGTGCGAACCGAAGCTTTGCGTGTTGTGGATCCAGTTGATCTCCACATACGGCTTGAAGTTACGGTTTTTACCTTCATCCAGTTTGTTGTGACTTTTCAGGAAGGTACGAACGCCAAGACGCGTCTGAACATTACCGTCGCCTTCGCCCGTCACACGGGTACCATTACTTTCATAATGATCATCCGCCGTGACACCCATCCATACCGCCTGTGCCTGAGGCTGGATAAACCACTCACCCTCTGTTCCCTGACTTCCGGTAAAATCACCCAGTTTATGCGTATATCCCAGCTCCAGTGACGCGGTAATCCCTTTTGACTTGTACGATTCTGACTGTACCTTCTCGCCTTTCACCGTATTGTCAAACCAGCCGTACTGAGCCCAGCTGTCCACATACATTCCCTGTTTGGTCTCATCATTCTGATACCAGGTAGCATAAAGTCCGGTGCTGTACCCGTTGACGGAGCCATCTGAACGGTAGCCAGTGGCGTTTGAACGAGAGTTACTGCTGTTGCGGCCGTAGCCTGCCATCACCCCAACATGCAGGCGCTGTACGCCATCAGGGCTCCACTGCGCCACTTCACCGCCCAGCTGCGTCACATAACGGTTACTTTGTGTGTCAACCTGACCAATACTGGAACTCCAGCGGTTATGTCCGCCAACCTGACGCAGCCACATACTGGTCACTTTCTGCTCGCCGGTCAGGGCGTCCGTATACTGCGTTTCCCCCTCACGATCGTGCAACCGGTGAACGAACATCGTATTCGCCGCCGCCAGGTTGGCTGTATAGCTGGCAGGATCCGGACGAATCCCTGACGTGCTTTTTTTATCCTTCGTCGAGGTATCCAGGCTGGTCAGGTACCAGTCAGCGCCCTTCTTCACCAGACTGTAGTCATAAATCCCGGCGACAATACGCCCTGATTTGGTGAAGGTGCCGTCGGACTGACCACCGACTTTCACCACCTGGATGCCTTCGACAGTCTGAGCGCCACGGCCACCCACATTGTTCACTTTCACGAAGGTGTTACCACTGGTATTGCCGCTGATGACAATCTTATCCGTGACGGAAGTATCCCCTCCCAGTACGGTATTCATCACCACCGTACCGTCCTGTCCGTGCCAGTTGGTGGCCGTCAGGGTACGTCCTGTCGTCATCGACTGCGTGGACGGTGCCGCAAAGTTAAGGGTACCGGCAAGCTTCACATCATCGACCAGTGAATCTGCAGTCATGTTCCAGCGGCTGGCAGAATCAATGCTGACATCTGTCGGATCAATCCACCCGGTCAGTGACGCACCGTTACGCAGTGACAATGACGTATTGTCTTTTGCAATCACATTGCTGACCAGCTGCGCGCCACCACGGGAACCATCCAGAACCAGCTCACCGCCGTCAATATGCGTGTCGCCCGTCCAGCCAGTCTGCCCGGTCAGAACCACCTCACCCGTGCCCTGTTTAACCAGTTCGCCGGTCCCGCTGATGTTGTTCGTCATCGTGCCGACAGCACCATTCAGCGCCAGTGTTCCGTCAGTAATAATATTGCCGCTGCCCAGACCCGCTACATTATTCAGGCTGGCCGTTGCACCTTTACTGATTTGGCTCACCACACTCAGACCGGTGTTAGCACCGCGCACATCAAAGGTTCCCCCCAGAACAGAGAGCTTACCGGCGCCGGTCAACGTTCCCGCAGACACGCCGCCATTGCTGAGCGCTAACGTGCCACCGTTCACATTTAACAGCGAGCCCGCGTCACCGTTCAGTTTCCCGACCGTCTGGGTTTTACCGTTCAGGTCAAAACCTGCTGTGTTCGCCAGCGAGAGCAGGCTGGTTTTACCCAGTGCATTATCCGCATCTGAGCGCAGCGTCCCCGTACTGACTTTCGTCTCACCGGTGTAATCGTTGGTGGCGTTAGACAGCGACACCACACCTGCGCCGGCCTCAATGGCCAGGTTACCGCTGCCGGTCACTTTGGCTGACATATCCGCAGAAGCATTGATTGCCCCTGTATCCTGTGCCAGCGTCAGCGTTTTATCCGCCTGAAGATCCAACCCGGTCAGACCATAATTCACATACAATCCGTCAGCATTCGCGCCCGAGGTCAGACGATAGTCATAGGTTCCCCGCGCGACGACATCGCCATTCTGATTAATATCAATCGTCCGTTCAGCCGTGATCTTGCTGCCATCCTTATTGAGCAACTGAATCGCGCCGCCGCTCCCTGTTACCGACGTGGATTTAACCAGTTGTACGCCAGTGTCGCCTTCATCCTGCATCAGAAGATTCAACGAATTGTCCGTATCACGGGCATGCGGAACATACGATGCAGGGGCATTAATGTACACCGTACCGGTATGACTGATGTCAAGGGTATCGGCAGTGATCAAACTGGTCGCCAGAATCTCATCAGGCGCGGTGGCGTTGAACACAACCGTACCGTCATTGATGATCAAGCCACCGATCTGCTGGTTACCATCTCCCACTGTGGTGACGTTGCCGGTTCCCACAGACAGCTTGCCGTGCGTCAGCGCAGTCGTGTTGTCCCCGGAAAGCGCAAACGTATTGTCTGTCAGTACCGCCATCCCCGTGAAGGCGGAGCCCACACCACTGCCGAAGGAGAATGCCTGGCCATGACCAGAGGCATTGAGCGTACCCGCACCCGTGAGGGCATTATTAAAGCTGAACGCCCCCTGCGTCAGGAGATTAACAATACCGTCAGCAGCAATATCCACCCCGCCCGTACCCAGATTATCGGTACTGCTCACCGCGTCAGTTGCGACGGCCAGAGTCCCCGTATCGGTGACACGCCAGTTACCGGTATACCCTGCATTAGTCCCCGTTATCGTCGCCTGAGCACCACTCACCGTGGTCGTTCCTTCGCCAATAAGCAGATTGCTAAAGTCGCTGGCATCACTGAAGGCCAGATCAAGTCCTGTGCCCACATCACCCGCGGTGGTATTGACGCTGATCGCACCAGTCCCCGCCGCCTGGCTGTCATTCAACTGCAGCGTACCGGCAGAGATCGTGCTGCCACCGCTGTAGCTGTTGGCGCCAGTCAGTATGGTTCTGCCCGTACCCGTCTGATCAACGCTCCCGGTCCCGGAAATCACACCGTTAAAGGTCGCCGTATCGCTGCGGTTAAAGGCCAGCGTGCCGTCGTTGGTCACATTCCCGGTGATGGAGCCGGTGGTTCCGCCATTACCCAGTTGCAGCGTAGCGCCGGTATTGATTGTCGTGCCGCCGCCATATGTGTTGCTTCCCGCCAGCACCTGCGTACCGCTTGCCTGTACCAGTGCCAGTTGCGCACCCGTAATATCGCCTGCAAAAACACTCGTTGCCGTGTCGTTCAGGGTCAGGATCGTATCGGTCGCCGTGCCATTGGTCACGGTACCGTCGCCAGACAGGTTGGTCAGCGACTGGTCATAACCGTTCGTGTCCAGCGTTGCGCCGGCATTCACCATCACGTTCGCGGAAGTCGCAATCACATCCAGCGCGCCAGCCTGCAGCGTCCCGGTGGCCACCGTGGTGTCGCCGGTAAAGTCATTGGTCGTGTTGGACAACGACACGATCCCGGTGCCTGCATCGACCTGCAGACTGCCGCTGCCGGTGATCTTCGCCGACATATCTGCCGAAGCGCCAGTGGCTCCGCTGTTTTGTGCCAGCGTCAGGGTCTGAGCGGCCTGCAGATCCAGCTGTTTCAGCCCGTAAGAGACATACAGTCCGTCCTGATTTGCCCCCGAGCTCAGACGATAATCGTAGGTGCCGAGCGCCACCAGATTCCCGCCCTGCTGGATATTAATCTGCTGCGCCGCCGTGATGGCATTGCCGTTCTGATCCTGCAATTCCAGCGCACCTGCACTACCAATCGCCGTACTGGCCGCGACCAGACGGGTACCCAGATTCACATCGTCCTGCTCAAGCAGCGACAGATCCGTCGAAGGTGCCGGCGTCGGCAACACATAAGGCGTCGGTAATGTGACCTGTACGGTACCCGTGCCGCTGGTATCCAGCAGATTCGCCTGCACCAGACTGGTGGCATCAACCTGCGCCGGTACCGTGGCATTGAAAATGGCTTTACCGCTGTTAAAGACCAGGCTGCCAATGGACTGCGTACCGTCCGCCACCGTGGTGACGCTGCCGCTGCCAAGGCGCAGAGTCGCCGCCGCCAGCGCACCGGTGTTCGCACCGCCGAGACTGAACGCTGCATTTTGCAGGTCAACGACACCGCTAAAGCCGGCGCCCATTGCCGCAGAGGCAAAGTTAACGTCATTACCGGCTGCCTTAATTGCCACCAGACCACTGCCGGTCAGCGTGTTGTTCACCGTGTAATCCGCACCCCAGTCCACCGCCAGCGTCGCACCGGAAGCAATATCAATCGCCCCCTGTACGCTACCGGTCGTCCCACCATTACCCAGTTGCAGGGTACCGGCTGAAACCGTCGTGCCGCCGCTGTAGGTATGGGCACCGGTAAACAGTGTCGTTCCCGTTCCCACCTGCGTGACGCGGCCGCTGCCTGAAATCACACCGTGAAACGTCGTCGCATCACTGCGGTTGAAAGCCAGCGTGCCATTGTTGGTCACGTTACCCGTGATGGCGCCACTCGTGCCTCCGTCACCCAGTTGCAGGGTGCCGGCAGAAACAGTGGTACCGCCGCTGTACGTATTGCTGCCATTCAGGGTGAAGACGCCGCTGCCGGTTTTGGTCAGCCCGCCCGTGCCGCTCAGCGTACCGCTGAAGGTCGAATCGCTGACCGCATTCTCCGTCAGCATCGCGCTGCCCAGCGTCACGTTGCCCGCCCCTGACAGGTTACGCGCCGTCTGGTTAAAGTTGTTCAGATCCAGCGTCGCACCGGATGCCACTGTCACATGTGCGCTCTGCGCAAAGGCATCAGCGATCCCGGCTTTCAGCGTACCGCCGTTCACCAGTGTGTCGCCGGTGTAGGTATTGACCGACGACAGTGTCAGGGTGCCCGCCCCGGCTTTGGTCAGCGTTTTGCCGTCCCAGCCGCTGGTGTAGGTACCCGCCGCCTGGTCGCCCAGCGCCACGTCCACGTTGAAAGCATCACTGGCATTCGCCAGCGTGAAGCTGCCGGTGCCGTACGCCTGGCCTTCCAGCCAGCTCAGCCCGTAGCCCACGTTATAGTCATTGCCGCTGACGCGGCCTGCCAGACGCAGGTAGTCCACCGTGCTCGCCGCACCGTTGAGGTTCACGCTGCTGAAGTCGCCGGTGATACCGTTAGTGGTGTGAATGACCGTGTACTGGGTACCGGCTATTCCGCTGGCGCTGGCCGGAGCGGCCGTGCCGTAACCACTCAGGCTCAGCGTGCCGTTCAGGTTCGCCGTCTGAGCGGTAACAGCAGGCTGGGTGCCTTTTGCCACCGTCAGCGTCGAGCCCGCCGCCTGGGTCAGCGCCCCGCTCAGCATCAGATTGCTGGTTGCCGCCACCTGAGTCGCTGCACCGGCCGCCGTGGTCAGGCTCGCCGCATTGAACACGCCGCTCTGACCGAAGGCCAGCGTACCGCCGCTGACCGTTACCGCGCCCTGCGTCGAACCCGTGCCGGTCAGGGTGGTGGTGCCGCTGCCGGTTTTGGTCAGCGAACCGCTGCCACTCAGCACATTCGCCAGCGTGCCGTTCGCCGCAAAGTCCAGCTGCAGGGCCGCATTGTTGACCACCGCGCCGGTGCCCAGCGCCGCGCCGTTCTGCGCCACCAGAGTACCGGCAGAAATGCTGGTACCACCGCTGTACGTGTTGGTGCCGCTCAGGATCGTTTTACCTGTACCGATCTGATTCACCACACCGCTGCCTGATATCACCCCAGCCAGGGTTAATGTATCGCTACGGTTGAAGGCCAGCGTGCCATTGTTGGTCACATTTCCGGTGAGGGAACCGCTGGTCCCGCCATTACCCAGTTGCAGCGTTCCGGCGGAGATCGTCGTGCCGCCACTGTAGTTGTTGGCGCCGGTCAGTATGGTTCTGCCCGTGCCCATCTGATTCACCATCCCGGTACCGGAAATCACGCCGCTAAAGGTCGCTGTATCGCTGCGGTTAAAGGCCAGCGTGCCATTGTTGGTCACATTCCCGGTGATGGAGCCGGTGGTTCCGCCATTACCCAGTTGCAGCGTCGCAGCCGGGTTGATCGCCGTACCACCGCCGTATGTGTTGCTTCCCGTCAGGATCTGCGTACCGCTTGCCTGTACCAGCGCCAGTTGCGCGCCGGTGAGGGTTCCCGCAAAGACGCTCGTCACCGTATCTTTCAGTGTCAGCGTTGTCGCCGTTGTCGTACCGTTGGTCACCGTACCTGCGCCTGTCAGGTTGGTCAGTGACTGGTGGTAACCGTGGGTATCCAGCGTTGCGCCGGCATTCACCGTCACGTTCGCGGAAGTCGCAATCACATCGCGGGCACCGGCCTGCAGCGTTCCGGTCGCCACCGTGGTGTTGCCGGTAAAGTTGTTGGTTGTGTTGGACAAAGACAGTACGCCCGTACCCGCATCAACCCGCAGGTTACCGCTGCCAGTGAGCTTCGCCGACATATCTGCTGACAAGCCAGTGGCTCCGCTGTTTTGTGCCAGCGTCAGGGTCTGACCGGCCTGCAGATCCAGCTGTTTCAGCCCGTAAGAGACATACAGTCCGTCCTGGAGCGTGCCCGTCGTCAGACGATAATCGTAGGTTCCGAGCGCCACCAGGTTCCCGCCCTGCTGAACATCGATCTGCTGGGCGGCGCTGATAACATTGCCGTTCTGATCCTGCAATTCCAGCGCACCTGCGCTACCCACCGCCGTACTGGCCGCGACCAGACGGGTGCCCAGATTCACATCGTCCTGCTCAAGCAGCGACAGTTCCGTTGATGGCACAGGCATCGGCAACACGTAAGGTACCGGTAATGTCGCCTGCACAACGCCAGCACCGCTCGCATCCAGCAGATTCGCCCGCACCAGACTGGTGGCATCGATCTGCGCCGGTACCGTGGCATTGAAAATCGCTTTACCTCCGTCAAAGGCCAGTCCGCCAATGGACTGCGTACCGTCCGCCACCGTGGTCACACTGCCGCTGCCAAGGCGCAGAGTCGCCGCCGCCAGCGCGCCGGTGTTCACACCACCGAGACTGAACGCTGCATTTTGCAGGTCAACGATACCGTTAAAGCCGGCGCCCATTGCCGCAGAGGCAAAGTTAACGTCATTACCGGCTGCCTTGATCGCCACCAGACCACTGCCGGTCAGCGTGTTGTTCACCGTGTAATCCGCACCCCAGTCCACCGCCAGCGCCGCACCGGAAGCAATATCAATTGCCCCCTGTACGCTGCCGGTCGTCCCGCCATTACCCAGTTGCAGGGTACCGGCCGAAACCGTCGTGCCGCCGCTGTAGGTATGGGTGCCAGTGAAAATGGTTTTACCGGTACCCACCTGCGTGACGCGACCGCTGCCTGAAATCACGCCAGCGAACGTCGTCGCATCACTGCGGTTAAAGGCCAGCGTGCCATTGTTGGTCACGTTACCCGTGATGGCGCCACTCGTGCCCCCGTCACCCAGTTGCAGGGTGCCGGCAGAAACAGTGGTACCGCCGCTGTACGTATTGCTGCCGCTCAGGGTAAAGACGCCGCTGCCGGTTTTGGTCAGCCCGCCCGTCCCGCTCAGCGTGCCGCTGAAGGTGGTGTCGCTGACCGCATTCTCCGTCAGCATCGCGCTGCCCAGCGTCACGTTGCCTGCCCCTGACAGGTTATGTG
Organism: Citrobacter sp. Marseille-Q6884; assembly: GCF_945906775.1. NCBI lineage: Bacteria > Pseudomonadati > Pseudomonadota > Gammaproteobacteria > Enterobacterales > Enterobacteriaceae > Citrobacter > Citrobacter sp. Marseille-Q6884. The sequence continues at coordinate 1,545,596 of NZ_CAMDRE010000002.1, forward strand.
CCGTCTGGTTGAAGTTGTTCAGATCCAGCGTCGCACCGGATGCCACCGCCACGTTTGCGCTCTGCGCAAAGGCATTGGCGATCCCGGCTTTCAGCGTGCCGCCGTTCACCAGGGTGTCGCCGGTGTAGGTATTGACCGACGACAGCGTCAGGGTGCCCGCCCCGGCCTTGGTCAGCGTTTTGCCGTCCCAGCCGCTGGTGTAGGTACCTGCCGCCTGGTCGCCCAGCGCCACGTCCACGTTGAAAGCGTCACTGGCATTCGCCAGCGTGAAGCTGCCGGTGCCGTAGGCCTGGCCTTCCAGCCAGCTCAGGCCGTAGCCCACGTTATAGTCGTTGCCGCTGACGCGGCCTGCCAGACGCAGGTAGTCCACGGAGCTCGCCGCACCGTTGAGGTTCACGCTGCTGAAGTCGCCGCTGATGCCATTAGTGGTGTGAATGACCGTGTACTGGGTACCGGCTATTCCGCTGGCGCTGGCCGGGGCAGCCGTGCCGTAACCGCTCAGGCTCAGCGTGCCGTTCAGGTTCGCCGTCTGGGCAGTGACCGCCGGCTGGGTGCCTTTTGCCACCGTCAGCGTCGAGCCTGCCGCCTGGGTCAGCGCCCCGCTCAGCATCAGATTACTGGTTGCCGCCACCTGAGTCGCTGCACCGGCCGCCGTGGTCAGGCTGGCCGCATTGAACGCGCCGCTCTGACCGAAGGCCAGCGTACCGCCGCTGACCGTTACCGCGCCCTGCGTCGAACCCGCGCCGGTCAGGGTGGTGGTGCCACTGCCGGTTTTGGTCAGCGTGCCGCTGCCGCTCAGCACATTCGCCAGCGTGCCGTTCGCCGCAAAGTCCAGCTGCAGGGCCGCGTTGTTGGCCACCGCGCCGGTGCCCAGCGCCGCGCCGTTCTGCGCCACCAGGGTGCCGGCAGAAATGGTGGTACCGCCGCTGTACGTATTGCTGCCGCTCAGGGTAAAGACGCCGCTGCCGGTTTTGGTCAGCCCGCCCGTCCCGCTCAGCGTGCCGCTGAAGGTGGTGTCACTGACGGCATTCTCCGTCAGCATCGCGCTGCCCAGCGTCACGTTACCGGCCCCTGACAGGTTATGTGCCGTCTGGTTGAAGTTGTTCAGATCCAGCGTCGCGCCGGATGCCACCGCCACGTTCGCGCTCTGCGCAAAGGCATCAGCGATCCCGGCTTTCAGCGTGCCGCCGTTCACCAGGGTGTCGCCGGTGTAGGTGTTGACCGACGACAGCGTCAGGGTGCCCGCCCCGGCCTTGGTCAGCGTTTTGCCGTCCCAGCCGCTGGCATAAGTGCCCGCCGCCTGGTCGCCCAGTGCCACGTCCACGTTGAAGGCATCACTGGCATTCGCCAGCGTGAAGCTGCCGGTGCCGTAGGCCTGGCCTTCCAGCCAGCTCAGCCCGTATCCCACGTTATAGTCGTTGCCGCTGACGCGGCCTGCCAGACGCAGGTAGTCCACGGTACTCACCGCACCGTTGAGGTTCACGCTGCTGAAGTCGCCGGTGATACCGTTAGTGGTGTGAATGACCGTGTACTGGGTACCGGCTATTCCGCTGGCGCTGGCCGGAGCGGCCGTGCCGTAACCACTCAGGCTCAGCGTGCCGTTCAGGTTCGCCGTCTGAGCGGTAACAGCAGGCTGGGTGCCTTTCGCCACCGTCAGCGTCGAGCCCGCCGCCTGGGTCAGCGCCCCGCTCAGCATCAGGTTACTGGTTGCCGCCACCTGAGTCGCTGCACCGGCCGCCGTGGTCAGGCTCGCCGCATTGAACACGCCGCTCTGACCGAAGGCCAGCGTACCGCCACTGACCGTTACCGCGCCCTGCGTTGAACCCGCGCCGGTCAGGGTGGTGGTACCGTTACCGGTTTTGGTCAGCGTGCCGCTGCCGCTCAGCACATTCGCCAGCGTGCCGTTCGCCGCAAAGTCCAGCTGCAGGGCCGCGTTGTTGGCCACCGTGCCGGTGCCCAGCGCCGCGCCGTTCTGCGCCACCAGAGTCCCGGCAGAAATGGTGGTACCGCCGCTGTACGTATTGCTGCCGCTCAGGGTAAAGACGCCGCTGCCGGTTTTGGTCAGCCCGCCCGTCCCGCTCAGCGTACCGCTGAAGGTGGTGTCACTGACGGCATTCTCCGTCAGCATCGCGCTGCCCAGCGTCACGTTACCGGCCCCTGACAGGTTACGCGTCGTCTGGTTAAAGTTGTTCAGATCCAGCGTCGCACCGGATGCCACCGCCACGTTCGCGCTCTGCGCAAAGGCATCAGCGATCCCGGCTTTCAGCACGCCGCCGTTCACCAGGGTGTCGCCGGTGTAGGTGTTGACCGACGACAGCGTCAGGGTGCCCGCTCCGGCCTTGGTCAGCGTTTTGCCGTCCCAGCCGCTGGCATAAGTGCCCGCCGCCTGGTTGCCCAGCACCACGTCCACGTTGAAGGCATCAGAAGCCCCGGCCAGCGTGAAGCTGCCGGTGCCGTTCGCCTGGCCTTCCAGCCAGCTCAGCCCGTAGCCCACGTTATAGTCATTGCCGCTGACGCGACCAGCCAGACGCAGGTAGTCCACCGTGCTCGCCGCACCGTTGAGGTTCACGCTGCTGAAGTCGCCGGTGATACCGTTAGTGGTGTGAATGACCGTGTACTGGGTACCGGCGATTCCGCTGGCGCTGGCCGGGGCAGCCGTGCCGTAACCACTCAGGCTCAGCGTGCCGTTCAGGTTCGCCGTCTGGGCAGTGACCGCCGGCTGGGTGCCTTTCGCCACCGTCAGCGTCGAGCCCGCCGCCTGGGTCAGCGCCCCGCTCAGCATCAGGTTACTGGTCGCCGCCACCTGGGTACCGGCACCGGCTGCCGTGGTCAGGCTCGCCGCATTGAACGCACCGCTCTGACCGAAGGCCAGCGTACCGCCGCTGACCGTTACCGCGCCCTGCGTCGAACCCGTGCCGGTCAGGGTGGTGGTGCCACTGCCGGTTTTGGTAAGCGTTCCGCTGCCGCTCAGCACATTCGCCAGCGTGCCGTTCGCCGCAAAGTCCAGCTGCAGGGCCGCGTTGTTGGCCACCGCCCCGGTACCCAGCGCCGCGCCGTTCTTCGCCACCAGAGTGCCGACGGAAACAGTGGTACCGCCGCTGTACGTATTGCTGCCGCTCAGCGTAAAGACGCCGCTGCCGGTTTTGGTCAGCCCGCCCGTCCCGCTCAGCGTACCGCTGAAGGTGGTGTCACTGACGGCGTTCTCCGTCAGCATCGCGCTGCCCAGCGTCACGTTACCGGCCCCTGACAGGTTACGCGCCGTCTGGTTAAAGTTGTTCAGATCCAGCGTCGCACCGGATGCCACCGCCACGTTTGCGCTCTGCGCAAAGGCATTGGCGATCCCGGCTTTCAGCGTGCCGCCGTTCACCAGGGTGTCGCCGGTGTAGGTATTGACCGACGACAGCGTCAGGGTGCCCGCTCCGGCCTTGGTCAGCGTTTTGCCGTCCCAGCCGCTGGCATAAGTGCCCGCCGCCTGGTTGCCCAGCACCACGTCCACGTTGAAGGCATCAGAAGCCCCGGCCAGCGTGAAGCTGCCGGTGCCGTTCGCCAGCCCTTCCAGCCAGCTCAGCCCGTAGCCTACGTTATAATCGTTGCCGCTGACGCGGCCCGCCAGACGCAGGTAGTCCACCGTACTCGCCGCACCGTTAAGGTTCACGCTGCTGAAGTTGCCGGTGATGCCACTGGTAGTGTGGACAACGGTGTATTGTGTACCGGTAAGGCCGCTGGCCGTCACTGGCGCCGCAATCCCAAAGCCAGTGATGTTCAGTGTGCCATTCAGACTGGCCGTCGCCGCAGTCACTGCCGTTTTAGCTTGTGTATCGGCGACACCATTGAATGTGGCACCCGCCGCCTGTGTATAGGTTCCGCTCAGCACGATATTTGAGATCGGATTGACCGTGATAGCCGCGCCACTCGCGACATTCATACTGGCTGCGTTAAAGGCGCCGCTCTGACCGAAGGCCAGCGTACCGCCGCTGACCGTCACCGCCCCCTGAGCCGATCCCGCGCCGGTCAGGGTGGCCGTGCCGCTGCCGGTCTTGCTGAGCGCTCCGCTGCCGCTCAGCACATTCGCCAGCGTGCCATCCGCCGCAAAATCCAGCTGCAGAGCCGCGTTGTTGACCACCGCCCCGGTGCCCAGCGCTGCGCCATTCTGCGCCACCAGGGTGCCTGCAGAGATATTGGTACCACCGCTGTACGTGTTGATGCCGCTCAGGATCGTTTTACCTGTGCCGATCTGGTTCACTACGCCGCTGCCAGATATCACCCCGGCCAGGGTTGATGTGTCGCTGCGGTTAAAGGCCAGCGTGCCATTGTTGGTCACATTTCCGGTGAGGGAGCCGCCGGTGCCGCCATTACCCAGTTGCAGCGTGCCACCCGAAATGGTAGTGCCACCGCTCCAGGTATTGCTGTTCGTCAACGTAAGCGTACCGGTATTGGTCTTGGTCAGCGCGCCGCTGCCACTCACCACGCCGCTCATTGTTAAGGTCGTGCCGGCTGCAGTATCAAGGGTACCGCCACCCGTATTAAGGGTGGTTGCCCGGCTCGTGTTGAAACTGGTCGTGGTCGCCAGTGTACCGCCGTCAAAACTGAGCGGTCCTGTCGCTGCCCCCAGATTCGCATCGGCGGATACCTGCACAATGCCGCCATTAATTGCTGTGCCACCGGTCCAGGTGTTGGTTCCGGTAAGCAGCAGTGTTCCGCTATTTGTCTTGGTGAGAGAACCCGTACCGCCAATAATACCGCTCATTGTCAGCGTCGTACCGGCTGCCGTATCCAGGGTGCCGCCACCCGTATTGAGTGTGGTTGTACGGGCCGTGTTGAAACTGGTTGTCGTTGCCAGCGTACCGCCGTCAAAGCTAAGCGCCCCGGAGGTTGCGCCCAGGTTAGCATCGCTTGAGACCTGCAGCACGCCGCCGTTGACTCGCGTTCCGCCGGTCCAGGTGTTGTTCCCTGTCAGTACCAGTGTCCCCAGATCGGTCTTGGTGACAGAAGTCGCCCCCTGCAGGACGGAAGCGATCGTCGCAGTCATATTTCTGCTGGCATCCGATCCATCACCCACACGCAGTTCAGGCGTACTGCCATCCACCGGGGAGTTCACTAAAGCGATAACACCGCCATTAAGCACATAGCCAGTGGTCGTAAACTGCATTCCCGAGGTCTCAACCTGACCAAACGCGTTATCGACAGTAACAGTACCCGCCGTACCGCCAAATACCGCAAAGGATCTATTGCCGTAGGCCGAGTTACTTGACCCAGAAACGTCGGCCCAGGATGTTTGCCCCAGCAAACGCCAGGTTCCTGTGCCACCTTCTCCGCTCCCCTGGTTATAGTTAGCCGAGTTCATGCCGTCCCAGAAGGCCAGCAGTTGTCCGGTACTGTTAATCAGGTTCACCTGACCAGGTACAGTACTTTGCAGGGCAAGCGTTGTCCCCGCAGGAACCGTCCCCAACACCAGGCCATTGTTGGTCAATGTACCGTTGTAGTTAAAGACGCGATAGACACCGGCTGAGAAGGTTCCGCCAGCCGGAGTAGAGACATTCAGGCGTCCATCCAGCGTCAGGTTACCGTTGACGTCAGTACGGGTATTTTCCGCGACGCCATTCACTTTACCGAACTGGTAATTCAGGATTGAAAGATCATTGAGCGCCAGGTTGCCATTGATGGTCAGCGTGCCGCCGGTGCCGTTTTCACTCCCTGGCATCAGCGTCGCCCCGTTCGCAATGGTGACATTGCCGCCGATAGTCCCGGTACCGCCCAGCGTTGCGCCGTTCGCAACGGTTGTCGACCCGGTTGCAGCCGACTGATTGCCATCAATATACAGCGTGCCCTCTGACACCGTGGTGGCGCCGGTATAGGTGTTCGCCCCTTTCAGAACGGTCGTGCCTAAACCCAGTTTTGTGACACCACCCGCACCCGAAATGAGGGCATTTTGATCGGTCATAGAGCCGTTGCTGGCGTTGAATGCCAGTGCGCCTCCGGTCATGTTGACGTTTCCGATAATAGAACCATCGGTCGTACCATCGCCCAGTTGTAAAATACCGGCACTGATCGTGGTGCCGCCGGTATACGCCTGGTTACCCGTCAGCGTCAGCGTATTTGTCCCTAACTTACTCAGGGATCCCGTGCCGGAGATAAGGTTTGACCATGTCACGTTATTGCTGCGGTTAAACGCCAGCGTACCGTTGTTGGTGATATTGCCGGAAATCTCCCCAGTAGTACCGCCATTGCCCAGTTGCAGCGTACCAGCAGAAATTGTTGTGCCGCCCGTATGGGTACTGTTACCCGTTAACACCAGCGTGCCACTGCCTATCTGCTCAAAAGAGCCTGCGCCACTGATTCCGCCGCTATAGAGGTAGGTATCCCCCCTGTTGAACTTCAACGCTGCACCACTGGCGACAACGGATGAAGAAGCGCCAATAGTCCCCCGGCTTCCACCATCACCTACAATGAGTGTTCCCCCATATACGCGTACAGGGTAACTGTCTCCGTTATCGTATCGCGCATTCGCTAATACCATTGTACCGGAGCCATTTTTAGAAAAACCATTCGCTGGCCTGTAACCACCAACGTTATTGATATTACCGGTTAGCGTTAATGTTGTTCCGGCATCCGTGATAAAGCCAATAGACTGTTGGCTACCGCTGCCGTAAAACGAGGTAAAGCCCAGATCGATATCATTGGCCAGCGTCATGGTTGCAGTCGTCCGCAGATTTCCACCACCACCATAAGCAACATCTTGAGAACGCCCGGTTATTTTACCTGTGCCCACCGCATTGGCGGAGTTAATGACAAGCGTTCCGTACTCGCTCAGGATAATTCCACCGCTGCTGGTATTATTCCCTGTTATATAGGTTGTTCCGCCCTGGAACTCGAGTGACCCAGTCCCGGAAATATTGCCGCTGAAGGTGGCACCATTGCTGAAAACCCTGCTTCCACTGGCATTGATCACAATATCGCGAGCAATGGTTGCGTTCGTTTGTAAATGACCACCATTAAAGGTCAGTCTGCCGGAAACATCGCCGAGGTTGTTATCGTTAGAAACCACTAACACACCACCATTCAGTACTGTGCCGCCGGTATAGGTATTCACCCCACTAAGTGTTGTCGTTCCGGATAGTTGCGAAACGTTTCCGCTGCCGGAAATCACGTTTGAGACGGTCTTGCTGCCATTAAACCTGAAGGCCAGTGTGCCATTGTTGGTCACACTACCGGCGATCGAGCCATCGTTATTGCTCGTCCCGTCACCGAGCTGCAGCACACCCGAAGAGATTATAGTGCCACCGGTATAGGTATTGGCGCCCGTAAACACCGTAGTACCCGGGCCGTTTTGCGTCACAGTACCGGTGCCGGAGATAACGCCGCCATAATTGATGGTCGTCGCCGTTTTCGGCATAAACACCAGCGCAGCGTTGTTCACCACGTTACCCGGCAGTGCGCCATTAGTGGTGCCGTCGCCAATTTGCAGGGTACCAGATGAAATCGTGGTACCACCCGCATAGGAGTTTGCTCCGGTCAAAATGGCAGTGCCGGTGCCGATCATCCTCAGCGCCCCAGCCCCCGAGATGGTGCCTGATACGGCCATTGAGGTGCCACTGGCAGGCTTAAGCGCCAGCGTGCCGGCATTCGCGATATTCCCCAGGACGGAACCATTGGTGGTGCCGTCGCCGAGTTGCAGCGTACCGCCGGAAATGTTAGTGCCGCCCGTGTAGGTATTGGCACCGGTCAGGATCAGCGTGCCCAGGTCCGTTTTGGACAGCCCAGAGAAGCCTCCCAGAATAGCGTCGATGGTTGCCGTGTAACCACTCCCGGCTGCGGTTCCATCACCTACCCTGACAATGGTATAGCCGCTGCCCACCGTTGTTTCATTCAGCGTGAGTTCATCACCGTTGATCCGATAGCCGTCAGCCATAAACTGCAGGCCTGTCGCGGCAACTTGTCCCAGACTGTTATCGACAGTGACCGTACCCGGCGTGCCCTGGAATACCGCAAAATTGGTGCTGTACGCGCCATTTGCAACACCTGAACCGTCCGTCCAGTTGCTGTTCGCACCTGGGCCGGTATTCCAGATGCCGGAGCCGCCGTTGATCGCACTGTTATCATGACCTGTCGCACCGTCCCAGAAAGTGGTGCCGGCATAGTTATTGATCAGGTTAACCTGACCGGCGACGGAGGTCTGCAGCGTTGCATTCGCGCCAGCGGGCAGCGACCCCAACACCATCCCGTTGTTGGTCAGCGATCCGGCATAACTGATAATGCGGTAGACACCTGCATCAAAGGTACCTCCCGTCGAGGTGGTCACGTTGAGGGTTCCCGCCAGCGTCAGGTTGCCATTCACCACGGTCAGGTCATTAAGTGACCCGCCCACCGTGCCAGCCTGACCGAGGTTGTAATTGAGAACGGCACCTGAGGAGAGTGCCAGATTGCCTCTGATCGTGAGCGTACCGGCAGCATCCGCGGAAGCCCCCGGCGTTAAGGTGCCGCCATCGGCCACCGTGACGCTGCCGCCGATGGTGCCGTTACCGCCCAGCGTTGCCCCGGAGGATACCGTCGTCAGCCCGGTCGCCGAGGACTGGTTGCCATTGACGTACAGTGTCCCCGCTGAAACAGTCGTTGCACCGGTGTACGTGTTATTTGCTGAAAGCGTTGTGGAGCCACTGCCAGATTGTACTACTGCACCTGTGCCGGAAATGACGTTGTTATACGAGTTAATGTCACTGCGGTTAAATGCGAGGGTACCGTTGTTGGTCACGCTCCCGGTTCCAAGCGAACCTGTCGTCCCACCGTTGCCAATCTGCAATGTACCGCCGCTAATCGTGGTCCCACCTGTCCAGGTATTTGCGCCACTTAAGACCAGCGTTCCTGCATTTGTTTTGGTCAGTCTTCCGCCGCCTGAAACCACACCATTCATGGTTAACGTGGTAGCTGACGCAACATCAATGGCACCAGCACCATTGAGATCGACCGCGCGCCCTGAGGCAAAGGTGGCCGTAGAGGCAAGCGTACCGCCGTTAAACTGCAGGAGCCCCGTTGCCGCCCCCATATTACTGTCACTCGCAACAACGACCCGACTTCCTGTCCAGAAGCCGATCCCGCCAGTATGGGTATTATTACCGGTCAGCAGTACTGTACCGCCAGGTGTCCCTCCGCCATAGAAATAGAGCCGGCCACCGCCTGATACGGTACCGTTTAAGGTGATAACCGAGCCATTATAAGCATCAAAATTCGCAGAAGCATTCATAGCAATATTGCGTGTCAGCGTACTGCTCGACATCACGCGCAAATAACCGCCAGCGGTATACGTTATTCCGGTCGCCGCATTGCTACTCAGATTGCTTTCATCGTTGATTTGCAGCGTGCCTGCATTGATGTTTGTCGTACCGCTATAGGTATTGTTGGTCCCGGCGAGAATTACCGTACCGCCGTTAACGCCAAAACTGCCTGCTCCGGTGACGGGGCCAGCAAGGGTTAACACCCCGCTCGAACTGTTTGTGTAGCCCGTCACACCGCTATTAATCACAATATCGCGAGAGGTCGTAAAGCCCGCCGATGCAGACAATGTGCTTGTACCCGTAAACGTAATACGTCCTGAAGTTGCCCCCAGATTGCTGTCACTGGCGACTCTCAGGGTTCCACCCTGAATTTCAGTACCTCCGCTGTAGGTATTGGCACCGGAAAGCGTCAACGTACCGGCTGAGTTGCGGACAACACCACTGCCTGAAATGACACCAGCAAAAGTATTTGTATCGTTGCGGAAAAAAAGTAACGTGCCGTTGTTCGTGACATCGCCAGTGAGCCAGCCAGTTGAGCCATTATTGCCCAGTTGCAATGTACCTGAGGCGATGGACGTCCCGCCGGTATAGGTGTTAGCCCCCGTTAGTATTGTGGTCCCGCTGCCCATATTTTGCAGTGAGCCCGTCCCTGAAATCACACCGCCGTAGGTATAGGCATTGCTGCGGTTAAAGGCTAACACGCCGTTGTTGACCGTCGCCCCCGTACCCAGTGTTCCCGTGGTACCGCCAGTACCTACCTGCAGAGTACCGCCGCTGCCGATAGTCGTCGTCCCCGTCCAGGTGTTTGCGCCATTCAGCACCGTTGTGCCAGTGCCCGTCAGATTCAGCGCGCCACTACCCGAGACCACACCATTGAAAGTCGCTGTCACACCGGGGGAGACATTGATGTTACCGCCACCCAGATTAAGGGTCACATTGCGGGTTCCGTTAAAGGCGCCCGTGATGTTCAACGTGCCCATGGAAGACGGGTTACCCAATGTCAAAACCCCGGCAGCCGCGCCGAGGTTATTGTCGCTGGAAACTTCCAGTACACTGCCACCTGAAACGGACGTTCCGCCGGCATAAGTGTTGGCACCGCTCAGGATCAGCTTGCCGCCACCGGTTAACGCCAGCATTCCGCTGCCGCTAATAAGAGAGTCAATCGTTGCTGTTGCGCCGCTGCTCACATTCACCAAAGACTGCGATGAAAAGGTATCCAGTGTCCCACCGGAGAGGATGTAGCCATCGGTGGTGAAGCTCAGATCCTGTACCCGGATCAGCCCAGCAAGCGTGACGGTGCCACCCGGGGCACCAAACCAGGCGCTGTCACCTGCGGCATTGTTCCACGGCATTGTAATGGTACCGTTATACCAGGCGCTGCTGGACGTATCCCAGGTACCACTCCCACCAGAACTTTGCCCTGTCGGTGACCAGATGAGTGTGGAAGCATTGGCCGCACTCAGCAGCGCCATGCCTCCCAACACCCCCATGGCCGCCTTCCCGGCTCTTTTGGCCAGGCGGCGTTCGCTTTTCGTTTTACCATGGGATTTTGCAATCTCAGAGACAACCACCCAGCACTGGAGGCCAGCATTCCAGACAATTTTAAATACTTTATTCATCATTAGCTCACTAATAAATAAAAAACCGTTTGCTTTCTGCTAATTGCTCAGCCAACTCATCGATTTCTTTGTTTTATTCCAGCCCCAGTACGGGTGTTCTCATTCAGTTGTGGATCAATGCCAGCGTAATTTTCAATTATCCAGGCATTTAAAACGGATACTTATTTATGTATTCATAGCTTTGCCAGCATCGAATCCATTTCACGGATATTAATATTCATGCGTTTAGATATTTTTTTACGGTAGGTGGCGGCGGTTTTGTAATGAATACCCATCCGCCGGGCCGTTTCTATCAGCCCCATTTTTTCCGTCTGGATAACTAACCACTCCAGCTCTCGTTGTGTGAGTCTGACGCCCCTGACCTTTTCGATCTTGTCTAATATCAGTGGACTGATAGTGGTGATATTTTTCTTATTTTTAGTCAGATATATCAGGCGGATGAGCACATCCAACGATTCATCGCGATGCACGATGACATGAGGTTCGCGCTCAATTACAGCGGATAATAAAAAAGGATCAGACAGTGCCGTACAGACCACCACTTTATAATGGCCAGCCTGTACACCTTCTTTAATGTTGTCCAGGAATTGCAAGCCTTCATACAGCGGTTCGCTGCCGCTCACCAGTTCAGTAATAACCAGAACCTTTTCTCCCGCAGCAGCACACACGTTAAGGTGCGTTTTTAATGCAGAAAACGTGGATACTCTTAAACTTACTGCCTGGCCAGCATAGTTATCAACAAGTGCGCAAAGTCCTACAGCACTTAAATAAACACTGTCCATAACTAACACACGATTAAAAGGAAAAAACAACGATTGCATATTTCCTCGGACCCACTGGTGCTAAATTAAGAATAAAAAGATCAAGAGGATATAATTTCTTGATGGATAGTTTAGGATTTATCAATATTTGATTAAAATTAATCTTTGCCTTTCGTAACAAAGGTGTCGAAGTTGATGAATAGGGATTTAAGTTGTTGGCTTAAATTAATAGCATATTCAGTAGGTTCAAGATTGCGCCCCTCCCGAATGAATAAGGGTTCGTTAAAGTAATGCCTGACTCGCTTCAGATGGATACTCACTGACGATGGAGAGCAACCCAGAATCAATGACGCACTGTATAAGCTTCCTGTTTCAACAAATGCAATAAAAACAATTATCGATCGAAAATCGACCTCCAAAAGACGACGATATTTAAAACTACAATCCATTGAACTCATATTTACCAGCCATCCAATATTGCTTTTTTAGCTACCAATAGCACTTAAAGTATAGAGATTTAATTCACTATTCAATACACACACCCAAATCATGGATTGGCGCATAAAATCAGAAAACAACAAAAACATGACAGAACAAATCACCAAAAACAAATCAAGCAGCATAAAAAACCACTAAAATGAATGAAAGCCAGTTTTTTATATTCACCACCAAACCCAAACCAAATGTTAACAACCTTTCAAATGTTGAATTTAATGTCATCATTTAAAAAACTTTAATTAAAATTTAATATCGCCGTTCATAAAACCTCTCTATCATAACGTTCTTATTTTTTTCAACCCATTGCAACACCTGGCATCACTGTCATTCCTCAAACACGAGCGCAACACCTCCAGCAATATCTTTTAAAACAGAGCATTACAGATGAAATTAAAAACGATTTTACCACTGTGCTGATCGCCGAAAATGATAATATTGCAAAATGCATTAAACGTTCGTCCGCTTAAAACCTGTCTGACGCGTGCAATCGCAGCCAGTCTTTTATTTCTCATTTTGGGGATGGGTATTACGCTTTGGCTCACGTTTAAAAACGTCGCGCAGGATTCTAAAATAGAGGTTCAAAATGCTCAACAATCCATTGAGCGCGCATTCGACACTACACGTCAGATAGCCTTAACAGCCGCTGAGAGTCTGGGGAAGCCGTGCAGCAATGTCATACAGAAACTCAAAATGCTGATCAAAACTTCATCAGAAATAAGCAGTATTGAACTTGCTCATGGAAATCGTATTTATTGCTCAACGCTTCTCATTCCGGGTAAAGAGCACATTGATTTTGATAGCAAATTAAAAAATCAGTTTTATCTGATTCAAGATGATGCATCACAGCAGGAACAACCTCGCATTGTTTACCGGGAAGTTTTTGGTCATGATGCCATTGAGATAAAACTTTCTGGTCATCATTTGATCGCAGAACTTGACGAGTTGGGTATCAATTCACCTTTAAATGTCGTTATTGGTACCAACAACTGGCGGTATAAATCTGCCTCGGTTGATGAAAGTCCGGTTTTTGACCTGTCCGAAAATATAGAACAGGCTTCCACCCAATACCCCTTTCGGGTTATTACCAGCATGTCTTTAACTGATTATGCGGAAAATATCAGGCGTTATTCATTACCTAATGTCATTGCATGGGCTTTTTTTAGTCTGGTTCTTGGCTGCTGGGTCTTTAAGAAAACAAAGCAAGCCACGCTTCCCCGGCAAAAATTACTGCGTGCGCTCGAAGAGCGGCAGTTCATCCCGTTTATCCAACCTGTCGTCGATGCACAAGATGAACGCTGGACGGGATGTGAAATCCTTATGCGCTGGCAGCATCCCCGTCATGGCATCATTTCTCCTGACATATTTATACCGATGGCAGAAAAGTGTGATCTTCTGGTACCGATGACGCGCGCGCTGATGATGCAAATTCGCGAACAATTTGTGCCGATGAAGCATCAACTGCCTAAGGATTTCCATTTTGCTTTCAATATCAGTGCCAGACATTGCAGTGATTTCACTTTAGTGGATGACTGTCGGGATTTTATTAGCGCTTTCGACGGCTATCCCATTACGCTGATACTGGAACTGACTGAGCAGGAGTTACTGGTTGCTGACGACGTTGCCCGTAAACTGTTTGCAGAACTGCATAGCCTGGGCGTGCTCATTGCGATTGATGATTTCGGTACGGGCAATTCGAACTTAAGATACCTGCAGAAATTAAAAATCGACTTTCTTAAGATCGACAAGAGTTTCGTTAGTATGATGGAAACCGACCTGCCTTCACGCCATATCGTTGATAACATCATCGATCTTGCTGCGCGACTGAACCTCTCGTTGGTGGCTGAAGGTGTGGAAGATAGATTCCAGGCCGCCTATCTGAAAAATTGCGGCGTTGATTACCTGCAAGGCTATTTATACAGTAAACCCATTTCTGTAAATGATTTTATTGCAGCATTGCTGTGTAAAAATAAACAAGACAACGCGTAATAATCATTAATTTACCGGGATGCATATATATGCAAATTTAAACACGGCAAAATGTTTATTAACCTATTTATTCGTTTTGCTCTTCTAAACAGTCTCAGGTTAAACGCAAATAACCGGCCTTTCTTTCCATCCACAGAAAGACCGGTTGCCATCAATGCAAAACCACTCACTCAAGATTCGCTATGCATACGACATGACTGCTTTTTCTGGCATATGTCACCATGCCGTTACTCATCGCCAGCGTATTTTGACTCCCCAGCTCATCAACCCAATACGCGGCATTAGCCCAATTGCCATTAAAATTGTACAAAGGCCCCCACTCGCTCCACCAGCGTCCTGTTGAGGCCGAGCGTTCGCCATTGTGCGTTGATTCGTCGGCGGTTGGTCTGCGATAGCCCTGACCTTGTTTACCGCACCAGTCATTATTAAACCCGGCTGGTGTCGAACTGGTGATTAGCCATTTGTTGACCGTAAAAGTATAAACATAAGATTCTCCCCCTTCTTTCGGCTGTATCGTGATGGCGGCGGTGTTATCTCCGTTTTCCGGTCTACGGGTAAACGTCACGATTCCTCTTTCATTCACGCTTAACCAGGGTTTGTCATCACTCCAGTTGTAGCCACGGTTGCTGGCGGCGTTGCCATTCATCTGTAGCTGGAAGCGGGCCCCGACAAATCCGGTACGCGGAAAGCCGCTTTCCGTATCAAATGTGGCGCCATTGGCGCGGATTGTCGTTGTCACGGGAACCCCTGATTCTCCCGCCGCTGTGACCGGTTCACTCACCGTACTCACCAGGGTTCCCACCACGTTGTCATAGCTTGCGGGTGTCGCTTCCACCACCAGGTAGCGGTTTACATCTTCCGCGACGGGGATATAGCTCTTTTCATCAGCACCCGGGATAGGCGTTTTGCCCGAGGTTCCGGCGGCATTGTCTGCACGAAACCACTGAAAACGTGAGCGGTCGGGGATCGTAGGATTTCCCACATAAAGGTAGGTTACCGTTACCACTTCGCCTTCCCGGGGAACGGGTAGCGATAATTGCTCAATGGCAGGGAGCGCTTGTGGTGTACCGGTTTTGGCACACAGAACCGTCTGCGGCTCGCCATTGGCCGCGATTTGTTTCTGCCCGTCGGTAAATGCCGCAATCACCGAGTGACTGCTTTCACCCATCGCTTTTGTCGTCCAGAGCGCATTCCTGGCTGGGATGCCATAGGTATTCTGTAGGTCGCCCCTGGAATCCTCACCGACTGTATTTGCCCGGGTAAAGGTCACAAACATTTCCTGCAATTCGTTCTCACTGGGTAAACGCAGCCTGTGATTTGCGCAATAGGTATAGGCATCTCCCCAGCGCGCTGTCTGCGGCGCATGATGAAAAGCGGCAAACAGCGCTGTGCGTGACGGCAGAACCGGAGCCGCAGTGGCCGGACTTTTGAAAGGCACATCCGGCCGATCCGGTTCCGACGGTTCTGCTTCAACGGGCAGCACTGCCGCCGTCAGAAAGTGTTTATTCTGTGCTTTACCTGGTGTGAACAGGTGTTGGTTCGCGCCTGCGATCTTGCGCCCGTCGGCCAACCACAGAAACAGGCTCTCGGATCGGCTTTCCTGCAATCCGTCCGGGTCGTGAAACAGGTAGGTTATCTCCAGCTCATCGCCCTGAGCAGGGTTTAACCCTGGTGCAGAGTTGTTGATGACCTGCAATTGATCTGCAACGGGCGGGCGTCCTTTTACCGTGTTTGTTTGTGCCGTCACCGCAAAGGTCTTCGTGGCAACAACGGCAAACAGCACGCCCGCAGCGCCGCGCAGAGTGAATGAGACATTCTTCAGCATCATTGCCAAATCAATCCGAACGTTGAGCGGTTACACGCAGCAACGACGGAATACGCCGTTGCTGCACTCGGGAGGGCATTAACGCACCTCGACCTGAATTCTACGTTTTTGATCCCCGGCGACAGGTGTATAGGTTTTTCCATTTGCACCCGCAATATTCTGGTACACGCCCGAGCCAATCGCCGTTTCAATCTTCCACTGATAGGTGCCGGCATCACCGGTGCTGCCGTCAGCCAGTTGCACCACTGCGCTGAGATCGGTATCAACCTGTGGGAAGCCGTTGACCGCACCGTCAATTTCTACGGCAACCGGGGTAGAGGCAGATGCCGCCGTCAGCGCATTGGAGGCCACCGCGATACCACTGTCCGGGTCCGTGATAGCCGGATCGGTATGTGGGGTGATAAGCACGGTGATCTTTTTCCCCAGATCGCTCGCCGTAATGGTATAGGTGTCGCTCGTAGCCCCCGAAATATCGGCACCATCGGCTTGCCATTGATAGGTTTTTTGGCCTTCAGCATCGCCATCCGGGTCGCTGAACGTCCCCTGCTGGCTTATCGAGATCACATCACCAATATCGAAAACGCCGTTACTGTTGGTATCTGCGGAGATGATGGTGGACGCCGTGAGTGCTGGCGCCCGACCTTTTACGGTGTCGGTCGGTTCAGACAGGATGGCTAACGCCGGATATGACAACAATAATAAAGCGCTGCTGGCGGTTAAAGCGAAGTTCTTACGTTTCATATGCATGCTCATTAATAAAAATGGGTTAAGGCATTAGCCGGGACAATAAAGGAATTACCGTGATGCTTGTGTTTCCACGCGCAGGGCACGTTTTTGCCATTCCCCGGACACGACATACTCACGTCCTGTCGCCTGGGGAATCGCGGTAAACTGGTGACTTCCCGCGGCGGTTTCCCCCTGCCACTGAAAGTGTTCGGGCTGCGCTTCGCAGGCCATCTCGCCACACATGACAACCGCGGACAGTCGGTCTCCAACCTGAGGATGTTCGGTCAGCGGTGTACCATTGCGCAGCACGTTCACAGCGGTCGCAAAGGGGGAAAAATTGACCGCGACGTGCTGACCGTGGCGATTGATAAGCGCCACAACTTCGCTACGTCCGGCCGTTGAGTTCGTCAGGATCGCCGTCATGACGCCATTCTCATCAGTGGCCTCCTGAGCAGAAACCACCGCGCCATGGCTGGCTTTAATTTTCACCTGCTGCCCGGGTACCGGATTCCCAAACGCATCCCTTACGGTTGCACTGACCTTATTTTCGGCAACACCGTTCGCCGCCGCGTTATCGTCCACGACGCGCAGTTCACCCGGGAAAATCGTGGCACTGCTGGCATCAGCCTGAAATGTCAGCTCAACCTGTTGCACATGCCCGTTGAACATCGCGGACACCACCGATTTACCGGCAATGCGGTTTGTCACGGTGGCGATCGCTTCACCATCGCTGTTCGTCATGACAGACGTCGGCATCGCGGCACCGTTTGTCGCGACAAATCGAATCGCCTGGCCACGCGCAGGCGTCCCGTCGGCATAACTGACGGTGACTTTCACCTGGTTGGCAGATTCACCATTCGCCAGCGCATTGTCTGTGACCACCACCGTTTTGCCGTGCCCCGCTTCACCGGTAACTGGCGTCAGCGTTACGTTCACCGGAGGAATCGCAAAATCGTTACCATTCACGCTGACCGTGATCCCGGCAACCCCGGCGACCACGCCCGCAAGCGACGCTTTATAGATACCGTTTCGGGTATCGCTCACCGCGCTGATCGTGGTGCCGTCCAGGCTACTGTGGAAAGTGACCTGTTGACCGGGAACCGGATTCCCCTGCTGATCCTTTAATAAAAAATGAATAAATGATTCCGCATTGCCGTTCGCTTCGATCTGTTCTGGCACGACGTGCAGCCGGGACTGCGCCGGGTCGAGACTGCCCTGATCGACGGCAAAATTCGTTTCAACTTCCTCAGTACTGCCGTTGAGTTCGACGATGACCATAACCTCACCCGCCACTTTGCTGGTGAAGGATACGATCGCTTCACCGTGAGCATCGGTGGTCGCAGACTGCGGAATGTCCGCACCGTTGTTTGCGTAGAGGCGAACCGTCTCACCCGGCGCTGGCGCACCTTCTGCGGTATAGGCCGTCACTTTGATGACATTCTCATCTTCACCATCTGCCAGCGCATGATCGTCAAGCACCACAAGCGCGTCGATGCTGACCGCATTGTCATCCCGTATCAGCTTGACCACTGTCGGCGGGATCGCGGTCAAAAATCCGTTTACGTGTGCGCGGATCTTTGCATTCCCGGTTGCGGTACCGGTTAATGTTGCAACATAGGTACCGTCTTCACGGTTAGTGACATCGCTGATCGTGGTCCCCGCGAGAGTACTGGTAAATCTGACATTCTTTTCTTTCAGCGGATTCCCACTGCTGTCTGTTAACTGCAGTACCAGCGTTGACTCCGCGTTACCACTGGCGGAGATCCTTTGCGGTGTCGCATTTAAAGATGACTGAGCCGGATCAACAGGATTACCTGTTGCGATCAGCGTAACCGGACGCCGCAGTGTTTTTGACGCCACGCCGTCCTGAACCACCTGCACCACGCCTTTGCCTGCGTTGATGCCGCTGAGTTGAGCGTGGTAGACGCCAGGTGATAACTCCTGCACTTTGCTTGTCGTGGTCTGATCAACGCCCGCTACCTGAAATGAAACCTCATCCAGCCCGACAACGGGTTCACCCTCAGTGTTAAGGGCTTTATAGGTAATGTCGGCGACATCTTCGCCATCCGCCCGGATCACCGCCGGGCTGACCAGCAACGATGATGTCAGTTCATCCGCCTCCTGATTTGCCGGACTGAACAACACATTTACGCTCTGACTTAATTCCTGGACTCTGGCCGTGGCTGTCGCCTGACCGGCAACATGCGAGACCACGCTGTAGACAGCCTGACCCGCCGCATCGCTCATCACATCCGCGGCGGTTTGGCTGCCATCGGCGAAGGTCATCCCCATGGAGATGGTTTTTCCGCTGACCGGTTTTCCCTGCTCATCCACCAGTGTCGCGGTAATGGTGACAGGCGTCTTGCCATCGGCTGGCGCCCCGTTGCCGGTCACCTGCAACGCATCACCAAATGCCAGCTTGACCGGCAAGACGTCAATCAACAGCGTCTGCGCCTCGCTGGTGTTCCCCTCGGCATCTTCTGCCACGGCCACCAGCCGATAATGGTTTGCGCTCCCGTCTGCAGAGTGTGCGTACTGATAAGGGGGTAACGTGAGTGAAAACATATTGACGCTCAACTCCCGAAACTGGCCGCCAGCCGCCAGAAACGCCGCGTTATCCCATCTGACGTGTTCCAGTGGATAGCGACCCGTGATGTTGACCGAAAGGGTATGAACCGTAAATTCCGTATCCTGAATAGACTCTTCAGAGAGCGTCATCTGCAAAGGGTCCTGCTCGCGATACTCCAGCGTAATGACATTATTGCGCTCGACGAGGCTGTAGCGACTCCCATCAAGCTCACGCAGCGATGCAACCTCATCCGGCGAAAGCTGGGATTGCAGAGACTCGCCCGGCCGCCAGGCCAGTTCCATCTGCACGCTGGTGTCGCGCCCATCGCCTTTTTCCCGGGTCTGCTCAATACCCAGCGTCATCAGAGGAAATGGCGTCCAGGTTATTCCGGTCGTAAAGGCCCAGGCATTTTTTTCTCGCTGATCGTCACCAGAGAGCGCAACTTCATCGCCAAAATAGTGTTCATAGATAAACTTACCGCCGAGATGTGGATAATCAGGCAGCCATCCCTGTAGCCTGAGATCGAAGCCGTTCGCGGGTCGTTCGTCGTAATCATTCACCTCTTCGGAGGATTTCCAGTCAGAGAGCCGAAAATAGCCATTCCCGGAAAGTTGAAAATAATCGCGCCACAACTCGACCCCGACGCCTAATCGACGATGATCGCCGGTCAGATCGGCGTCATAGAAGGTATTGAAGCCCAGCATCCAGGCGTGACGAAAATGACGCATCCCCACACCGGCATTCACCGTGTCACGCTCATCCTGGTTTCTGTACCCTAACTGGGTAAACAGCAGATTGTTTGTCGTTTCATGAACGGGAACGAGCCAGTCAATGCTGCTCTCATCAAGGGAAAACTGTTCCCCTAAATTCAGTTGCGCCTGCACGGTGCCGAATTGTCCCAGCCATCCATTGACCGTATCGTTCGCCTTACTGTTTATTTGCGTGCGCACAAGGTTGCCGGCCGCCTGGGCGGTATCTCCGTTTTCCAGCATATTCGCCAGACCTGATGCCCCACCGGCCAGCCGTTTCATACTCGCATCGCTGTCTTGCGCTTCGCCCGGCACCTGCCTGGTGTTGCTCCCCGCGGATGCCTGCACCGGAATATCAATTTCATCCCCCTGTCCCAATTGCTCAAACGGCTTATTAAAGGTTCTGAATTGGTTGAAATAGCGCAACTGCGTTGTCGTCAACCCCAGACGTTCTGCGACGACTGCGGTAGTTTCGCCTGCCTGCAAGACATAGACACCCGCAGGCCGCGCGAGCAATTCACGTTGCCAGGGTGATGAATGTGATTCTGTTGTTATTGCTGCCATCATCGGCGTCGTTATGATCGACAGTTGTATGGTCAGACAAAGCCAGGCCGTTCTTCGAATCATAGTGTGTATAAAATTTATGCAGGACAGAGAAATCAACGTCTATCGGAGGTAAAAAAAACGTTACCGTGCTATTAACACTGTTTTAAGAATTAATAGGTAAAGCATTGAATTAAGCGACAGCTGTAAATTTGCGCGGTACTTTAGTCGGATTACTCTCATTCGTCCCGTATTAGATGTGCATAACATTATACGTAATAGATATAGTATGTTAGCGGCATCGCTGCTGATGTATTTCAGCTTGTCTGAATAAGGCATTTACTCCAGATAAACACTCATTGCGCAAATCATTATTATCTGGATAACAAACTGAGTAATGACGACAGAGATATTTATGGGCTTTTGTTTTATTAAAAAATCATGTTATCTTACGAGCCAACAACCTATAAAAACATTATTGCATCGATACTCACCCTACCGTTTTAAGTGGCACGTGCCCGCTACCCAGCGTATTTAATTCTCTTTTACATTGGGCGGACTGTCGTACCTGTCATTTTAAATAGCACGTGCTGTCTCCTGCAAAATGGATACGGCTATCATTTTCAAGGTATTACTGGGGCGCGAAGTGGTGCAAAAAATAAGTTTCAACGATAACGAGCTGCGTATCCTGTATGAACTTTCCTGTACCCGAAGCCTGAGTCTGGCCGCTGAAACGCTTAAGATTGCGCAGCCCAATATCAGCAGGACGTTGCAGCAACTGGAGGACCGTTTTGGCTTTTCAGTGTTTGATCGCTCCTGTCGGCCTATCAAATTAACCCGTTTCGGGGAAGAGCTTCTCCCCTATGTTAAAAGGCATCTGAAATCCGTCGATGATATTCAGACGTTTATGATGGCGTATAAGCAGGCGTCTGATGGTTTTGTCAGGATCCATGCCCCTACCGGACAGCTGTTGTTCATCACCAAACATGTCATTCCTGGGCTTAAGGCAAAACACCCCGACATTAAATTAATGCTGACGACCAGCAACCTCAGTAACTCAGAAATTACCCTCGGCGTACCTTTTAGTGACAGTTGCGATATTCTCTTTACGCATTCGTTGCCGGATAACGACGAACTGATTGCGCGCAATATCGCGTCTATCCCCGCCAATATTTATGGTACCCAGGATGTGATTACGCGATATCCTGTCCGCACGATTGAGGATTACGCCAGCTACCCCTGTATTCTTTTTTTCTCCCATATGGAAAACAACCACAATGTCTGGCATATCAATGACGGGCTCAGTGGAGAAAAAAGAAACATTATCATTAACGGCGATTTTGCATGTGATAACTCTTATGCAGCCATTGAACTTGCTAAAGCGGGACTCGGCTATTTATTCATGCCAGACTTAATTATTAAAGAGACCGGTATTGAGGGGCTCATTCCCACACTCCCCGACAACTTCACAACCCATCTGGATCTCTTTGTTATTTATAGTAAAAAGACGCAACAACCTTTCCGGGTTCAGTTAATAATTAATTCAATTGTCGATATTCTCAGAGAGTTATTACTCAAATAACACTGTTATTTATTTTCACCACATCCTCATTTATAATCCTCCCTTATTTTAAAGATCTGCCCCATCATCTGATGTTCCGCTGTTTTATTATTTGAAGGACCTGGCCACGATGCCACACTCGATCACGTTATTCGCTGCAGGCAGTTTACGGCTGGCATTTACGCCGCTACTCAACCGTTTTACACAGATGAGCGGAATCGTGGCGAAGGTTGAATATGGCCCGGCAGGTTTATTGCGTGAGCGAATTGAAGCCGGTGAACCGTGCGCGTTATTTGCCTCGGCAAACCGTGAGCATCCGCAGCACCTCCTCTCCCGTGGCAAAGCCGTCTCCACCCACACGTTTAGCGGCAATCAACTCAGCCTTACCACGTGCCAAACCGGCACATGGCTCGATTTACTGCGCGATCCTACCCTGCGTGTCGGCACATCGACTCCCGGTTGCGACCCTTCCGGTGATTATACCTGGGCGCTTTTCGACAAAATGGATTTGCTGGAACCCGGTCTTGGTCAACAACTTCGCGAACGCGCCATCCCCCTGGTCGGTGGCCGTGACACGCTCAACGTACCGCAAGGTGAACTGGCAAGCCGGTGGATTATTCGCCAGGGGCTGGCCGATCTGTTTATTGGCTACGCGCATTATGCAAAAGCGCTCAGCGGCGAGCCGGATATCCGTGTCGTCGCCATTCCTACCGAGCACAATATTCAGTGTGAATACCAACTGGCGGTCCTCGATACCGCCAAAGAGGTGACGGCGCTGGTTGAGTTTATTCTCAGCCACGCCGGGCAACATTTTTTGACAGAGGCCGGATTCTTACCGCTTAGCAGCGGATCGCAAACAGAGGCGCAATAACCGGTGTGGGATGGTTATCCACACTGAGTTTTCGCAGCGTTAAGCCATAAGCCTGAAACAGATTTTCCTCCGTCACAACGCGTTCTGTGGGTCCCGCGAGCCATTTCCCCTGGGGTAATAACAGCAGAGTATGGCTGGCTATTTGCAACGCATGCAGCGGATCGTGGGTTGAAAAGAGGATGCTGCAGCCCTGGCGATGCGCCAGATCGCTGATAAGCTGCAACACCACCTGTTGGTTCGCAAGATCCAGCGCGGAACAGGGTTCATCAAGCAGCAACGTCTGGCACTCCGTGACTAACGCCCGGGCGATCATCACCAGCTGTTGTTGCCCGCCGGAGAGCGCGCTAAAGCTGTGGTTAGCAAGATGGGCGATGTTTAACTGTTCCAGTGCCTCAGCCGCCCTTTGCTTATCCTGAACACTCGGTTGAGCAAACAGCTTCACATGCTGCGCACGCCCCATCAGCACCACATCACTCACCGTATAAGGGAATGGCAGATGGGTATGCTGCGCGACCATCCCTGTTCCGCCGTCACTTTCTATATTCCCGCCAAGCGCAGGCAGCGTGCCGGTCAGCGTATCCAGCAGCGTGCTTTTCCCCAGCCCATTCCGGCCTAACACGGCCCAGATCTCGCCTTTCTCGCAGCAAAACGTCAGCGGCTCAAACAGTGGCGTCTGGTAGCCCCAGGCAAGCTGATTAACGCGTAACACCGCAGATTTCATCGTTTTCCCCTACGGCTGGACTGAATGAGCAAAAAGGCAAACAGCGGCGCGCCAAGCAGTGCGGTGATAATCCCCAGCGGTATTTCCGCATGCATTAACGTACGCGCAATGTCATCTACTGCGATCATAAAACCGCCTCCCAGCCAGAAGGCACACGGAAGTAAACGGCGATGATCGACGCCCACCAGCAGCCTCGCCAGATGTGGAATGACCAGCCCCACCCAGGCAATGCTGCCGCTGACAGAAACTTGTGCCGCGACTAACAATGCGCAGCAGAGCAATACGCTGCGCCGTAGCGGAACCACCGCCACACCCAGCGCCTTTGCGTCTTTATCATTGAGCGACAGCAGGTTTATCCGCCAGCGCAGCTGGTACAACACCGTCGCCGCAAGGCAGACCGGGATCGCCAGCAGCCAGACTTTATGCCAGTTGGCCGTTGCGAAGCTGCCGAGCAACCAGAAGACAATATTGGGTAACGTTTCTTCGGTATCGGCCTGATACTGAATAAGGCTCACCAGCGCAGCAAAAAAGCCACTCAAAATGATGCCCGAGAGGATCAGAACCAGCGCATTTTCCCGCCCCTGGAGAGCGGCAATGGCGTACACCAGCATTAACGCCGCCAGACCGAAAAAGAACGTGGAGCCCATCATCAGCACCGGCTCCAGCCCAAGCAGAATAGCCAGCGTGCCGCCAAACGCCGAACCCGACGTTACGCCAATGATGTGCGGATCAACCAGAGGATTATGAAACACGCCTTGTAGCGTTGCGCCGCACAGACCAAGCGCGCCACCCGCCAGTAATGCCATCAGGATGCGCGGCAGCCGAACGTTCCACACAACCTGGTTTGCAATGCCTTGTGAATCGGCGTAATGGCTGAGCTGATAAAAGACATCACCCAGCGACAGAGGATATTGCCCAAGGCAAAGCGAGACGACGCCCAGCAACAGCACCGAAATGATGAGGATCAGTTGCTGGGGTACCCTTCCGTTACTGATGCCGTTACTGAGCGGCATCAGACTGCCAGTTCACGCGGTAAAAACGCTGGTAATAGTCCTGTGCCTGCGCATCGACATCGATATTTTTATAGGCATCCGGGTAGAGTTTTTTCGCCATCCATAACTCACCAATCGCCAGCGCTTCCGGCATCGGATACCCCCAGGCCTTAGCGTATTCCGGCATCAGCCAGACACGGTGGTTTTTGACGGCATCAATCCCCTGCCAGTTGGGATCGTTTTGGATCTGCACCGCCACCTGCGGATAACGATCCTGAACAAAAATCACCTGCGGGTTCCACTGCAATACCTGCTCAAGCGAAACCTGTCGCGCGCCTTTCACGCTGGCAGCCGCAACGTTCAACCCGCCCGCGTGTTGCATCATTAATCCCGTGTACTTCCCTGAGCCATAGGTCATGAGGTCGGGGTTAGCCATATAAATACGGACTTTTTGCGCCTGCGGAATATTCGCCACCGGCGCGTTAAATTTTGCCCGCGCGGCAAAAACGTAGTTGATCAGCGTTTCAGCCTGCGCCTTACGCCCGACCACTTCCGCAATCAGACGAATCCCCTGCTTTAGCCCTTCGTTATACACCTGCTCTTCATCGGCCATGGTCGGGTTCATTTTGTTTTGCTGCCCGGCCACATCCTGACGTAACGAGATAGCCACGACCGGGATACCGGCATTCTGAATCTGCTGAATCATCTCCGCTGGCGCGTAGTTGGCCACAAACACCACCTGCGGATGAATCGCCAACAAACTTTCGATATTCACGCTGGTGAGATCGCCAGGCGTTGGCAACGAGGAAATTGTCGGCATAAAGCGGGCAAACTCCGGGCCAAGCTGCTTTTTCCAGCTCGACATCACACCAACGATATCCTGTTGGGCATCGAGTTGAACCAGAATATTCAGCGTCTGGTGTTGGAGAACCACCACTTTATTGATGTGGTCTGGTAGCGTGACCTGACGGCCAAGTTGGTCAGTAATGGTGCGGTCGGCCTGCGCGGAAAACGCAAACAACATGCTGGCGAAAACCAGCACAAAAGAACGAAGAGTAAGCATAGATACCATCTGGACAGGGAGAAAAAACGATATGCATTAGATTATATAACGATGTGGCTGGCAACCCATTATTGATGAATCCCCCCATTCAACAGATGAAGATCAATATAAGGATAATAAACGGGCAAAAGAAAAGCCGACGGGCATCGAGACCGTCGGCTTACAAGCGAGCTATGCGTCAAATCTTACGATTGGGTGGCTGCTTTGATGATACCCAATGCTTTGACGAACTGATCCTGTGGGATAGTCAGCGGATAGAGGAAGCGGATGACGTTGCCATACTGACCACAGGTCAACAGCAGTAACCCCTGCTCCAGCGCTTTCTTTTGCACGCGTTGCGCTACCGCCGCGCTGGGTTCTCCCGTTTTCGCATCACAGAACTCAGCGGCGACCATCGAACCTAACCCCCGCACTTCAGCCAGTTCCGGGCATCCGCTGCGGGCATCGTTCAGCGTCGCGCGCAGTTGTTCACCGAGTGCAGCCGCACGCTGGCACAGTTGCTCGTCATGAATAATATCGAGTACCGCGTGAGCCGCCGCGACTGCCAGTGGGTTGCCAGCGTAGGTTCCGCCCAGACCGCCCGGCGCAGGCGCATCCATAATCGCGGCTTTACCCACCACGCCAGACAGCGGCATGCCGCCAGCAAGGCTTTTCGCCATCGTCATCAGATCGGCTTTATGGGCATAGTGATCCATCGCGAAGAGCTTACCGGTACGCGCAAAACCACTTTGCACCTCATCAGCAATCATCACGATGCCATGCTCATCACAGATACGGCGAATGGCAGCGACAAATTCCGGCGGCGCCACCACAAAGCCCCCTTCGCCCTGGACGGGTTCGAAGATAATCGCGGCCACCTGGCTGGCATCAATATCGGCCTTAAACAGACGCTCGATGGCTTTTACCGAATCGGCAGTGGTAATTCCCTGCAGCTCTGAAGGATACGGCGCATGGTAAACAGACCCCGGGAACGGACCGAACCCTTTTTTGTAGGGGGCGACCTTACCGGTCAGCGCCATCGTCATATAAGTACGACCATGAAAACCGCCGCCAAACGCGATCACACCCGGACGCCCGGTATGTGCGCGGGCAATCTTAACCGCATTCTCTACCGCTTCTGCACCGGTGGTGAAAAAGGTGGTTTTACGCGGGCCATCAATTGGCGCAACGGCGTTAATCTTTTCGGCCAGAGAAACATAGCTTTCGTACGGGACAATCTGATACGCCGTATGGGTAAAGGCCTGAAGTTGCGCTTCTACTGCCTGCACCATACGCGGGTGGCGGTGTCCGGTATTCAGTACGGCAATCCCGGCTGCGAAATCAATGTACTGATTGCCCTCAATATCGGTAATCGTGCTGTTTTCCGCCGACTGCGCGAAAAAGTCACACATCACACCCACGCCACGCGGGGTGGCATCCAAACGACGCTGTTGCAGGTTTTTATTGTTCATTCTCTACACCTTGTCCTAAATATATCCGGGGGTTGAATTACCCTTTAAATTTAGACGCCATCTGGTACTTTAATCGAGAGCCAAATCGTTTTATTTTAGGGAGCCAAATGCGTTCACTTGCCGGAGATGTGATCAAACATGCATTTAGCCAACAGACTGATGAAAAGCTACACCGTCGTCTGTATGCCGCTATCTGCAGTTGTATTCTTGAAGGGAGCCTGAAGCCCGCAACCCGTATGCCCCCTTCGCGGGATCTGGCGGGCGAGTTATCGCTCTCACGCAATACCGTATTGCGCGTTTATGAGCAGTTGCAGGCCGAAGGCTATATCTCTGCGCGTACCAGCAGCGGTACATTTGTTACCGACAGCGTGCTGGATAATCTCAACCTGCGCGCCGACAAAGAACCCGCTGTCGCCGCGCAAGAAGATCGCACCCGCTTATCTGCCCGTTGCCTCGAACTGCTCGGCTATGCCAGCGCCAGCCCTCGCCAGTGGGGAGCCTTTATCCCCGGCGTGCCGGACGTGCAGTATTTTCCTCACCGCACGCTTAAAAAGATCCAGGACCGTCTGGCAAGACGGCTGCGGCCTGAGTTTCTCACCTATGATGCCGCAGGCGGCGTGAGTGAACTGAAAGAAGCGCTGGCAGATTATCTCCGCACCGCTCGCGGGGTCAGATGCTCCCCGGATCAGATCCTGATTACCGAAGGCATTCACCAGGCGCTGGATCTGGTGACCCGTAGCCTGTGCAACCCTGGCGATAACACCTGGATTGAAGAGCCGGGCTATTGGGGAATCAAAAATATTCTGCGTATTAATGCCGTTAATTTTTCGGCAATCCCGGTTGATGAACAGGGTATGGTGCCGCCGGTCTCGTCGGAATGTGCGCCGAAACTGATTTTTGTGACACCGTCACATCAGTACCCGCTCGGGTCTGTTATGAGTCTGAACCGACGCCGCCAGCTTCTTTTTCGTGCGCGGGAAACACAAAGCTGGATAGTGGAAGATGACTATGACAGTGAGTTTCGTTTTTCGGGTCAGCCGATCCCGTCACTGCAGGGACTGGAAGAAGATAGCCCGGTCATCTACATCGGCACGTTCAGTAAAACACTCTATCCCGCACTGCGACTGGGCTATGTGGTGCTTCCTAAGCCGCTCGCCGCACCGCTAAAGAAAGTGCATACCGAACTTTATCGCGGGGGACATCTTCTGATTCAGGCGGCGCTGGCGGAGTTTATTAAAGAGGGATATTACGCGGCGCATATCCGCAAAATGCGCCAGCTATACAGCCGCCGCCGTCACACGCTGGTGGAACTCATTACCAGGGAGCTTGGCGAGGAATATCTTGGCTCCTTCAGCAGCAACGCCGGGCTGCATCTGATTTTGCAACTGCCCGCTCAGGGTGATGATGAAGCCATCGCCAAACAGGCCAATGCCGAAGGTTTATTGGTGCGCCCCCTGTCGCGTTATTACGTCAATGAAGAGAAACGCTGCGGGCTGCTGCTGGGTTTTGCCAGCCTTGAAGAGCATGAAATGGCCGCGGCGTTTTCCCGGCTGGCGGGGATTATCAAAGCCCATCTCTGAGATCGCTTATCCGGCCTACACATCGTGTGTCTGTAGGCCGGATGGCAGGGTAATCACCATTAATATCACAACTAATGTGACGCTTTTTTAAGCCCGGCAAGCTCTTCCTGCGTGACCTCGCCATTGCCCTCGCCCCAGCTTTTACGCACGTAGTTGATCACGTCGCGCATTTCACTCTCTTTCAACATGCCACCGTATGCCGGCATCTTGAACGAGACATTTCCCCGCGTCGTAGGGGTTTCCGCTCCCTGCGAAATCACTCTGTACAGCGGCGTCGGATCATCCACCATAATCAACGGATTGTTGACCAATGAAGGGGCATTATCATCCGTACCTTTACCTTCCAGCCCGTGACAGGTTGAGCAGTAGCGGTTGTAGATGACCTTGCCTGCATCAGGCGAATTCGACCAGGCGACCGTTTTAGCCGCCGCGCGCGTCGGTTCCGTTTTCGCACCTTTCAGACTCAACAGATACTGCGCAATCGCTTTGGCGTCTTCATCGGTCAGGTACTGCGTACTCTGACTCACAACCTCCGCCATCGAACCCGAAACGGCGGCATGCTTGCTTTTACCGGTCAGCAGCAGTGATGTTAACGCCTGTTCTGATAAGTCCGTCCCTCTGAGCGACGGCGCATACCAGCCGTCGATCATGGCGCCGCTCAGGTATACATCATCATCACGGGTGTACGCTTTTTCCTGCATCGCTATCCCTCTCGGGGTATGGCACGAACCGCAGTGCCCCGGCCCTTCGACCAGATAGGCGCCGCGTTTCACTAAATCGGCGCTGCCCTCAGTGGTATGACTCGCAGATGGCGTCGCAGAGGCGTCAGTAAACAGCCAGTTCCAGAGATGAAGCGGCCAGCGGGGGGATAAGAGCCAGGGGATATTGTTCTCTTTATTCGCGACCGCCGACGGCGCAACATCATGCATGAAATAGCGATAGAGCGCCTGCACATCCTCGTCGGAGAGCTTCGCGTAAGAAGGATAAGGCATCGCCGGATAAAGCGGATGACCGTCTTTGGCTATGCCTTTGCGAACCGCTTTTTCAAAATCGTCGTAAGAATAGTTGCCAATACCGTGCGTTTTGTCAGGGGTAATATTGGTTGAGAAAATATCGCCAACCGGCGTGGGAAACTTTTTGCCCCCCGCCATCGCAGCGCCCCCTTCGGCGGTATGACACGCCACACAGTCAGAAATCCGGGCAATATATTCGCCCTGAGACTCGGCTGCAGACACCGTAGCCGACAATAAGCTGGCGATAACAACGGTTAAAATACGCATAGATCACCCCATATCCTTGAGTTCATTGACCGCACGCCATGCCTGATCGATGGCCGCATGCGCATACGCATTCCAGTCGGCATCGGAGTTGGCTATCGCAATGCGGCCGATCGGTTTACGCGCCCGCTCGATAATCTCGGGCATTTTATCCATGTCATCGAACAGCGATGTGGGGTAATACGCATAACCATGCGCCCAGCGGTTAACGGTAATGGCGGCGATATCCCGTTGGTTATCAAAGCCCGTGGAACCAAACATTTCCTGTAATTGCCCGCGAACCATCTCTTCATGGGCGGCAAAGCTGGTACCCAGCAGGTACGCGCGCCCGAGGCGGAACTGCTCCCTGGCCGACAAGTTACTGCCCGGATAGGTCGGCACATAAACCATATGGATCACCATCGGCTCGTCCGGCGAGGCCGGATGTTGATAGCCCCCGAGGCTCACCGGATAATCGAGTTTCACACGGCTGTAAGGTGCTGCAGGAGAGTAAAACTCATGCACGCCAAGCTGCTTAAACGCGCTCCAGTTTTTGACCACCACGTTGGTGTAAACCAGCGGCGCTTTCACGTTTAGCTTGAGATCGGCTTGCTGCTGCTCCGGTGTTTCTGGCACCAGGTACGGGATCATCATGTTGTACCCGGCCATGATGGCATTGCGTCCACGAACGCGATGCAGCTTACCGTCGCGTAGATAGGTTACGGCAACGCCACCCTCAACGTTCGCCGCATTAATTGCGGTGCTGTTCAGACGCAGGCGTGTTGTCTTTTCCGGCTGATCCAGTTTTTCATAGTGAAGCCTGGCGAGAACCGAATCCTCCATCGAATTGCCCGGCAATGCTTCCGGCAGTAAATGCCTGACCAGCAGTCGCGCCAGACCGGCGTTACCATCCGGGAAATGATAAACATACGGCTCTTCCAGGTCGGCCAGTGATTCGCCGTCCAGCGGCGGCAATCCTAATGCCTCCATACCGGGCAATGCGCAGGCGCGGGCGTCGCTACAGGAAATCCCTTCAATACCGATAGCAAAGAAATCGTTGGAGCGCTGCTGGAAATAGAGCAGCGCCATTTTGCTCAACCCCACTTTCGTTGCGAGGAATTCGCTGTAGCTGTGGGCATCCATCCATTCGTTTTTCTCCTCCACCGTCATGCCCTGAAGGTAATCACCAGGACGGACGTGCAAGTCGATCAGCGCCTTGCGGTCACTCTCACTTAACGGAAAATCGTTGATAAACGCTTCAATATCACGGCCATTCAGCCTGTCTGGCGGAATATCATCGGACACCGCGCGTCCGGGATCGCCGCTAACGATTTTGGTCTCGCCAAAATTCTTTTTGTCGAAAAAGACGCCGCGACTGAGCTGCCAGTCGGGATAGAAATTAACGTCAAAATTGTCTTTCAACCGCATGGCGCTAACGCCGACGGTCTTCATCAACTTTTGCACCTCGGGGCTGAAATTGTGATCGGGTGACTGAAATGATTCGCTGCCGCCATAGCCAATCAGCTTTCTCCCTGCGGAAGTAAATTCGTTCCGTTTTGCGTGACCGCCGAAATCATCATGGTTATCCAGGACCAGCACCCTGCTGTTTTGCCCGGCGAGTTCACGCCAGAAACACGCCGCAGCCAGTCCACTGATGCCGCCGCCCACAATCACCAGATCGTACTCTTCCTCAATGGGCAACGCCGTTAAATCAAATTTTTTATGCTCACGCCCTAACGCATGAGCCATCTCGAACGACCCCGGATGATTGCCCCGCAGGCCCGTCAACGCTGGCGGGTAATAATTCCCATCGATAAATTCATTGCTATTTCCTGCTGCCCGGACCAGATCCAGAGGGGTCAGTCCCGCGGCGATAGTGACCGCCACACCATTGAGAAAATCACGTCTGGTAATTGCCATTAACGTTGTCCTTTTGCCACTGACACACTGCCAACAAACCGCACAAAGAAAGAGGTTCCCCCTCTTTTCGCAGGGGGGAGACCGCCGGTTACTTCACTGGCTTCAGCTCTTCATCCAGTTTTTTCGAATCATAATAATCACCCTGCCAGGTGATTTTTCCTGCTTTTACATGAATATAGCTGACACCCTCGAATTTGATCGGATTATTTGTTGCCGGACTCCCTGCCCATTCGCCGCTATTTTTACCCGAAAATTCCCAACGAAAAGCCACGGTGTCTTCGTCATAAACGGGTTTGCCAATCATTTTCCAGGTCAAGTCAGGGACCGCTTTAATAAAGGCGCCAATCACCTCTTTCTCTGCGTTTTCCTTGCCATTTACCGGCTCACCGGCTGCCGCGTCGTAATAGACCACGTCATTCGCCAGGTACTGTGCGGCACGCGATGCGTCATGCGCATTCCACGCGGCCATATACGCTTTTACGGTACTCAGCGAGGTGTCGTCAGCCAGGCTATAACCCGAGAACATCACCAACGAAAGAAGCGCTACTTTTACTGTTTTCATCGTATTACCTGCTATTCAGAAATGTCGCACATGATATGTTTCACGCGGGTATATTCATCGAGCGCGTAAGAAGAGAGATCTTTGCCATAACCCGATTTTTTGAACCCACCGTGTGGCATTTCGGCACACAGCGGAATGTGGTTGTTAATCCAGACGGTGCCAAAATCCAGGGCGATGCTGAAGCGTTGCGCACGACTGTGGTTGGTGGTCCAGACGCTCGCGGCCAGGCCGTATTCCACATCATTGGCTTTATCCAGCGCCTCTTCGTCGGTAGAAAACGACTGAATCGCCATTACCGGACCGAAGACCTCGTGTTGGATAGCTTCATCGCTCTGATGCAGGCCAGAGATGATTGTCGGTTCAAAATAGAATCCCGGTCCCGGCCCCGCTTTTCCGCCGGTTTCAACGTTGGCATGCGCAGGCAGACGTTCAATAAAGCCTTTCACCTGCTCAAGCTGGTTACGGCTGTTCAAGGCGCCATACAGGGCTTCGCGATCTTCAGGAGGGCCGAATTTGATACTGCGTGTTTTTTGGATCAGCTTTTCCAGAAACTCGGCGTAAACGGACTGTTCCACCAGGATACGCGTGGCGGCGGTGCAGTCCTGACCGGCATTGAAAAAGCCCGCCGTGGTGATCGTATCAATCGCCTTGTCCAGATTTGCATCAGCAAAAACAACGGCAGGCGCTTTTCCGCCAAGCTCCAGGTGCGCTTTAGTCAGGTTGGCCGCCGCGGAGGCGGCCACCTGCAGACCGGCGCGAACGGAGCCGGTAATCGAAACCAGCGAGGCCATCGGATTCGACACCACCAGCGATCCGGTACTGGCTTTCCCCAGTACGACGTTAAACGCGCCTTGCGGAAACAGCGGCGCAGCCAGTTCGGCCAGCAGCAGCGTACTGACCGGCGTGGTGTCGCTCGGTTTTAGCACCACGGTGTTCCCTGCCGCCAGCGCCGGTGCAATCTTCCATACCGCCATCATAAACGGGTAATTCCACGGCGTGACTTGCCCGACAATGCCCAGCGGTTCACGACGGATCGTAGAGGTAAAACCGGCGGAATATTCTCCGGCCGCTTTGCCTTCAAGACAGCGTGCCGCTCCGGCAAAAAAGCGGATGGCATCGCAGGAAGCCGCGATCTCCTCTTTCTCAATAAAGTGGCGCAGCTGACCGGTCTCCTGGCTCTGAGCCGTGACCAGTCGTTCTACATTGCGCTCGATTTCGTCAGCCAACGCCAGCAGCGCTTTTTGTCGTTGCGCGGGGGTGGATTTTTTCCAGATGCTAAACGCCGCAGCCGCAGCCGAGTAGGCAAGTTCCACCTCCGCCGCACTGCCGTTGGGAGATAACGCGTATGTTTCACCATCAACCGGGCTGACCAGTTCAAACGTCTCTTCTGTGTTGCCCGCGACATACTGCCCGTTGATAAAGTGCTTCAGGGTTTTCATGAGTGTCTCCTGCCAGTTAATACATAAAGAATCTTATGTAATATATATATTGTAAAATTTTTTCAAATGCGCAACATTGACACTATGATAAGCCTCGCATTTTTAACTTAATTTTTACATTTAAAGTGAGAGACTGTTCATCATCAGCAGACGCAGTGCGCGCAGCTGACGATCACGCTATCGGGACACACATCCGTCCGTGCCAAAACAGTACGCACGGGCATGTAAAATAACGCGACTATTCTGACCTTCCTTGCCTGTTGGGCTTGTGTTAGAAAGGGTCGTTGTTTCAGGGAATTGAGTGCAGAAAAGATTATGATTACTCATGCGGTCATATTTGCGCCTATCGGGCAGGTCAGTCGTTCAGACCAGATAGTGCAGCGCCTTTCAAACGCCATTATCACGGGATTGCTGGAGCCGAAAGAGCAGCTCCCCAACGAAACCGATCTGGCAAAGATGATGGGTGTCTCACATATCACAATCAGAGAAGCGCTCAACACGCTTCGGGCTAATAATCTTATCCACACGGTTCGTGGTCGTAATGGCGGGAGTTTCGTTTGCGAAAAAATCGACGGCAAAAATAGCGCCCTGCACCCGTTTAAATCGATCAGTACTGATTACCTGTCCGATTTGGGTGAAATGCATTGCGCCATTATTAGCCATAGCGCCAGACTCGCCTCAAGGCGAATGACCGGTGCCGATATCGCTAAATTTCGCGAATTTGTCGAGGTGCTCAAAAAGGCAGATTCCCCCGAGCTGATGACCCAGGCGGATATGCGTTGCCTGCTGGCTATCGCAGCCAGTTCACATTCGGCGCGACTGGCAAATCAGGAGCTGCAGGTGCAGGCGGAATGGGCCTCGCTGGTGGCTATTTTGTATCGTTCAGGCAATATTCATGCGGAAATTATTGCGCTCTATTCGGCGTTGGCCGACGCACTGGCCGCCCATAACGAAGCTGAATCCGTACAGTTTGCCACACAGATTATCGACACGTTCACCTATTACCTTATTGAAAAAAAGCTGAAATATAACTCGAACTAGCAATCCGTGAAGGCAGGACAGACAATGACCTCTTCGACATCCTTAAGCGCATTACTCCATAAAATTGATGATATTACTGTCTCTACCGTAGATTCTACCGTTGCGCTGGCAAGGAGTATCCACGAGGCCATTGCCGGTGTGCAAAAAGCCTCTGCAGAGGTTGTCCTCGACCCGACAGTGAGAACCACCATTCAGCAGCATATAAAACGTACGCTCAACGCGAATCACTATTGCTCAGGTGCCGGGTTTGCCAGCCACATTGAGAGTACCCCAACGACGAAAGAGTACTGGCTTTTGGAGTGGTGGTATAAAAAAGATAATGGCTTGAGCCAGGCGCACCTGGATTTGGATCAGGCCACGCAGCAGCGGCTGGATTTCAGAACCTTCGAATGGTTTAAACACTCGCCACCCGCCGGTGAGGCGTATATCCACGGTCCGTATGTCGATTATATTTGTAACATCTCTTACACGCTGACATCGGCCGTCCCTGTCTATTACAACGATCAGTTTCTTGGCGTTGCCGCGGTTGATCTGCTGGTCAGTCAGATAGAAGCAGAGTTGCTCTCCTGCCCCCACCCTGACTATGTCATTCTGACGAATCTGGAGAACAGAATTATTTTCTCCAGTTGGCCGCGCTTTCGCGTGGGTGAATTGTTGTCGCCTGCAAAGACGACGCTGGTTTATCAGAGCGACTACTTTCTTCTTTATCAGTATCAAAACTAAGGGCCCGCAGGCCCTTGTTTTTAGTTGTCCTGCCCCATACTGAGCTTGTTTGCGTAAGCAATGGCATCATTTTCTGGCGCAGCCGAGCGGCCAAACGGACGGGTCAGGAACATATAGACCAGACCCGATCCGACGACGATGGCCAGGCCAAACAACACCGTCCAACGGTCGATAAA
This sequence comes from Citrobacter sp. Marseille-Q6884, assembly GCF_945906775.1. NCBI lineage: Bacteria > Pseudomonadati > Pseudomonadota > Gammaproteobacteria > Enterobacterales > Enterobacteriaceae > Citrobacter > Citrobacter sp. Marseille-Q6884. Next base: position 1,581,497 of record NZ_CAMDRE010000002.1, read on the forward strand.
GTCGCTGCTGTCTGCTGGCTGTGCCAACAGCCAGATACCGCACAGACCGTAGGCTAATGCCAGCACGTTCACGAGGGTTCCCCAGCCGCCGATAGTCCACTCACCGGCAGGTTTCCACCCCTTCAGACGCTGGCGCAGCGCAGCAAGCACCACCATCTGGAACGAAATGTAGATACCGATAACCGCAAAGGCTGTGATGCGTGACAGATTGTCAGGCTGGAAATAGACCCACACACAAATGATCACCGGCAGTAAGCAACTGACCACCATGGCATTATCCGGTACACCGTTTTTGGAGATTTTTGCCATCCACTCACTGCCCGGCAGCATTCTGTCACGGGAGAAGGAGAAGATCAGGCGGCTCAGCGCAGCCTGAAGAGACAGAATGCACGACAGCATGGCTATAATCGCCACCACGATAAAGACGGTCGCCCCCGTTTCACCCAGCGCCTCATTGAGGATTGCCGGGATCGGGTCAGCCGTTTTGCCGTTGACAATACTCACCAGGTTAGGTGACGCAAGCAGATACCCCATCACGGAAATGATGGCGGAGATCGCGCCAAACACGATACTTAAGATCATGGCGACCGGGATTTTTTTGCTCGGGTTCTTCACCTCTTCCGCGACGTTACCGCACGCCTCAAAGCCAAAGAACATAAACAGCCCCATCAGCGCCGCAGACATAAAGGCGGTGGAATAGCTTCCGTCCTGAGCCAGCACGCCCATCGAGTCAAAGATGACGGAGAATGGCTGCGAACGATGGAAGATCAGCAGATAAATACCCAGCGCGATCACGCTGACAATTTCACACCAGAAGCCAATTTTAGCGACCCGGGCAAGGTTTTTCGTCCCGGACATATTCACCGCCATCATTAAAAGCAGCAGCACCACCGAGGTCAGCAACATGGTGGCCGGTGTCTGACCATAGTGGAACAGCGACTCAACGAACGTGGAGGTGTATTCCGCGATAGAGGTAATGGTTACTACCAGCGCCCATAAGTAGATCCAGGCTGCGATCCACGCGTACTTCTTCCCCCACAACCTTCTGGCCCAGGGGTATAACCCACCGGTAATCGGATACTGAGAAGCCACTTCACCAAACACCAACGCCACCAGAAGCTGTCCACACGCGACAATTAAAATCCACCATACCGCGGGAGGACCTGCCAGCGTCACCGCCAGAGCAAACAGTGAGTAAACGGCGGTAAGGGGCGACAGGTAGGTAAAACCCAACGCGAAGTTTGATATAAGACCGATTGAGCGATTGAACTGTTCTTTGCCATTTTGTTGAAAATTATCGTTTTTCTTATCAGGTGTCTGTTCCATATGTCTTTCTCTTTTGTGGAATAGTCGCAGGGTTGAACAATTAATGTATAAAAGATATTAAGTTATATGTATAGTGATTTTGTCGCGTAATTGTTAAAACAAATCGCACGTCACATTGCTGAATAAACAGGTCATGCGGGTGAACCTGTTACAAATAAATAACAACTACAGCACTTATGAGAGGGTTCAGAAGGAATGGCGGTATCAAACGAAGGTTGTCGCGCACCGGATCAGCAAGTCTGCTCTGGTGCGCGATATTCAGGCGGATGTTGACGCTGTCATTCGGTTCGGATCGACAAACCGAACTGAGAAATAAACCGATCGATGGTGCGAATATCCTCTTGCGTTAACGACCACCCAGGCTTACGGCAATAGTCATCCGTGATGATGCCTCGCCGTTGCAAGATGGTTTTTTCAACCTGAATGATATATTCACAATGTTGCATCCAGCGCTGGATGTACGGCAGCAGCGCCTCATGTAACTGCGCCGCCTGCGGGTATTCTCCGGCCAGCCAGTGACGATAGATTCGGAGATAAATTTCACTGAACGAACACCCTGGCATCACCCCTTTCCCGCCCGCCGCCAGCATTTGCAGCATATAAAGACCGGCATAACCGTTCAGAACATGGGCCTGCGGCGCATATTGCAGAAATTCGCGGGTGTACTCTACCGGCGGGTTACACTCAATCTTAAACACCGCATGCGGATAGCGTTTTGCCACATCGGCCAGTTGTGCAGGCGTGACCGGAAACCCCGTTTCGCCCGGCGCATATTGCACCATGACGGGGATTGTCACCGCTTCCAGCACGGCAGAAATATGCGCCTGTACTGCCGCCAGCGAAGGCTGAAGGAAAAACGGTGGCAGCAGCATCAGCGCGTCAGCCCCCATGCTCTGATAGCGACGCGCCCGGCGTACCGCAAGATCGGTACTATGGTCAGTGATGGACAGCGCCCGAAACAGACCTTTCCCAGCCAGTTCATCGAGAAAAACGTCCGCCAGTTGTAACCGTTCGCTATCGTCCAGCTTCGGAAACTCACTGGCGATACCGAACAGCGTCAGGCCGTTCACCCCCAGGCCAGAAAGGTGCGCCAGCAAGCGTCGAAAACTCGCCCAATCAACATCGCCCTGTGCGCTAAACGGCATGGCAACGATCGGATTAACGCCCTGAATCTTTGCAACCGTGCTCATCATTGATCCTCCCTGTCAGCCAACACCGCCCCTTGCGCTGCGGGCAACGCCCAGCGACGATACAGCCTCAGGAACCCACGTGGCACATCCTTATGCACCAACTGGCAGTGTTGCTGGCGTTCCGCTAACACTGCGTCGGCGACGTTCAACGTTAAGGTGCGCTGCGGGATATTAATGCTGATGGTGTCACCGGTTTCAACGAGCGCCAGCGTACCGCCGTCACTGGCTTCCGGTGAAATATGGCCAACAAATAACCCGCGGTTAGAGCCCGAAAAACGCCCATCGGTGATCAGCGCACAGGAATCAGAGAGGTTCATGCCTTCGAGGAATTTCATCGGTTTGTACATTTCCGGCATTCCTGGCCCGCCCTTCGGTCCTTCATAGCGCAGCACCAGCACGCTACCCGGCTGAATATCACCGGAAAGAATCGCCGCGACGGCTTCGTCTTCACTGTTAAAGACAACCGCAGGCCCGCTAAAGACCATCAAATGCTCCGGGACGGCAGCCGGTTTCACCACGCATCCCATCGGGGACAAGTTGCCATGCAGCACGGCAACACCGGATTCATTGCGTACCGGAATAGCCAGCGTATGGATCACTTCCGGGCGACGGGTGGTCGGTACCTGCATCAACCATTCCCCTTTTGTCTGCCCGTTAACCGTCAGACAATGGAGATCCAGTAGATTGGCGATCTCCTTCTCCACCGCCGCTACGCCGCCCGCTTCCCAGAAATCGATCATGTCATATTCCGACGCAGGATAGAGCGAAGCGACCAGAGGCACCTGATGACTCAGGGCATCAAACTCCGCCAGCGGCAGATGGCCGAGTTCCGCTTCATAGTAAATCGCCTGCAGGTGCAGAATGGCGTTTGTTGACCCCCCCGTCGCCAGCAGATAGGTCATCGCATTGCGAATGGATTCGCGCGTAATGATCTGACGGGCATTAACCCCGCGCTTTACCAGATCCACCGCGGTCACGCCCGTTGCATAAGCGCAATCCCGTCGCTCACGAGAAATCGCGGGAAGCATACTGCTGCCAGGCAGGCTCATCCCCAGCACTTCCGCGAGGCAGCACATGGTATTCGCCGTGCCGTACATGGTGCAGGAGCCGTGTCCTGGCTCCGCGATATCTTCAATATGGCGGAATTCCGCGTCATCAATTTCACCGCGACGTTTCCAGCCGATTGCCTCGGTAACAATGTTGCCGTCCCAGTGTTTTCCTTTGTATTCAGCAGGATACATTGGTCCACCGTTGACAAGGATCGCCGGAATATCAAGACGTGCCGCAGCCATCAGCATGGCGGGTACGATTTTGTCGCACGAGCCCAGCAGCACCATGCCGTCAAAGCGGTGAGCACGCATCATCACTTCAATAGAACTGGCGATAATTTCGCGCGCCGCCAGGATATACCGCATCCCCAGATGGCCTTCGGCAATACCGTCGCAAGGGGCGATAGTGCCAAACACCATCCCCACGCCACCGGCCTCCTCAATGCCTTGCAGCACATGCGCAGTCAGTTCATTCAGGTTCGCATGCCCTGCCGTCGCATTGGTATAGCTGTTCACGACGGCAATCACTGGACGGCGAAGCTGCTCGTCCGTATGTCCCATCGATTTGTAGAGGGCGCGTTTTAACGCGCCATCATCACCACTGAGGATCGGGTTGAAGTGATCGCCACCGCAACCTGCGCATCCGCTGCCACAACTGCTCATATATGACCTCTTTTCGTTAATACGCTGCTTTCTGTCTGTGCTGTTGCTTTTCGGTCGCGGGGATTAACCAACCGTGCCGGGATCAGGAAAATCAGCGGTGCGCAGAGCACCAGGAACCCTGCCAGGATATACAGCCCGCTGCTGGTGCTGCCGGTCGTATCTTTCAGCCAGCCGAGTACGGTTGGGCCAAAAAAACCAGCCAGGTTGCCGATTGAGTTCACTAATGCGATACCTGCTGCTGCCGCGGTGCCTGAAAGCAGTGTTCCCGGCAGGCTGATATACGTTGGAATGAGCGATAACGTGCCGGACATGGCGACGCAGATCCATGCCATCATCCAGAACGTTGAGCCTTCATTCAGAGCGCTGAATGTCAGGCCGATGGCGCCGACTATCGCCGGGATCGCAATGTGCCAGCGACGCTCCTGTTTCAGATCGGAATGACGGCTATTCCACAACATGCAGGCCGCACCGAAGATATACGGCACCGCCGCCAGCAGACCAATGGTGAGATCGTCCTGTACGCCGGAGCTTTTGATGATCGACGGTAGCCAGAAATTAATGCCGTAATAGCCAATGTTGAAGCTGAAGAAAATCAGCGCCAGCAGCCAGACGAAGCGGTTACGGAACATGGCTGACAGGCTGTGCTGCGGCATGCCCGCATTGGCAGCGACTTTATCCTGTTGGTCTTTTTGCAGATCCTGCTCAATGACCGCTTTCTCTTCTGCCGACAACCATTTCGCCGATTTCACGTCGTTATCGAGATAACGCAGCACCACAAATGCCAGCAGGAATGAAGGGATCGCCTCAACCAGGAACAACCATTGCCAGTTGTGCAGATGGCCCACGCCTTCAAACATTTTCAGGATCAACCCCGATAACGGGCTACCGATAATGGTGGATAGCGGCGTCACCAGAATAAACAGTCCCAGCGTGCGAGCAGAGCGCCATGAGGGAAACCAAAGGGTTAAGTAGTAGACAATGCCGGGGAAGAATCCGGCTTCCGCTACGCCGAGCAGGAAACGGATGACATAGAACTGAGTGGGCGTGGTGACAAACATCGTCAGCGCAGACAGCACAGCCCAGCTCGCCATGATGCGCGCAATCCAGAACCGGGGCCCGAATCGCTGCATCAGCAGATTGCTGGGAACTTCAAAGATAAAGTAACCGATAAAAAAGATACCGGCTCCAATCCCATACACCGTGTCGCTCAGATTCAGCGCATCCTGCATATGGAGTTTGGCGAAGCCCACATTCACACGATCAAGGTATGCAAAGAAATAACACAGGATTAAAAACGGGATCAGCCGTCGGGTCACTTTACGATAAACCGCATTTTTATTTTCTGTCTCGAGGGTACGCGTATTCATCTTTCAGCCTCTTAAAGGGTTATTGACGCTCGTTTCAGGTGTTAACCTGCTGCCATGCCTGCGCATAGGCCTGCGCGTGATGAAAAACCTGTTCGCGGCTTGCGCCCGCACGGTACAACCCGCCGCCGCAGCCAAAGCCTTTTGCTCCTGCCGTATACCAACGTTGCAGTTGTTGCGCCTGCGCGGCGACACCTCCGACAGGCATGCAAACAACGTGCGGCGGTAAAACCACGCACATGGCATGCAATACCTCGGGAGAAATCATCTCCGCCGGATAAAACTTCAGTCCGCTGGCCCCTGCCTCCAGCGCGGTGAACGCCTCACTTGGCGTCGTAACGCCCGGTAGGCTGATGACCCCTCGCGCTCTACTGCGCCGGATCACCGACGTGTTCATGTTCGGCGAAATAATCACTTGCCCCCCTGCATCCACCACGCTATCCACCTGCGCGGCGGTCAGTACCGTACCCGCTCCGACGATAGCACGCTCACCTACGCGTTCGCGGAGCAACGCCACGGAATCCAGCGCACGGGGAGAATTGAGCGGTACCTCGAGCCAGGTAAATCCTGCCTCCAGCAATATATCCCCTATTTCCGGCGCTTCTTCAGGCGTCAAACCGCGCAGAATCGCGATCATCGGAAGCGGCGTTTTCTGCCATAACGTAGCAAAATCAAAACTGTCCATTGTGTTTCTCTGTTAGCCGATGTTGAAGAGACTGCATCCCGGCGATAAAGCAGCGGTCGCCATCCATGCAGCGTGTCTCAATACCCAACGCGGTGGCGGCCAGCTGGTAGCGCGCAGTTAATGCCGCGCTGCCTACCAACCAGACTGGACCGGTGTGGTCAGTGGTAAACTCCGAACCAATCAAGAGTCCGGAGAGATAGTCGCCTACTGATGCAGCAGGCAATTCTCCCGACAGCCGTAGCGTGCGGGCGGAAAAAAGTCGGTGGCTAAGCGGTGTCTGCAGACGGGATGCAGCAACCCCGCGCAAAAACGCATCGTCATCCCTGACCGCCAGGGGAAGTGCGCGTCCGAGCAGCGAATGTGAGATCAGCACATTGAATAGCTCACCGGTCATGTACGTTGAAAATTCAACGATGTGACGCTGCTTTACCTGCGCGTGCTTACTGTGCGTTCCCGGCAACATGGCCCGGAAATCGTCAAGGTCTTCGAGCATAGTCAGCCCCAGAAGCTGAACTTCTTCGCCCCGCATCACATCTGGCAGGCCATCAGATGACGAGGTACGCAGACCCGGCACAATCCATGCTTCGCTTCCCCATGACGTTGTGAAATGGAAGCGGTGCGCGATGAGATCATCGGTTTTTGCCGGTAGCGGACAATAATCCACGTCATGCCATCCCTGCTGTGAACCCACCATCCCCGCCATCGCAATTCCAGGCGTGGCGTTGACCACCCACTCTCCCAGCAGGTTTTTCAGCGTGGCATCGAACTGACCTTGCTCAACGTGAAGAAGCCCGCAACTGGCGCTGCGCTTATCCAGCACGTGATCCCCTGCCATTAACCATGCGCGAAAATTCGAGGTTCCCCAGTCAACGGCAATCCACTCCTTTTTCATCTTGTAACCTCAACTTATATATCTTGTATGACAAGAATGTAGATAATTTTATGTGAGCGATCTGTGAGCAAGATCGTGAAGTGAAAAAAACGTGTGATTTCGTGATCAAGGCAGACATGTCATGCTCACTGGTATGCATAACGCCTTGTTTTATGCTTACAATGCGCGAATCTCTTTTCTCAAGGGCTGACTATGACAACTGCTTTAGCCACAATTTCCGAAACGATCACCCGCGATCTGGCGATGAAAATCATCCGCGGAACCCTGAGCGATGGGGAGATGCTCCCCGGTGAAAATGAGCTTGCCGTGCAGTATTCAGCGTCGCGTACGTCTGTGCGCAATGCACTGCATGTGCTGTCAGCGAAGGGCATGCTCTCGATCCAGGCCAAACGCCGCAGCACGGTGAATCCGCGTGAGCTCTGGAGTTTTCTGGATACCGATGTGTTGGGCTGGATGGAAGAAGTGGGGATCCCGCCTGATGTCGCGGAACAACTGGTGGTGACGCGTCTGATGTTTGAACCCAATGCCGCCGCGCTGGCCGCCGCCAATGCAACAGCCCGCGATCTCGCGGCGATTGAAGAAGCATGGATGTTGATGTCGCGCGGACAGCAACAGGATCAAATCGCCCTGTTTGAAGAGGGGGATCTTGCCTTTCACACGGCGCTGTTAAAGTCCTGCCATAACCCGTTTTTGATGTCGATTGGCAATGCGCTTTCTGCCGCCATGATGCTCTCTTTTAAACAGACACAGGAGTCATCGGTCAGAGAAACGGAGCACGCCGTTGAGCAGCACCGCTTGCTGCTGGAGGCCATCCGTCTGCGTCAGGGAGTGGCGGCACGTGAGCGCATGCGCGATATTATTTTAAGCGCCGCCAACCGCCATCTCTGGGCGACGTTGCCGGAAAAATATGCGGAGCTGTTATGAGAAACGTGCTGTATTCACAATAATCACTGCTGTCAGGCAACATTTATGCAATATAATAGTGGGATGTTAAACGCTGAATCACGACAGGTGACTGATGGAAATTGATCTCGATAATCTGGTCTTTGATGGACTGGAAGAAGCGCAAGAGCGTAATGCGGAACGTCTGGAAGATGCAGACAAAAAAGCGCAGGAAATTATTGCTGATAATGACTGCGGCGACGCCTGCAAAATCTAATCTCTGAACCGGCATAATGCCGGTTTTTTTATATTCCAGGCTCGCTACTGACCTTATTGCGCAATGCACACTTCATTCCAGTATATTTCGCGCGTCAGGCGCAGTTCAGCGTGTTGTTTTATCACGAAACCACTCCGGATCAATGTTCGCGATATCCACCCCATACAGGCTGGCGACAGGAAGAACAGACTCCACAACGCGCTGAAGATTTGACTCCGCGCGCTGTTGCGAGGGCTGATGTGGGGGCGATTTACGCCACCTCATCACACTCAACCAACGATACTTAACCCCATTCATCTTCTGCGCCTCCTCAGTATGTCGGATGCGTTTTATTCCAGCGCACAATCATTCAAAAATGAAATGCGAATTATTGCCAACCTTTTGCACTATTTTGCATTTCACCGTTGCGGTGCCGTTCCCGGTAATTAACACTTTTTTCACTAATATCATTTTGTATATAGATAAGAATTTTTTCTTATTTGGTCATAAACCCAACTTATGGGAGCGTAAAAAGCACAAACCAATAACGACAGGGATTTAATATCATCATGGCAACGAATATTCACAGCGCTAAAAACACACTGTTGGCTCTTAGCATCCTGCTGGCTTCCGGCATTGCCGCAACACAGGCCCAGGCAGACCAACTGGCAGATATCAAAGCCGCAGGCGTGGTGAAAGTCGCCACCTTCGACGCCAACCCGCCCTTTGGCTCCGTTGATGCGCAAACCCATAAGATTGTCGGCTACGACGTTGATTTCGCCGAAGCGCTGGCAAAATCCCTCGGGGTAAAACTTGAACTGGTCGCTACCAACCCGGCAAACCGTATTCCGTTACTGCAATCCGGCAAGGCCGATTTGATCGTCGCAGATATTACGATCACCCCTGAGCGAGCGCAGGTTATTGATTTTTCCATCCCCTATTTTGTCACCGGTCAGCAGTTCCTCGTACCGGCCAAATCCCCGGACAAACTGGATGAATACAGCCGTGCCCGTATCGGCGCGGTAAAAGGCACCACCGGTGAGCAGGCATTACATCAGCGCTTCCCGCAGTCACGCGTACTGGCTTATGACGATATTCCGCTGGCGTTAACAGCCTTACGCAATGGCAATGTCCAGGCAATTACTCAGGACAGCACTATTCTGGCAGGCTTATTAGGTGGCGCGCCGGATAAAGCGGATTTCAAAATTTTGCCCGATCTACTGAGCAAAGAAGAGATCGGCGTTGGGGTGAAAAAAGGCGAGCCAGCACTGTTGAAAGCGGTCAACGATGAGCTTCTGAAGCTGGAATCTGATGGTCGGGCAGCCAAAATCTATGATGTCTGGTTTGGGCCTGAAACCAAAAACCCGCAACCCCGCGCCTTTAAAATAGAAGCGAAGTAATATGTTCTCAGCTCTGTTTCCTCTTTCCGCAGCGACGGCTGCGGATTTTGCGCAGTTGCGCCAGCCGCGCGTTGAACTGCGCAATGTGGTTAAGCAGTACGACGCGCACACGGTATTAAACGGGGTCAGTTTGTCCGTTGAACCTGGCGAAGTGGTCACCATCCTGGGGCCTTCCGGCTCCGGGAAATCCACCCTGATTAGACTGATCAATCAGCTTGAGTCACTGAGCGGCGGTGAAATCTACATTGATGACAAGCCCATCGGTCAACTCCGCGGCGCGGCATTACGCCAGTTACGCAGTCGTATTGGTTTCGTGTTTCAGCAATTCAATCTCTATGCCCATCTGACCGCGCTGCAAAATATCACGCTGGCGCTGGAATATGTTCATGGCTGGAACAAGACCGATGCCGAACGCCGCGCACGTGAACTTCTGCAACAGGTTGGGCTGGAAGAGAAAGTCGATGCCTATGCCGCCCAGCTTTCCGGTGGGCAGCAGCAACGTGTCGCCATCGCGCGGGCGCTGGCCTCCTCACCGCAAATCATTCTTTTTGATGAGCCGACCTCAGCACTGGACCCTGAAATGATCGGCGAAGTATTGCAGGTCATGAAAAATCTTGCGCATAGCGGCATCACCATGATTGTCGTCACCCATGAAATGCATTTTGCCCGGGAGATTGCTGATCGGGTGGTTTTCATTGATGGCGGCGAGATCCTGGAAGTGTCGCCACCGGAAGAATTTTTCACCCGTCCGCAGCACCCCAGAACCCAGCGTTTCCTGAAAAAAGTGCTCGATCCGTTACACCAGGAGTCATCGTTATAATGCATGCAATGGACTGGCAGGGGGTGCTGAGCGGACAGCCTCTGCAATGGATAATTTCCGGCTTCCTGACCACACTATGGGTCACGCTGGCAGGTATCGCGCTCGCAACACTGCTGGCCGTTTTGTTGCTGACTCTGCGCCTGACGGGCAACCGCGTCGGCGGCGGTGTGGTCAACGTGTGGGTTTCCGTTTTTCGCAATACGCCGTTGCTCGTACAACTCATGTTCTGGTATTTCGCTGCCTGGAATCTGCTCCCCCGTGAAGCAATTACCTTCATTAATGCAGAGCATCCCTGGTCAGTGCTGCCGGGAGAGGTCTGGTGGTTAACGCCTGAGTTTATCTGCTCAGCGTGGGGGCTGGGGGTCTTTACTTCGGCTTTTCTGGTAGAAGAAATCGCAGCCGGTTTGCAGTCGGTACCCGGAGGTCAACGAGAGGCCGCCATTGCTCAGGGCTTTTCTTCATGGAAGATGCTACGCCATATTCTGCTTCCCCAGGGGCTGGCAAATGCCTGGCAGCCAATCGTCGGACAGTATCTCAATCTGATGAAACTCTCTTCGCTGGCAAGCGGTATCGGTTTTGCCGAACTGACCTACCAGGTGCGGCAAATTGAGAGCTATAACGCGCATGCGCTGGAAGCCTTCGCCGTTGGGACGGTGCTCTACCTGCTCACCGGCATTGTACTGGGCGTGCTGTTAACGCGTCTTGGTCCAGGCGCGGGGTCAGCGAAGTCAGTTGTCGGCAAACCGCGCGTTCTCAGTTTCAGGAGTCCGCAGCATGATCGCTAACATTTCGGTCATTACCGACAATCTCGATTACCTCCTGTGGGGACGCATGGCGGACGGTCAGCCCGGTGGCGTTTTGCTGACGCTCTTGATGGCACTCGGTGCCGCCGTTCTGGCGCTACCCGGCGGCATTATCCTCGCCTGCTGCTCATGGCAGTTTCCGGGCATAGTGCGCAAAACGCTGTTTATCTGGGCGGAATTGATACGCGGCATTCCGTTAATCTTCGTGATTTTCTGGATGTGGTATCTGCTGCCAATGTTGACCGGAAGCGATCTTCCTGGTGCGGTTACCGTGACGCTGGCGCTGGCCTGGTTTACCGCCGCCTCGGTGATGCACTCCATTTATGCCGGACTCAATGCACTGCCCGCAGGCCAGTACGATGCGACGGTCGTTCAGGGATTTCGCCCGTTTCAGGCATTATGGCTCGTCATACTGCCGCAGGTGCTGCGCAATGTTCTGCCGTCATTAACCGGAATTTTTATCGGTTTACTGAAGGACACATCGCTGGCGTTTATCGTCAACGTCCCTGAACTGACAACCGTGGCCGGTCAGGTAAACAGTCGGGTACAAATTTACCCGGCGGCGATTTTTATCTTTACCGGGCTGGTTTATTACCTGTTGTGTTTCGGGCTGGAGAGATTCACCCGACGTCGGTTCGCCCTAAAATAGCGCCACGGCTCAACAGGCCACGAACTGATGGTCTTCGTTGAGCCGATACCTCACCCCGGCACGGATATTGTTCTCGCCCTCGATGGCAACCGCAAAGCGCATTCTTTCACCGTCGTGATAGGCAAGCGCGGCGCAACCACCGGGGCCGAGAATGATCGAATCAACGATGCCAGTACTGGCAATCACCGCATTCTCCCCGCAGGCGTTAATGTGTACGTTGTCCGCGCAATTCACAATTTTCGACTCTGCGCCAAAACTGGCAATCTGGGTTAAATCACCGCTACTGGCAATACGGCTTCGATCCCCCAACGAACTGATCCGCACACGCATGCCGGTACTGGCAATGCGCGTACCGTCCCCCACACTGCTGATGCGAGAAGAGTTACCCGCTACGGCTATTCTGGCGCGTTCGCCGGAACTGCCGATATGCGCGTTATACCCCACGCTGCCAATACGTGCGCTGTAACCCGCGCTGGCAATTTGCGCGGCGTATCCGGCGCTGGCGATTTTGACGTTATCACCTGCACAACCAAAGCTGGCGCTATCTGCCGCACTCGCCATCTGCCTGCCGTTGTCACCCGCAGTCTGCGGGCTGGCAGAACTTTCCATGGCGCAAATATCCTGACGAACAAAACTCTCTTTATCCAGCCATTTTGACCACGCGTATTCCACCAGACTGTTCGCCCAGTCAACGTAGCCTTCCCGATGGAGTGCGCAATGCACATCTGCATAATTGCCACCCGCGGGAAAAGCGCGCAGAAACCAGCGATATATGACGGGCCCAACGCGCCAGGCCCGTAAGTCACTGCGTGTAATCATCATCACTTAATGCCGGTGGTAGCCATCGATCATACACTTGAAGGTTTCACCCGGCGTACGGCCCGTGGTACAGAGATACAGGTGTCCGAAAATGAAAAACAGGCTCACGATTGCCAGCGCAAAGTGCGCCTGCAGCAGCCAGTAACGCACGCCGGGGAAGAGATCGCCTACCGCCTGCGGATAAAGCGATAACAGACCCGATATCAGCAACAACGGCACCAGCCCATACATCACGCCGACGTAAGCCGCCTGCTGTAAGGGGTTGAATTTTGAACGTGTTGATGCCGGGAACGGATGGGCTTCACCTTGCATGATGCCAAACAGATAAAACCGCGTCTGTCTTAGCGCTCGCCCGACCCAGCCCTGCCGTTTGATGATGTAATGATGTCCGTTCCCGCCTATCAGGTTGATCAGGACAAAGCCAACCCAGCATGCGAGCAGCAAAAAGCCGCAAACCTCATGCACGGTCAGTAAGCTTTTCATCACCGCTACGCTGACCGCAGAGAAGTGGTTTACCAGACCACTGACAAGCAGCAGCAGAAATAACAGCGCATTCGACCAGTGCCACAACCTGACAGCCTTCGAATATAAGTACACTTTTTCGCCGTGTCCTGCGGATGCCTTATTGGCGGAACGAAAGCGCAGCATGGCGTGTAACGCCAGTACCAGCCACATCCCCACCAACATGAGTCCGGCGATCACCAGCCAGACCGGCCAGTACTCTGGCGAAAACAGGGGGACATACTGCGCAAGCTGTGCGTGAAACTGTTCGGCATTCTGCGACGCGTTCATACATTTTCCTTCTTAATCAAATGTTGACCGAACCGACGATACAGATGGGGTTTCCCGGCGCCTGCAAGTTGATATTCGTAATACTTGTTTTCCCGCAGCCATGTCTGAATTTCCGGGCTGTCTTCACGCCCAAAAATCAACGCATGCTCAGGGCAAGCGCTCACACAGATCGGCGGGAAACCTTTCGCCAGACGGGATTCAGCACAGAAATCACATTTATCTGCCACTTTGGTATGCGGATTCAGGTAACGCACCTGATACGGACATGCGCCAATACAGTAGCTGCATCCAATACAGTTGGCGGTATTGACCCGCACAATCCCGTTTTCGTCCCGCCAGGAGGCACCGGTCGGGCACACGTCAATACAGGGCGCGTCATCACAATGCTGACAGGACTGACGGAAGTAGTGATACAGCGTTTCATTGTCGTTATCCGATACCGGAATATGGGCAATCGACAAACGGCTCCCCTGGGCAGGAACATGGTTCGTCTTCCTGCACGCGCGGGTGCAAATATTACATCCATTGCACAGTGATTCGTCGTGGATCATGACGTAACGCACGTCTTTCGTCGTCTTCGTACTGGCTAACAGATTTTGACCTGGGCCGGTGAAAAAGATCACCGTCCCCATGCCTATGACAAATTTTCGTCGGGTGAAGGACATCGGATTATCCTCTAATGCTGTGACAGTGATCGTCCACACGTTCCATGACATCAACCTGAAGAATTCAGGGGTTCTGGTACTGCTCAACCTCAAGCCATTCGCACAGACCGTACGCTTTGCCGAAGCTCATAAAGCGCTCGCTGAACAGATAAGGTTCGTCGTTCGACGCTTCCACGGTGCGTATGTCTGCGTAATCAGGATGCGTTTCCATCGCCGTGAGCGCCGCCGCGACTTGCTGAGGTTCAAAGCAATACGGAGGTTGTTCCAGCAACGCGGTCTTATAGGGACGCGGGTAGGTGCGGCAGTCAAAACGCACCGCCTCCGCGATAGCACGACAGATATCGTTTTCCACCACTTGCATACACATGCTGGCGTAATTGGCCGTCATGGTTTGCGTCGAATAGAAATACGCCTCTTCCGCGCCCTGCACGCAGGCGATATCCTGCGCAGCGTCGTTCTGAAGCATCGCCTCCAGCAGCGTCGTCAGGTCAGTTTCAGGCACCGAGTAAGGTGGCTGCAGAAACACGCTACGCGCTACCAACTGTCCCGATGCCGAATGCTGGCGGATAAAATCCGCCATAATGGACTCCGGGGTAGCGGGTTCCTGAACCTGCGGCGCATTGACGCGTTCTACAGGCTGGTGCAACGCGTGTAGCCACTGTCTCTTTTGGCCGTCAACCTCGTCAGGCAGCGCGTCAGGCGCGTCCGTGTCAGAGGTCAGAACGTTGCTCACGTTAGTCATCTCGCCTTCCTTACGCCGGCAACAGATTCTGCGCAGCCAGGTCGGCTGCCACATCCTCAAGACCGAGTCGATTCAGGGTTTCGCGAGTGGGGCAACCCAGCTCTGGATCCCAACCCATTTCCTGATAGAACAACGTCAGCGACTGGCGCATATCTTCCCTGTCCATCTTGTCGGTCCCTTCGGTGAAAACAGGGATCTTAGGATCTTTGTCAAAGACCCAGGAGCAGATCAGATCGTGTTCGTTGCGCATATCCTTGGTTTGCATCAGTTTTACCGTGTAGGCACGATGCAGCGTAAAGATGCGCTCGGCGGCCAGATCCAGACTCGCCTGCGTCGTTTCATCACCGGTCACGGCCTGGAAGAATTTTGCTTCCAGATCCAAATCACCGCGGTAGTTGCGGCTTTTCAGCGGTGAAACCGTCATCGGCCAGACCCAGTTACACAGCGTCACGGCGTTATGCAGACAGACTTTCAGCAGCGTCCATTTGGCATATTTGATTTTGGCGGCGTTGATGGGGGTATAGTTTTTCGTTTCGTCGTAAGCATCTTGTGAACCAAACAGTTCGCCTGCCACTTCCCGCTGGAGTTTCAGCGGCAAGCCGGAGCCAATAAAGTTGATATGGGTGTGCGTCATGCAGTCACGGTTAAACATGCAGTTGGTAATCGCACCAACCTGCGCTGACGCTTCGTTCGCATGGTGAACAGGGAAGCCAAACGGTGACCACAGTTTGTTCTTCTCGTAACTCCAGTACTCTTCACCCAAATTCCAGCGCTCAGCAATGGCATAAGAGCCATCCGCAAGGTGGCTTAATTCACCCACGCGATGCGCCAGTCGGTAGTAAAAGTCTTTGATAAAGTTAGGATCGCCTGCTTCCAGCTGATCCCAACGGATCTGCGCATATTCTTCCGCCGGGAGTACGCGTTTAAAGACGCCTTTGGAGTAGCAGTAGGTGAAGTCACGATGTAATTGCCCGTAGTTACACCAGATACCGTAATCATCAAACAGGTTCAGACCAATCAAGTTGCCCACGACACGCCCGTCGTCCTTGTCGTCAAAATCTTTCGGGCCATGCGGGAAAATCGTGGTGTGCACAAAGTTCGCCACGCAGGTGTTACCCCCGGTACTGGGGACGCCAAAGTCTTTTACCCGCGGGACATTGAGCTGAGACATACAGCGGATCGGACACGAATGGCAGCCACTCATTTTTACCGTGTATTTTTCAGCGGCAGGACCGAGATCAAACACCGATTTATAGGTACGGTAACCGACGGTATTCTGGTTGCCCGGCGGGATTTCCCCTGTTTCGATCGGTCCCCCTTCCGCCGCCCCCCAGAACAGCCCTTTACGCGCAGTCCAGCGTGAATTTGGAGAGGAGTACTCAGCCCATGCCTGCGGTGTGCTCGGCACAACATGGTTGTTATTCGCACCGATAAGCTCGGTCATCATGTAGTCATTCAGCCGCTTCATCTCTTTGCGATCGGCGATGTTGACCCCTTTTGTCCCTTCAACGGCAATGGCTTTCAGGTTCTTCGAACCCATCACCGCACCGGTGCCCGCCCCGCCGCTGTGGTTACGGCTGTTTAACATGCACGAAAGCGGCACCAGGTTTTCACCCGCCTGGCCGATGGCCGCAACGCACGTTTCCGGGCTGGTTACGCGACAGATTTCTTCGGTCGTCGCGCGCGTCCCCTTGCCCCACAGGAAATCGGCTTTTTCGATGCTGACGTTGTCATCTTTAATATTGATCCACACCGGTGATGGCGACTTGCCTTCGATAATAATGGCGTCGTAACCGGCAAATTTCATTTGCGCCGCGAAGAATCCGCCCATATGGGCATCAACCACTAAATTGCCTTTGGTAAAGGTCGATAAGGAGGTGATATTGACGCGAGAGCTGCAGGGTGCGCCAGATCCGGTTAATGGCCCGGTGGCGAAAACCAGTTTATTACCTTCATCAAAAGGTTTGGTGCCAGGCGGGACTTCGTCGTACATAATTTTATAACCAAAGCCCATCCCACCGACAAATTTTTTAAATTTACTGGAATCTTCTACGGTGATATTCCCCGTTGTGAGATTGACCCGTAAAATATTACCTGTCCAGCCATTAGCCATCATGTTTTCCTTTGCAAGAAGGTTCGATAGATATACCCGTCACCTTTCAGGCAGCTTTTTTATTCAAAACTGCAATAGTTTCGGCAATTAATGACGCGTATCAGACGTGCCTGCGATCCATCAAACAGTAATATCTTTCCACTCGATAATTTTTAATGCGCCAGTGGGGCACGCATTAGCGCATTCACCGCATAAAACACATTTTGAGGATTTTTTGGTTTCGGTATTGACGGTTGCCATCATCCACGGGCAGGCCGTGGTACAGGCGCTACAGCCGATACAGCGTTTGTGATCAACGGCAATGCAACCGTCTTCCTGTTTCCAGGTAATGGCGCCAATCGGGCAGACTTTCATACATTGCGGGTCTTTGCACTGACGGCAGGTATCGGCGGTGTAGTTTAAATCGCCATACAGGCCGCCGCCCGACCCTACGCCATTGTCGCCAAAGAAGAAATTGCGATGGATTTTTATGCGGGAAAAGAACGTACCCACTGCGCCATCGTTATAATTCGTACAGGAAATTTCACAGCGGTGGCATCCCGTACAGCGGGCTCGCTGAGTCACCAGCACCCCTTTCGGTGTATTGATAAGCCCCACGGTACCGTTATCAACATCTTCCTGCTTGCAACCAAAAAGCGATAACAGCGCAGGGGCAATGGTTAATCCCGCCAGACCCTTTCCTGATATACGCAAAAATTCAAGCCGCGTTAAACCACAATCTAAAAATGGACGATCAACCTGGTTCATTTATTTCGCATCCTCTTCGCAAACGCAGTAGCAGCAACACGTCCAGGCTAAATTGATGAGCGCGGGTCAGGCCATATTGGGCCACTTATGTTGCCAACAACACGTGATTTTTTGCCCTAACCTGATCGCATAAATGACGGCGGTTAAACTGAACCAATCTCTGCTCTAAAATAATTCGAGCTGCATGATGGGCATAATCCTTTAGGGTTAGGCGAATAAATAATGTGGTTATTCACCCCCCTTAACCTTGATCGTTATCAATTAAAAAACGGAAGAGGAATAATTAATGCGGAGTGATAGTTATTATCATTCAAGCGACTTGAAATAGCATTTCATCTGCGTTGCAGATATTTGTGAAGCGACTTCCAAATATGGATATATATTGCGATCGATGTATTCTTAAATATATAACGAGTTGGGAAATTTTCTTTAGGTTATTATTTTCAACAGAAAACGCGTTACACCATGACTTAATAAGAGGGCGGTAAATATGCTTCACCGCCCTCTTATGTGGATTAACCGGCCAGCGCTTTGATGACTGTCTCAATGGCCTGTTTTTCTAAGGAAGGTGCGAATAAGCAGGTCATTTCTTCCCAAGCTGACTCGCTGATTAAAATTTCGCGGATCTGGGCCGATTTTTTTCCCGCAAACACATCGAATCAGCCTATTTAGGCTATTTTTTCCACCATTTCTGGCGTTATTTCCGGTTTTTACTGAGATCTCTCCCACTGACGTATCATTTGGTCCACCCGAAACAGGTTGGCCAGGGTGAATAACATCGCCAGTTGGTTATCGTTTTTCAGCAGCCCTTTGTATCTGGCTTTCACGAAGCCGAACTGCCGCTTGATGATGCGAAACGGGTGCTCCACCCTGGCACGGATGCTGGCTTTCATGTATTCGATGTTGATGGCCGTTTTGTTCTTGCGCGGATGCTGCTTCAAGGTTTTTACCTTGCCGGGACGCTCGGCGATCAGCCAGTCCACATCCACCTCGGCCAGCTCCTCGCGCTGTGGCGCTCCTTGGTAGCCGGCATCGGCTGAGACAAATTGCTCCTCTCCATGAAGCAGATTACCCAGCTGATTGAGGTCATGCTCGTTGGCCGCGGTGGTGACTAGGCTGTGGGTCAGGCCACTCTTGGCATCGACACCAATGTGGGCCTTCATGCCAAAGTGCCACTGATTGCCTTTCTTGGTCTGATGCATCTCCGGATCGCGTTGCTGCTCTTTGTTCTTGGTAGAGCTGGGTGCCTCAATGATGGTGGCATCCACCAAAGTGCCTTGGGTCATCATGACGCCTGCTTCGGCCAGCCAGCGATTGATGGTCTTGAACAATTGACGGGCCAGTTGATGCTGCTCGAGCAGGTGGCGGAAATTCATGATGGTGGTGCGATCCGGCAGGGCGCTATCCAGGGATAATCGGGCAAACAGGCGCATGGAGGCGATTTCGTACAGGGCATCTTCCATGGCACCGTCGCTCAGGTTGTACCAATGCTGCATGCAGTGAATACGCAGCATGGTCTCCAGCGGATAGGGCCGTCGGCCATTGCCCGCCTTGGGATAAAACGGCTCGATGACAGCGGTCATATTCTGCCATGGCAGAATCTGCTCCATGCGGGAGAGGAAAATCTCTTTTCGGGTCTGACGGCGCTTAGTGCTGAATTCACTATCGGCGAAGGTGAGTTGATGGCTCATGATGTCCCTCTGGGATGCGCTCCGGATGAATATGATGATCTCATATCAGGAACTTGTTCGCACCTTCCCTAACTCACTGCGCTTTACGCGTTGATTGGCGAGGGTCGTTCTCAGTACACCAGCAATGACAATATGCTTAGGCTCTTGTCCCAGATCGCGCATTTCCAGCACTACTTTCCCGACTACTCTGCACATCTCGCGGTACAGCTCGTCGTCTTTGGTCTGATTTCCCATATTTGCCCGCTCGTCATTGAATCAAGCTAACAGCATATATCACTCTGATGAATTTAACAAAAATCAATGAAAATCAATGAAATGTCATCAATCTAGAGCACGCGTTGCAGACGGTTAACCAGTTCAGCCAGACTCCCGGCCTGCATTTTTTCCATCACCCTTGCCCGATGAACCTCAACCGTTCGCACGGCAATATTCATCGCATCCGCGATTTCCCGGTTCATTAATCCTGTTGCGACCAGATTTGCCAGTTCCCGCTCTTTAGGGGTGAGCTGTTGATAGCAGGCCACAATTTCGTGTCGCGAGAAGGCCGCTGCGGAGACCCGCAATGCGCGCTCCAGTGCGCTTTGCAGTGGTTCAGCTGAAACCGGCTTTTGCAGAAAATCGACCGCGCCGCGCTTCATTTGCTCCACCGCCATCGGCACATCACCATGCCCGGTGAGGAACACGACTGCCAGCGTACTTTCGCATTGCCTCAACGCCTCGTGCACACCGTGTCCATCCAGTACCGGCATCCGCATATCCAGCAGCAACACGCCTTCCTGATGCAGGTCAGCCTGAGTCAGAAACGTTTCGCCCTGATCCCAGCATCGAACGTCGTATCCCAGACTTTCCAGCAAAAATGCACAGGCCTGAGTGACGGCAACATCGTCATCCAGCAGATGAATTATCGCCACAACGGTCCCCTTTCTGTATCGGTTTAAATTGTAATGTCACCACGGCACCCGCCTGACCGTCAGGCGCGACCTGGTTTTTGAGCGTAATCTCGCCCCCCCCATAGCGAACCAGCCGCTGACAAATCGCCAGCCCCAGTCCCATCCCCTCTTTACGCGTCGTCATAAAAGGCTGGAACGCCTGATAGAGCTGGGCTTCATCTATGCCCCCCGCGTTATCCTGCACCCAAATGCGCACACCATTGTCCTCACGCTGCGCCGTCACCCACACGGTTTTTGCGCCTGCCTGCGCGGCGTTGAGCACCAGATTCGCCAGCACCTGTTCAAGCAGTACAGTCGGTAATGTCACTGTCAGCGTATTGCTGATCTTCGTTTGTAACGACACGTCCGGGAATTGTTGCGCCATCCGCAATAATTGCCAGACGTGGTGGATAGCGTCCTGAACGTTAATCGGTTTCCAGTCATCGGCCATCACCGGATTTCCCTGTGCCTGACTGACCCACAGACGCAGATTGCGCAACGTATCGGCTCCCCGCTGCGCCTGAGCATCAATCTGTTCCAGTGCGGGTATCAGTGCATGCTGCGGGTCCTGGCCGCGCAGGCGGATCAGGCTGCCTTGCGCATAGTGACGGATGGCCGAGAGCGGCTGGTTGAGTTCATGGGCAAACCCGGATGTCATCTCGCCGAGGACGCTCATTTGCCGGGCCGTTTCCAGCGCCTGCTCCTGTTTGCGCAATAACACGCTGTTACGCTCCAGTTCCCTACCACGGCGGCGAACCAGCAGCATGACCCAGATATAATTAAGCGCGAGTACCAGCAGCACCACAACCACGGCACCCATTGCCAACTGATGTTGAATAAACCAGCTTTTGACATCCAGCCACAAGTGGCGCTGCTGCGGATGCTGACGCACGTCGCGTAGCAACGTTTCTACCTCACGGGTCGAGGCAGGCGCACCCCAGCGGAAAGCGGCACTTTGCGGCGCGTTAAACAGGACTCGCGTGACACGATCGGCCAGTTCATCGCTCACCTCGGGCAACGCCGCAAACGACCAGTCGGGATAAAGCGGCGTACTGCTTAAACAGGGGATTGACGTCGGATGAGAGAGCACCGTCATAAAATCGGTTTTGTGGAGAAGCCCTTCATCGTCCATTTTTTCCAGTAAACACACCGGCACAATGACCGCCTGAACGGCTTTTTCGCGTAATAAATACAATAAGGCATCGGCAGGAAAACCGGTGAATCGCAAGTGCAGATCGCGCTCAGGACGCAAACCGGCGTCGCTGAGCGCTTTGTACCCCAGCAAATAGCCGCCAAATGCCTGGGGATCAATCGCACCCACGGTTTTGCCGATCAGATCGTGTGGGGACGTTATGCCACTGTCACGCCTGACGAGGATCGCGCTGCCAATCACATTGCTGGTGGCTTTCCCTCCGCGGGTAGAGCGCAATGACGCCAGCCAGCGTAGCGCAGAACGGCTGTTGAGCTGCACAAACTGCGCCGGGTTGGTCACCACAAACTGCACCGTGCCACGGTTGACCGCATCCTGCATCTGATGCAGATCCAGCGGTTGAATATGAAACTGCTCACCGGGAATTTGCTGATTCAGCATGGTTTCCAGCGGCTGCCAGTGGTTGCGGGTGGAAACCTCTCCACGCATAGCCAGAACGCCAATGTTCCATGTCTGCGCCCAGGCTGTACTGCTCAGCATCCATATCGATGCCAGCACCATCAGGCCTCTTACGACATTGCATCTCACTGAATTATCCCTGTCATTTATGTTGTTTTAGATCAACAACAAGCCGGGTATGTGGTTAACCACAATAGAGCTCCCCCCGCCGCGATTTTTACACTGTAAATCATCAACATTCTTTATTCATCATACGCAAACCAACGGCGTGACCAATGTTTCGTTGTTGCATCGTGACGGGAGAAAATATGGACAGCAGTAAACGGCAGTTTCTCCAGCAACTGGGCGTCCTGACCACTGGCGCATCACTGGTACCCCTGGCTCAGGCGCAATTTCCCTTCTCGCCTGAACGACATGAAGGCTCACCCCAACACCGCTACGGCATGTTAGTTGACCTGCGGCGCTGCATTGGTTGCCAGGCCTGTACCGTCAGTTGTGCGATTGAAAACCAGACGCCCCAGGGCGAGTTTCGTACCCACGTCAACCAGTATCAGGTGCAGCTTGAAGGTCAGCAAAGCGTGACCAACGTCCTGCTGCCGCGCCTGTGTAACCATTGCGATAATCCCCCCTGCGTTCCGGTTTGCCCGGTACAAGCCACCTTCCAGCGCGAAGATGGCATTGTCGTTATCGATAACACCCGCTGCGTTGGCTGCGCGTACTGTGTGCAGGCTTGTCCTTACGATGCGCGGTTTATCAACCATGAAACGCAAACCGCCGATAAATGTACGTTTTGCGTCCATCGACTGGAGGCCGGATTGCTCCCCGCCTGCGTGGAATCCTGCGTCGGCGGCGCGCGAATCATTGGCGATCTGAAAGACCCACACAGCCGAATCTCACAAATGCTGCATGAGCACCATGACGCCATCAGAGTCCTGAAACCCGAAAACGGCACCTCGCCACATGTGTTCTACCTGGGACTGGATGACGCGTTTGTTACTCCATTAATGGGACGTGCTCAACCCGCTCTCTGGCAGGAGGTTTAAATGACCCACTCACTGATTATCGAAGAGGTTCTTGCGCGTCCGCAGGACGTAAGCTGGCTCCCCTGGGCGGTACAATATTTCTTTTTTATCGGGATTGCCGCCTGCGCCGCACTGTTCGCCTGTGTGCTTCACTGGCGCAGAAAAGCGATGCCGGAATTAGAGAACCTCACGCTGTTGATCGCCCTGACCTGCGCGATCACGGCTCCGCTGGCGCTCACGGCGGATTTACATCAGACCGCCCGCGTCTGGCATTTCTACGCTTATCCAACTCCCTGGTCATGGATGCCGTGGGGGGCGTTGTTTTTACCCCTGTTCACAGGATTTCTCGGACTGTGGTTTTTGGCGCAGCACGTTAAACACTTCACACATAAAAGTTACAGCGTCACAAAATGGTTGGCCGTGGGCAGTGCGCTCAGCGCCGTCGGGCTGCTGGTGTATACCGGTCGTGAAGTTTCCATCGTGCAGGCGCGCCCTGTCTGGTTCAGCTACGCCTTCCCGGTCGCCATGTTCCTGAGCGCACTACAGACGTTCTTTGCCCTGCTGGTCGCCGCCTCAAAAAGCGAGCAGGCATTACTGCGCAAACTGGCGTGGGGGCAGAGGGTGACATTGGTTGCGCTGGCCATCGTGGTGGTTATCTGGGTAAGCGGCAATACGCTGTCAGGATCGGCTATTCGCCAGTGGTTAGATGTCGCCTCTTCCGCGCGGCACTACGCCATCGCCTGGGCGGCACTCTGGGTCATTTCCCTGGGTCTTTGTGGGCTGATAGTACGTCATCCTCTGTCGCTGCCGCTGCGCATTCTGCTGGCCGTCAGCGCCATGGCGCTGTGCTGGCTAATGCGCTGGACGTTGCTGATTCAGGCACAAACCCTCCCTAAATTTAACGCGCAGTTTAATCCCTATTCCCTGCCCGGCGGCACGGATGGCTGGCTGGCCATCCTTGGCACCTTTGGCCTGTGGATAGCGCTCATCATTATTGTTCGTGAAGCCCTGAACGCGATCGCAAGGAGAATACAACATGGCTAATTTAACCCGTCGTCAGTGGCTTAAAGTCGGTCTCGCTGTGGGGGGAATGGTGACCTTTGGGCTGAGTTATCGGGACGTAGCAAAACGTGCAATTGACGGTTTGCTTGATGGGTCTTCCGGCAAGATTACCCGTGACCGTATCGTGGGCAACGCCCTCCTCCCCGAAGCCAATGCCCGCCCGCAATGGCAGCAAAACCCGCAGCAGGTTATCTCCATGACGCAATGTTTCGGCTGCTGGACACAGTGTGGCATACGGGTGCGCGTTGACAGCGAAAAAGGCAAAGTGCTGCGTATTGCGGGCAACCCCTATCATCCGTTGTCACACGAACACCCCATTGACACCTCCGTTCCCTTTGCCAGCGCCATGGAACAACTGGCGGGTGAAACCGGTCTTGATGCGCGCTCTACTGCCTGCGCCCGTGGCGCAACGTTACTCGAAGGGCTCTACAGCCCGCTGCGTATCCTTGAACCAATGAAGCGTGTCGGTAAGCGTGGCGAAGGAAAATGGCAGCGCATCAGTTTTGAACAACTGATCAAAGAGGTCGTCGAAGGCGGCGATCTGTTTGGCGAGGGTCACGTTGACGGCCTGCGGGCAATATACGATCCCCACACGCCACTCGATGCCAAACACCCTGGTTTTGGGCCAAAATCCAATCAGCTACTGGTCACCAATACCAGCGATGAGGGGCGCGATACGTTTATACGCCGCTTTGCTCTGAACAGTTTCGGCAGCAAAAACTTCGGTGCGCATGGTGCTTATTGTGGGCTGGCGTATCGGGCCGGTTCTGGCGCATTGATGGGGGATCTGGATAAAAACACCCACGTCAAACCTGACTGGGAAAATGTCGAGTTCGCGCTGTTTATGGGCACCTCACCGGCGCAGTCCGGCAACCCTTTTAAGCGTCAGGCTCGCCAGCTTGCCAGCGCCCGCCTGCGCGATGACTTCCGCTATGTCGTGGTGGCGCCAGCGCTGCCCCTAACCACGGTACTGGCTGATGACCGTGGACACTGGCAGCCGGTACGTCCGGGAAGCGACTCCGCGCTGGCAATGGGGATGATCCGCTGGATTATAGACAATCAGCGTTACAACGCCGGTTACCTTGCGATTCCCGGCGTACAGGCCATGCAGCAAGCCGGGGAAAAAAGCTGGACCAATGCTACGCATCTGGTGATCACCGATGAGATCCCGACGCTTGCCGGACAGCATTTAACCCTCGCGCATCTGCATCCAGACGCGCCGAGTGAGCCGATGGTGGTTAACGACGCCGGAGAATGTGTGGCCGCCAGCACGTGTCAGCACGCGCAGCTGTTTGTCACGCGTCAGGTTACGCTGGCTGACGGACAAACAGTCACAGTAAAAAGCGCGTTTCAGTGCCTGAAAGAGTCGGCAGAGAAACGCTCAATGGCTCACTACAGTGAGCAATGCGGTGTACCCGAAGCACAAATAGGCAAGCTGGCCGACGCGTTTACCCGTCATGGACGTAAAGCTGCGGTGATCACCCACGGAGGGATGATGGCAGGCAATGGGTTTTATAACGCCTGGGCGGTAATGATGCTGAATGCGCTGATTGGCAATCTCAGCCTGGAAGGCGGTGTTTTTGTCGGCGGCGGTAAATTCAATGGCGCGACCGATGGCCCACGCTACAACATGGACAGCTTCGCCGGAAAAATTAAACCCAAAGGATTAAGCATCGCCCGCAGTAAAACAGCCTACGAGTCCTCTGAAGAGTACCGTAATAAGGTGGCTGCCGGACAATCCCCCTTCCCGGCGAAAGCACCGTGGTACCCGTTTGTGGCAGGCCAGCTTACCGAACTGCTCACTTCTGCCCTTGAAGGTTACCCTTATCCGCTGAAAGCGTGGATCTCCAACATGACCAACCCGTTCTATGGTGTTGCAGGTCTGCGCGGCGTGGCGGAAGAAAAGCTGAAAGATCCGTCCCGGCTTCCGCTGTTTATCGCGATCGATGCGTTCATGAACGAAACCACGGCGCTGGCGGACTATATCGTACCAGATACCCATAATTTCGAAAGCTGGGGATTCAGCGCGCCATGGGCGGGTGTTGCCAGCAAAGCCACCACCGCACGCTGGCCGGTAGTGGCATCGACCACCAGCAAGACGGCTGAAGGGCAACCCGCATCGATGGAGTCTTTCTGTATCGCTGTGGCGAAGCGCATCGGGTTGCCTGGCTTTGGCGACAGTGCCATTTCCGACCCGCAAGGCAATCAGTATCCGCTAAACCGCGCCGAAGATTACTACCTCAGAATCGCCGCTAACATTGCTTTTATGGGGAAAGCGCCGGTCGCGCAAGCCACAGCGGAAGATATCGCTCTGACTGGCGTACAGCGGATCATGCCTGTATTAACGCAAACGCTGAAAGCCGATGAAGTCAGCCGTGTCGCCTTTATCTACTCACGCGGCGGTCGTTTTGCCCCGGACAAGAGCGGTCGGGCCGATGACCGTGTCGGCAATGCGTGGGAAAAACCGCTACAAATCTGGAATGCTGACGTCGCGGCACATCGTCATGCGATTACCGGTGAGCGCTACAGCGGCTGTCCGGCCTGGTATCCTGCACGCCTCAGTGACGGGCGTTCAGTGGATGAGTTGTTCCCCGTTCAGGAGTGGCCGCTGAAGCTGATTTCCTTTAAATCCAATACCATGTCCAGCGCCACGGCGGTGATCCCGCGTCTGCATCATCTTAAACCGGTCAATTTGGTGGCGATCAACCCGGAAGATGGTCGGCGTTATGGCGTGTCTCACGGCGATATCGTGCGGATCACCACACCGGGAGGACACGCGCAGGCGCAGATCAGTCTGCTTAGCGGTGTCATGCCGGGCGTGATTGCCATTGAACATGGCTATGGGCATAAAGAAATGGGTGCGGCGCAGCACACGCTCGACGGCGAACCGATGGCGTTTGATACCAAAATAAGATCGGGGATAAATATTAACGATCTGGGCTTCGCGGACCCGACACGTCAGGTCGCTAATACCTGGCTGGATTGGGTTTCAGGGGCTTCTGTACGCCAGGGACTTCCGGCAAAAATCGAGCGAGTATGAACCGTGTGCCGGACGGCGACGTTGCCGCCCGGCGCAACCCCGGTCAGTTATTCACCGGGATCACCGCACCTTTATACTTAGTGCGGATCCAATCCTGGATCTCTTTTGAGTGCAGCACATCAACCAGCGCCACAATATCCTTTTTCTTCTCATCACCGCGATGCACGGTAATGATGTTGGCATACGGGTTATTTTCACCACTTTCTACGGCAATCGGATCGTGAACCGGGTCGAGACCCGCGTCGATGGCGTAGTTGGCGTTAATCACCACCGCGTCGCCCTCGTCGTTGTTATACATTTGCGGTAACAGCGCCGCTTCCACGTTAGGCAGGAACTTCAGCTTTTTCGGGTTATCGACAATGTCGCTGATGCGTGCAGTGACTTTATCCACCCCAGGCTTCAGTTTAATGACCCCCTCTTTTTCGAAGATCGATAAGATACGGCCTTCTTCTGAGACAGCGTCACGCATGATGACTTTGCCGCCTTCCGGCAGATCCTTGAGCGATTTCACCTTTTTCGAGTAAATGCCGATAGGCTCAATGTGAATCGCCCCGGCGCTGACGAAGTCATAGGTTTTATCACCGGCATGATCTTTCAATACACTGTTCAGATACGGAATGTGCTGGAAGTAGTTGGCGTCAATCTCACGACCCGCCAGTGCCGTGTTCGGCAGGATGTAATCCTGGAAGGGTTTAATCTCCAGATCGATCCCCTGCTTCGCCAGAATCGGCTTAGCCTGCTCCAGAATTTCTGCATGCGGCACGTTAGATGCGCCAACGGTCAGGGTATCAGCCCAGGAAGCAAAGCTCAGGGCGCTCAGTGTTGCTGCGGCGAGTAATGTCAGCGATTTTTTCATGATGATGGTTTCCGTATTTTATTAGCGTTTATCTAACAGAGAGGTGATCACATCGCCGCAAAGCTGGATGATGAAAACGATGACAAGAATGGTCACCGTCGCCACCAGCGTGACGTCGCTGTGGTTGCGCTGGAATCCTTCCAGGTAAGCCAAATTCCCTAAACCACCTGCACCGATCACCCCCGCCATCGCGCTGTAGCTAACCAGCGCAATCAGCGTCACGGTGATACCGGACACCAGGGCGGGTGACGATTCAGGCAGTAAAACCCGAAAAATAAGCGTGCTCAGACGTGCGCCCATCGAGCGGGTCGCTTCAATGACGCCTTTATCCACTTCACGCAGGGCGATTTCGACCAGACGTGCATAAAACGGTGCGGCGCCCACAATTAACGCGGGCAGCGCGGCATTCGCCCCGAGAATGGTGCCGACCATTGCTTTGGTAAACGGGATCAGCAGCACGATCAGAATGATGAACGGGATCGAGCGAAAAATGTTCACGACCAACGAGATAGCGCTGTACAACGCACGATTCTGAAACAGCCCGCCGCGCGCGGTGAGAAACAGCGCCAGCCCGAGGGCGATGCCCAATACAAACGTCGCCAGGCCTGACAGCGCCGTCATGTAGAGCGTTTCCTGAGTGGCGGCAAACAATTGATCCCATTTCAGATGGGGAAACAGATCTTCAGCCATGTTGAATAACCTCGCCGTCAATGTCGTTATGGCGCAGGTCGGCCAGAATATTGTTGAGTTGTTCTTCGCTGGCGACAACGTGTACCCAGAGCTGGCCGAATGTGCCGTGGGCGGTCTGCGTCATTTTGCCGTGCAAGATGTTGAACGGCAGGCCGTAGCGCAGCGTCAACTCACCGACAATCGGTCGATGGGTGCGGTTTCCGGTAAAGGTTAACTTGATCACGACGCCGCCAAGCTCGCGTGCCAGCTGTGGGTTGAACTCATCCTCCTCAGCATACTGACTCACCTGACGGACAAACTGCCGGGTAATTGGTTGCTGCGGATGCGTAAAGACGCTAAGCACATCGCCTTCTTCGACGACCTTGCCGTTTTCCATCACGGCCACCCGATCGCAGATTTTGCGTACCACATGCATCTCATGCGTAATCAGCACGATCGTGAGTTTGAAACGGCGGTTAATATCGAGCAGTAAATCCAGGATCTGATCGGTGGTTTGCGGATCCAGTGCCGATGTGGCTTCGTCACATAACAGCACGTCCGGGTTATTCGCCAGCGCGCGGGCAATCCCCACGCGCTGTTTTTGACCCCCGCTAAGTTGCGACGGATATGCGTTTTCGCGCCCCGTCAGCCCTACCAGCGTAATCAATTCGGCCACCCGCGCCTTGATAGCGGCTTTCGGGGCACCGGCGATTTGCATTGAGAACGCGATGTTTTCGCGAACGGTCCGCGACCACAATAAATTGAAGTGCTGAAATACCATGCTAATTTTCAGCCGCGCCTGACGCAATGATTCACCCTGTGCAGCAGAAATGTCATGGCCGTTGATCATCACACTGCCGGCGGTCGGCTTTTCAAGGCCATTGAGCAGGCGAATCAAGGTGCTTTTTCCGGCACCACTGTAGCCAATAATTCCGTAAATCTGTCCCTGTTCAACCGTCAGGTTGACGTTATCGACAGCGGTAATAGCAAGCCTGCCTGGCGTAAACACTTTCGAAATATTTTTCAGGACAATCATGTCGTTTAGGTATCCGCTGCTGCTTATAGTTATCCTGCTAGCGCCTTCGCTGTTTAGCAGTATGGATGTCTAAACGAGTGTAATAGTGAAGATATATTTTTAGAATGAATTAAAATGAATTTGATATAACTTTTAGAAATATTATTTTTTTCACCGTCGTCACACGCCTATTGACCGCTGCTGAAAGGGTAACGACTGTTTGTTGCGCAACATGCCTCGACTGCGCACGACCGCTTTATCCATACCGATGCACAAATTCGTGAATATTTCTTATGAAACTGCACAGAACTCTTTTGAAACGCTGTTTCCATTTTCCTTTTTGATAAATTTCAGCGTATAATGCGCGCCAATTGTCTCTTGAATGGTTTCAGCACATTGACCTGTAAAACTCAACGACTACAAAACTCACCTTCCCGTTGGGCTGAAACGCAAGCACACATTCCTCTGCACGCTCTTTCGAAGTCACCTATTCTTAGAGCGAGGCATCACAACTTTCGTAACTCAGGTTTAGCTTTCCATCCGTGCGCGGTGGAGGCCAGATTTCCATATCCTTCTCAACTTAAAGACTAAGACTGTCATGAAAAAGACGAAAATTGTTTGCACCATCGGTCCGAAAACCGAATCCGAAGAGATGTTGACCAAAATGCTGGACGCTGGCATGAACGTCATGCGTCTGAACTTCTCCCACGGCGACTACGCAGAACACGGTCAGCGCATCCAGAACTTGCGCAACGTGATGAGCAAGACCGGCAAAAAAGCGGCCATTCTGCTCGACACCAAAGGTCCGGAAATCCGTACCATTAAACTGGAAGGCGGTAACGACGTTTCTCTGAAAGCGGGCCAGACCTTCACTTTCACCACTGACAAATCTGTTGTCGGTAACAGCGAAATCGTTGCTGTCACTTACGAAGGCTTCACCAAAGACCTGTCCGTTGGTAACACCGTTCTGGTTGACGATGGCCTGATCGGCATGGAAGTTACCGCTATCGAAGGTAACAAAGTTATCTGTAAAGTGCTGAACAACGGCGACCTGGGCGAAAACAAAGGCGTTAACCTGCCGGGCGTTTCCATCGCGCTGCCTGCACTGGCTGAGAAAGACAAACAAGACCTGATCTTCGGTTGCGAACAAGGCGTTGACTTCGTTGCTGCGTCCTTTATCCGTAAACGTTCTGACGTCATCGAAATCCGTGAGCACCTGAAAGCTAACGGCGGCGAAAACATTCAGATCATCTCCAAAATCGAAAACCAGGAAGGCCTGAACAACTTCGACGAAATCCTCGAAGCGTCTGACGGCATCATGGTTGCTCGTGGCGACATGGGTGTTGAGATCCCGGTTGAAGAAGTTATCTTCGCGCAGAAGATGATCATCGAAAAATGTATTCGTGCGCGCAAAGTGGTAATCACTGCGACCCAGATGCTGGACTCCATGATCAAAAACCCGCGTCCGACCCGCGCTGAAGCTGGCGACGTGGCGAACGCCATCCTCGACGGTACCGATGCCGTTATGCTGTCTGGCGAATCCGCAAAAGGTAAATACCCGCTGGAAGCCGTTACCATCATGGCGACCATCTGCGAACGTACTGACCGCGTGATGACCAGCCGTCTGGACTTCAACAACGACAGCCGCAAACTGCGTATCACCGAAGCGGTGTGCCGTGGCGCGGTTGAAACTGCTGAGAAACTGGACGCTCCGCTGATCGTGGTTGCGACCCAGGGCGGTAAATCTGCTCGTGCAGTGCGTAAATACTTCCCGGATGCGACCATTCTGGCGCTGACCACCAACGAAACCACTGCCCGTCAGCTGGTGCTGAGCAAAGGCGTTGTGGCTCAGGTTGTCAAAGAAATCAGCTCTACCGATGATTTCTACCGTCTGGGTAAAGAAGTCGCTGTAGAAAGCGGTCTGGCACAGAAAGGTGACGTTGTTGTTATGGTTTCTGGCGCACTGGTACCGAGCGGCACCACCAATACGGCCTCTGTTCACGTGCTGTAATAATTCCGACGTGAATTAATTTGCTTAAAAAAGCGCCCTTGTGGCGCTTTTTTTATTTTTCCGATAACCACGATTAATAAAAAATCAAATCGGATTTCACTATCTAATCAAAGATTATCTAAGATGAATCCGATGGAAGCTTTCTGTTTTCACACGCTTTTTTAGCCGTTTTTGCACAATTCGATGCT
The DNA here is from genome assembly GCF_945906775.1 of Citrobacter sp. Marseille-Q6884. NCBI lineage: Bacteria > Pseudomonadati > Pseudomonadota > Gammaproteobacteria > Enterobacterales > Enterobacteriaceae > Citrobacter > Citrobacter sp. Marseille-Q6884. Next base: position 1,613,446 of record NZ_CAMDRE010000002.1, read on the forward strand.
TCTTTGAGCGAACGATCAAAAATAAGTGCATTCCCATCAAAAAAATATTCTCAACATAAAAAACTTTGTGTAATACTTGTAACGCTACATGGAGATTAACTCAATCTAGAGGGTATTAATAATGAATCGTACTAAACTGGTACTGGGCGCGGTAATCCTGGGTTCTACTCTGCTGGCAGGTTGCTCCAGCAACGCTAAAATCGATCAGCTGTCTTCTGACGTTCAGACTCTGAACGCTAAAGTTGACCAGCTGAGCAACGACGTGAACGCAATGCGTTCCGACGTTCAGGCTGCTAAAGATGACGCAGCTCGCGCTAACCAGCGTCTGGACAACGCAGCTACTAAATACCGCAAGTAATAGTACCTGTGTAATAAAAATGGCGCACATTGTGCGCCATTTTTTTTGCTCTGCATTTATCTTCCCTGTTACTGCGTAGTACGCATCTCCTCTCCCGCCCCTGGCAATCCATTCTGCGCAGACTTCACTTCTGCCCCATTTGCGGTAACCGGCGTTTGCCCGGCTGTGACCGTAACCGGATAACCTGCACGACGATACAGCGCCCTTTCTACCAGGCTGCTATCAACGGCTTTATTGTCTTTAAACTGGCTAAAGCCTGCTGGCAGGACATACGGCATGGTCTGAACGTTTTGTTCCTCTTCGGGTGACAAGGGACGATGCACTTCCACATAACGCATACCGTTAGGTTCGACCGAGTACTTGATCGGCTCATTGATCACTCTGACCGGCGTTCCGGTTCGAACCTGGGCAAACAGCGCTTTGATATCCGGCGCATTCATGCGGATACAGCCAGAACTCACTCGCAAGCCGACGCTGTCAGGTGCGCTGGTTCCATGGATAAGGTACTCACCGTTACCATGCGCCAGACGCAGCGCATAGCGTCCTAACGGGTTATTCGGCCCTGCAGGTACCACAGGGGGTAATGTAATGCCGCGCTCCTGAGAGCGCTTACGGATGCCTGCTGTGGGTGTCCACGTTGGATTAGGTATCTTTTGCCCAACGCGGGTATCCATTACCGGCGTTTCCAGCCCTTGTAAGCCAATGCCAATTGGGAATACCTGAACAATGTTTTCGCCCGGTGGGAAATAATACAAACGTAGCTCGGCAAGATTGACAATAATGCCTTCACGCGGTGCATCCGGTAGCAGTAATTGCGAGGGAATGGTTATCAACGTGCCGGGTTTGGGTACAGGCGCAATGGTGTTGTTGGCTTCGAGGATCAGCATCGCGGCAGTATCAAACCGCCTGGCGATTGCCTGTAAGTTTTTATCGCCTTCCTGGACGGTATAGGTTTGATTCTGCCCGACAAGGCGACTGTTCGCCTGGGGCAAAGGATAATCGACCGCCCAGGCGGCCTGTAAAGCGCTGTAAGCGCCGATTAGCATTAGAGTAATAGTAGACGCGCGTTTCATACTCACTCACCCCCCTGGCGTTGTTACCGGATGGCGGCTGGCGCCTGATCCGGTTTACGAGTCATTGCGTTACCTGCACAACATCTGTCAGGACAGCCTGAAAGATGACGTGCTTTTTCTAGTTTAGCTAACAGTTGCCGCTTTCGTGCGGATAGCGCGAATCATCGCTTCCAGTCCCTGTGAGCGAGAAGGCGTGAGATGCTGTGTCAGCGCCATTTTCTCAAACCACGGACGCACATCAAAATTCACGATATCCTGGGCCGTCATTCGGTCGTACAAAATGAATACCACGGCGATAAGCCCTTTCACAATTGCTGCGTCACTGTCGCCCTGTAATTCAATAATGCCTTCGGCATTTTGACGCATTACAATCCAAACCTGACTCTGACATCCCTGAATACTATTTTCCGGGCGGCGATCGTCGGTGTTTAATTCCGGCAGACGCTGCCCCAATTCAATGATGTACAGATACTTCTCTTCCCAATTAGCGCAACGCAGAAAATTACGCAACAATTTTTCTTTATCCGGTAATCCAGCCATAACGCCTCCCTGTTATCCCAATAAGTGATGAATGCGTTTGAGCCCCGTCACCAGACGATCCACTTCTTCATGGGTGTTGTACATGGCAATGGATGCCCGACACATGGCAGGAACGTTGTAATACGCCATCAGCGGCATCGCACAGTGATGCCCCGTACGCACGGCTATCCCGTAGTTATCGAGAAAGCTGCCCACGTCATACGCATGATGCTTACCCAGGTTAAACGCAATCACGCCCAGCCGATTTTCCGGGCCGTAAAGTGTCAGGTCCGGGACGCTCGCCAGTTGTTCCAGCGCATAGCGCATCATGAATTGTTCATATTCGCTGATTTCAGCCAGCCCCAGTGCCGAAACATATTCAATAGCCGCGCCGAGCCCGATAATGCCGCCGGTGTTGGGCGTACCCGCTTCAAAGCGCCAGGGCGCTTTAGCCCATGTCGTGCCCTGAGTCAGGCTGACTGTCGCAATCATTGAACCGCCCCCTTCCCAGGGCGGCATCTCCTGCAGCAACGCTTCTCGGGCATACAGCACGCCGATGCCCGTTGGGCCATAGAGTTTATGCCCGGAGAAAACATAAAAGTCGCAATCCAGCGCCTGCACGTCCACGGTATGGTGCATAACCGCCTGCGCGCCATCCACCAGCACTTTTGCGCCATACTGATGCGCCAGCGCAATCATCTCCGGCAACGGGTTTTCTGTCCCTAACACGTTCGATACATGGGTAATGGCCAGCAGTTGGGTGCGTTCATCAAACAAGGCCGGGAGCGCATCCAGTTGCAATGTACCATCAGCATTCAGCGGAATAATACGCAGCTCAGCACCCACGCGCGCACACAGCATCTGCCAGGGGACGATATTGGCATGGTGCTCCATTTCGCTAATGATGATGTTGTCACCCGCCCGCACATTGCTGCTGCCCCAACTGTTCGCGACCAGATTAATGCCTTCCGTCGTACCGCGCACAAACACCAGCTCTTCGGCTGAACGGGCATTAATAAACAGGGATGCCAGCTTGCGGACATTCTCCATTTTCTCCGTGGCCTGGGCGCTAAGAGTATGGATACCGCGGTGTACCGCCGCATAGCCATGCCGATAAAACTCGGCTTCAGCGTCAATCACCTGATTCGGTTTTTGCGCGCTGGCGGCGCTGTCCAGATAAGCCAGCGGCAACCCGTTCACTTCACGCGTCAGGACCGGAAAATCAGCCCGTACTTTTTCAATGGGAAATGTCATGCTACGCCTCCCGGCAGGCGTTGAGCGATCCGCGCCAGCACCTGTTGTTTCAGCGTTTCATCGCTCAGGGCTTCCGTCAGCTCAGCGGCAAACGCGTAGAGAATCATCTGTTGAGCATCCTGCTGGCCGATCCCTCGGGAGCGAAGATAGAACATCTGCTCGTCGTCGATCCGACCGACTGTCGCCCCGTGGCTGCATTTCACATCGTCGGCGTAGATTTCCAGCTGCGGCTTGGTATCCACTTCCGCCAGTTTTCCGAGCAGCAAATTATTGTTGGTCATCTGGCCGTCGGTTTTAATGGCATGCTGCGCCACGTTGATCAGACCATTGAACACCGCCCGACCTTTATCGCTCACAATCGTTTTATGCAGCTGTCGGCTGTTGCAATAGCCTTTGTTGTGCTCCAGCCAGGTGCGGGTATCACACACTTCGTTTTTCACCGGCATCGCCAGGCTGTTAATACGCAGCGTGGTATTTTCGCCATTAAGTTGAGTGCTGGTGTTATGGCGCAGCACGGCATCCCCCAACAAAAAACTGTAGCTGATAGCCGTGGCATCGGCGCCAAGCTGAATGTCGTTATGCGCGAAGTGATGGCTGACCGGATTCTCAAACGCCAGTTTGATATGGTGCAACTGGGCATTTGCCGCCACGTTCATCGTTAAGCGCGCCCCCGTAAAATGCCGGGCCTCGTTGAGACTGACATAGTGTTCGATGACGGTGGCGTCCGCGCCTTCCGCCAGTTCAAGATGGTGACGATAATGCGCAGTATTGACCTCATCGCCCGCCAGCCCCTGGGTAATGTGCATCAATAGCAACGGTTTTGCCGGGCGGGTGTTACGTCTGACGGAGATATGCGTGACGCTGGGGGACAGGCTTTCCGTCAGGTGCAGAAACACTTCCGGCTGTATCGCCGCAGGTAGCGCCTGACGCGCATCGTCAACCGTGATTTCGAAGCCGCTGCCGTCCGTGCTGTCACACAGCGACGGGCAGAACTGTCCATCGACAAACACCAGACGCACAGCGTCAATGCCTGGCGCCAGCGCGTCACATTGTGCCGGGGTGATGTCCGCGTAACGACTGACAAACTGGCTGTTGGTTAACCCTTCCAGCGGCGTATATTTCCAGTCCTCATGCTTGCGCGTTGGCAGCCCCAGACGCAGCATTTGCTGCAGATGCTGTTGCGCATGATGCGAACGGGTTTCACCCTGTGCTTCAAACAGATGGTGCCACTGTTGTAGCACGTTACTGCTGTTCACTAAGCCAGCCATATCCTTGCTCCTCCAGCTGTTTGACCAGCGTGAAATCACCAGACTTCACGATTCGCCCCTGATAAAGAACATGAACATAATCAGGTTTGATATAGTCCAGAATACGCTGATAGTGGGTGACAATAATGAACGAACGCTTTCCGTCGCGCAGCGAGTTGACGCCATCTGCAACGATTTTCAGCGCGTCGATGTCCAGCCCGGAGTCTGACTCATCGAGAATGCACAATTCCGGCTCCAGCACCGCCATTTGCAGAATGTCATTGCGCTTTTTCTCTCCGCCCGAAAATCCTACGTTCACCGAGCGGGTGAGCAAATCTTCCGGCATCTTCAGGAGCGCAATTTTTTCTTCCATCAGATCCTGAAAGTCGAATCGATCCAGAGACGCTTCGCCACGGTAACCGCGTACCGCATTGAGCGCCGTTTGCAGGAAAAACTGATTGCTGACGCCGGGGATTTCCACCGGATACTGAAACGCCATAAAAATGCCTTCGCCCGCCCGGTCTTCCGGCGACAGTTCCAGCAAGTCTTTGCCCTTGAACTCAACCGTGCCACCGGTCACGTCATAATCTTCGCGTCCGGCGAGCGTTGCAGAGAGCGTACTTTTCCCCGAGCCGTTCGGTCCCATAATGGCGTGAACTTCACCGGGACGGATCTCAAGGCTCAGCCCACGCAGGATCGCCTTATCTTCCACACTGACCTGTAAATCTTTAATGCTTAACATGTGCTTTCCTTAAATTTTAACCGACGCTGTGCTCAAGACTTATGGCGAGAAGTTTTTGCGCTTCCACGGCAAATTCCAGCGGCAGTTCAGAGAACACGTCTTTACAAAAACCGTTCACAATCATTGAGATAGCATCTTCTTCGCTGATACCGCGCTGCAGGCAGTAAAACAGCTGATCTTCACCAATGCGCGAGGTTGTGGCTTCATGTTCGAGCTGGGCGCTGTTATTACGACACTCGACATACGGGAAGGTGTGCGCCCCGCAGTCCGCACCGATCAGCATCGAGTCACATTGGGTATAGTTACGGGCGTTGGTGGCGGTTGGCATGATCTTCACCAGTCCGCGATAACTGTTCTGGCTGTGCCCGGCGGAGATCCCTTTCGAGATAATGGTTGATTTGGTGTTCTTGCCGATATGGATCATTTTGGTGCCCGTATCAGCCTGTTGATGACCACTGGTCAGTGCGACGGAGTAGAACTCGCCAATAGAATTGTCGCCACGCAAAATGCAGCTCGGGTATTTCCAGGTGATGGCCGAGCCGGTTTCCGACTGCGTCCAGGACATCTTGCTGTTCTCACCTTCACACAAGGCGCGTTTGGTGACGAAGTTCAGAATACCACCGGTGTTGCCATCCCCCGGGAACCAGTTTTGCACCGTCGAGTATTTCACTTCGGCATCTTTGTGGATGATCACCTCTACCACTGCCGCATGCAGCTGATAGCTGTCACGTACGGGAGCGGAACAGCCTTCGATATAGCTGACGTAGCTGCCCTCATCCGCCACCAGAATAGTGCGTTCGAACTGCCCGGTCTTCTCGGCATTGATTCGAAAATAGGTGGAAAGCTCCATCGGGCAGCGCACGCCTTTCGGTACATAAATAAACGTACCGTCTGACGCCACGGCCGCATTCAGCGCGGCAAAGAAATTGTCGTTACCCGGAACCACCGTGCCAAGATATTGCTTCACCAGCTCAGGATGATCGTGAATGGCCTCACCGAACGAGCAAAAAATAATGCCCTGTTCTGCCAGCTTATCGCGATAGGTGGTGGCGACGGATACCGAGTCAAATATGGCGTCTACCGCCACCTCTTTACCCTCGCGCACCGGTACGCCGAGTTGTTCGAACGCGTCTTCAACCTCTTTACTTAAAAACGCGTTAGCGCCCGTTTGCTGCACCGCCCCCGGCTCAGAGGCACAGGTTTCGTCACAGTTGCCACAGGAAGGCGCAGAGTAATAGCTGTAATCCTGATAATTCAGTTTATCGTAATGCGCTTTTAACCAGTGCGGCTCTTCCATCGTCAGCCACGACCTGAACGCGTTCAGACGAAATTCCAGCATCCAATCCGGTTCATTGCGTTTCGCCGAAATCGCACGGACGACATCTTCATTGATCCCTTTCGCCAGTTCGTCGGTTTTCAGTTGGGTGAAGAACCCCTCTTTGTAATTCAGGTGTCCGCCCGCCCAGGTGTTGACATCGTCAGTTGCTTCAGTATTACGAGACATAGTACCGCCTATACCCCAAAACTTTCGCCACAGCCGCATTCGTTCTGGGCTTTAGGGTTATGAAATTTAAAAAGCTGATTTAATCCTTCGCGCACGAAATCGACTTCTGTCCCGTCGATAAACGGCATCGCCTGTAATGGCACATAGAGTCGGGCGCCATCCGTTTCAAACAGTAGGTCGTCTTTTTCCGGTTGGCTGACGGTATCCAGCACATAGCCGAATCCCGCACATCCCGTTTGTTTCACGCCTAGCCGCACGCCTAACATCGTGGGCTGCTTCGCCACCAGCTCGCGGATATGCGCGGCTGCCGCGGGGGTTAACGTCAGCCCACGCCATGTAAAATCGTCCGGATTAAATGTTCCTGAATGCAATTCCATAGGGTCACCTCGCGTCATTAGCCTTCAAGCTATAACACCATGTTAGTGATAATGATTATCACTTCAACCCCTCAACAGCAGGGGCATTCTGGTTAACCGCCCTTTTTGGCTACTTTTATTAAGCATAGACCCTACTGTGAGGGTTAACAGGGATGGATTAAATTATGCAATGCATTGATTAATAATGAATTAAGAAAGGCTAATCGGCGAGACAGGTCAACAATCAAAAGATGTATAGAAAATGACTATTTCTGCAATAGAAAGCGTTCAGAGGGGTAAGCGTGCAATGAACCTTAAGGCAAATTCCCAGAATAAAAGAAGAGTGATGTTGTTTAATTTTCAAACGCAGCATATGGCCTTGAATTTTCTATAATTAATAAACACACTCGGCCTCGAAAAGTAAATTCAACGGCGCTATTTATTCTATTTAGATCACTGCGGAAAAGGGAATGACGAACAGAAAGAGAAAGATGATAAGACATATTTTAAGCAACAAAAAACCCTTAAGGCGGCTTGTTAGTCGCCTTAAGGGTTCCGGCCCCATCCGGCGCTTATCTCCGGCACTCACAATGGCTTAGCTCTTGAAGGGGCGATAAGAAGAATCTCATACCCCGCCCCGGGTTTTTTAACACAACTTGCGGTTTGTCCGTTTTACAACCGCCGCAGTACTTTTCTTTAGACCTGGATCTCATTGAGGGCATCTAACAACAGGCGCAACCCGGCTGGTTGATGTTCACGAGAGAGGTACAAACCATAAATCGGTAGCGTTTTAGGCTGCAGCTGTGGCAGCAAACGAATCAACCTTCCTTGCGCCAGACCTTCTCGCGCCTCCTGTTCGGGCACCAGCGCAATGCCCATCCCTGCCAGCGCAGATTCACATAACAGCGAGGAGATTCCGGCGCTTAAATTCCCTTTTATCGCCACAGTGACAGCCTGCCCTTGTGCATCCAGAAAATGCCAGGATTTTCCGGCAAATCCGCTGTAGTAAAGGCAGTTGTGCTGTGCGAGATCATCGACCGTAGTTGGGGTTCCGTGCTGGTGAAGATACTCCGGGGAGGCGCATAACACCGACTCACAGTCGCCTAACCGACGAGCAATAGTCCCTGGCTCAGGATTCTGTGTAATGCGAATCGCCACATCGATTCGTTCGCCCACCAGGCTCACCGGTTGATTATTGATTTCAACTTCAATGCGCAGCTCAGGGTAGCGTGCCAGAAAAGTGGGCAGCACCGGCGCCAGAATATGCATCGCGGTAAAATGCGCGCAGGCCACGCGCAGTGTACCGGACGGTGTTTGCGCACCACTGGCTGCGCCAATATCCTGTGAAAGCTGCGCCAGCACGCGTGTTTTCAGCAATGCTTCTTCACCCGCAGGCGTAATCGTCAATCGCCGCGATGATCGGTGGATGAGCCGGGCTCCCGTCCATTTTTCCATCTCATCAAGATAACGACTGACCATCGGTCTGGAAAGCCCCAGCGCCCGAGCAGCGGCGCTCAGGCTGCCCAAATCACAGATGTGGTTAAATACCGTTGCCGCCATCACTCTGTCCATTGCATTCCATCCGATCGTTTTATGAAACTCAGCATGTCCTGATTAAGGAATTCTAACAGATCCAAATTTCCTTAAAATACGGCAACGATTAAAAGACAATTTCCTGCAAAAGGTTACCTATCATGAAACTTAAATCTCTGGCGATGCTGCTGCCCCTGTTTGCCTCTTCGGTTTTCGCCGCACCGCTACAACTGGATGTCTACAACCCGCAGGACAAGGCGATTTTTCCGGTCTCGTCTACGCTGGTCTCAGGCCCGAAAGAAGCGATTCTGTTTGATGCGCAATTCAGCACTAAAGATGGCGAAAAGCTGGTGCAGATGATTCGGGCGAGCGGTAAAACGTTAAAGGCCATCGTAATCACTTCAGGCGATCCGGATTTCTATTTTGGTCTGGAGCCCATCGTCAAAGCCTTCCCACAGGTCAAGGTGCTGGCCACACCGCATGTGGTGGATCATATTCGCGCCACCAAAGAGGCCAAATTACAGTTCTGGGGCCCGCAGATGAAAGATGGCGCACCCTCCTCGCTCACCGTACCGCAAGCCACCACGCAGACCTCGTTTACTGTTGATGGCGAAACACTGGAGCTTCGCCACCCTAACGATTATGCGGCGTACGTCTGGATCCCGGCAAACCGCGCCATCATTGGCGGAACCGGAGTCGCTTCGGGTATTCACGTCTGGACAGCAGATACCCAGTCCACTGAACAACGCGCAGCATGGCGCAAGGTGCTCAACGAAATGCAGTCGTTACAACCCGCTCAGGTGGTTCCCGGTCATTACATCGGTGAACGCCCGGCAGGCGATAACGCGATCCGCTTCACTCAGGATTACTTACAGTCGTTTGAACAGGCGTTAAGCGCCCATAAAGGATCGGCCTGGGTGATTAAAACGATGACGGCAGCCTGGCCGGATCTTGCGGACGCCAGTTCTCTGGAACTGAGCGCGAAGGTCAATACTGGTGAAATGAAGTGGTAACGCAGATTTAAGACAAAAAATAACCCCGAACACCTGTCGGGGTTTTCATCACGATAAGCATACCAGAATCAATGTACGCCCATGCGCCAGGCAAAATAGATCTCTTCTTTCAGTTCGGTTGAAGAGAGCGTCAGTAAATCCGCAAACTCCAGCTCGAGTTGTTTCAGTCTTTTCAAATACTGAGCCGGTGAAAGATCGCTTTTATCACGACGTAAAAACTCTATTGCCAGTTGGGCAGGGTCTAATTGGGTAGACATATCATCCTCGCTTGTGTTCAGAACCTGCACAGTATAACACCATTCCCTGTGCAGATAATGACCAAACTCAACATGCATCACAAAATTGCGGTCGTCAGGCGCGACGTGCAGCACAATCGTCCTTGTTCATCAAAGATTTCAATTTGCCAGACCTGGTGACGAGAGCCGGTATGCACTGCGCGACATACACCTCTCACCAGCCCTTCCCGCGCAGAACGCACGTGGTTGGCGTTGACCTCCAGCCCGACCACTTTTTGATCGCCCTGAGTACAGAGATAGCCCGCAACTGACCCCATACTTTCCGCCAGTACAACGGATGCCCCACCGTGTAGCAAACCAAAGGGTTGCTTCGTACGATGGTCAACAGGCATCGTGGCTTCCAGGGTATCGTCGCCAATGTGCACAAAACGAATATCGAGCAACCCAACCATATTTCCTTCACCCATGGCATTGAGCGCATCGAGTGTGACTTCACGTTTCCAGATCATCCTATAATCTCCAGCAGTGCCTGTAATGGGTGGCGAACGCCCGTGCCTTCAACGCGTTTCACCTGGCTGCGGCAAGAATACCCTGCGGCCAGGCAACGGTTACGTGGCAACCGCTGCATTGCCTGATGCCATGATAACTCATAGATCCCCAGTGAGTTCTGGTGATTCTTCACTTCATGGCCATACGTACCTGCCATACCGCAACAACCGACACTGACGTTTTCGAGCTTCGCGCCAAACCGGGCAAAAATCGCGGCCCACTGTGCCGGCGCGCCGGGTAACGCGGTCACTTCGGTACAATGACCAAAGAAGTACCAGGGCTCACCGCCGGGTGTGAGGGTTGGCTGATGCTCAAGCACGCTCGCCAGCCACTCATTGACCAGCAAGACATGGAAATCGCCCCGCTGTTCGCCCAGAGCCAGCTTGTACTCATCGCGATAACACAACACCAGCGCCGGATCGACGCCCACCATCGGGATATTCAGTTTCGCCATCCGATTCAAAAACTCTGAAGTCTTTTTCGCGGTTTTCGCAAAGCGGTTTAAAAAACCCTTAATATGCTGCGCTTTGCCGTTTGGCGAGAACGGCAGCAATACCGGCTGTAAGCCCAGTTTTTCTACCAACCGGATAAAATCAGCCACCACCTGCGCATCGTAATAGCTGGTAAACGGATCCTGAACCACCAGTACCGTACGCTCTTTTTGTTGCTGGCTTAATAATTCAAGCTGTTCCAGCGTCATGTTGGCCGAGCGATGCCCGACCAGCTGCTGTTGCAAGGACGGCGCAGACAACAATGGCAAATCCACCATCCCAATATGTTTTTTAGCGAGATTGCGCACCAGCGGCTGATTAATGAAGAAGTTGAACGTTTTGGGCGCCCGCGCCATTAAGGGCGCATAACTTTCGACAGTGGCAACCACATGGTCGCGTAACGGACGTAAATAACGCGAGTGGTAGAGTTGCAGGAAGCGTGAACGAAATTCCGGCACGTCGATTTTGATCGGGCATTGCGTGGAACAGGCTTTACACGCCAGACACCCGGACATCGCCTCTTTCACTTCATGCGAAAAGTCGTACTCCCCTTTCCGGGCATGCCAGCTATTCCGGGTGCGGGCAATCAGGGTGCGCAAACTGGCGCGTTTTTCCGGTAACTCTTTTTCCAGCTTAACAGGATCAATTCCGCGGTCGGCCAGCAGACGTAACCATTCCCGCACCAGCGTTGCGCGCCCTTTCGGCGAGTGGATACGATTGAGACTGATTTTCATCGACGGGCACATTGGGCTTTTCGCATCAAAGTTAAAACATAACCCGTTGCCATTACACTCCATTGCGCCACGCCACTCTTGCCTTACCGCCAGCGGAATCTGACGATCAAAGGTTCCACGTTTGGCCGCATCCACTTTCATCATCGGCGCATCAACGCCTTCTGGTGGGCAGATTTTTCCGGGATTCAGCCGGTTTTGCGGATCAAATACCGACTTCACTTTCCGCAGTTCACCATACAGTTCATCGCCGAAAAACGCCGGGCTGTATTCTGCGCGGAACCCTTTCCCGTGCTCGCCCCACAGCAGACCGCCATATTTTGCCGTCAGCGCCACCACATCATCAGAAATGCGTTTCATCAGCACTTCCTGCTGCGGATCGCACATATCCAGCGCCGGTCTGACGTGCAAAACCCCCGCATCGACGTGACCAAACATGCCATAGCTCAGGCCGTGGCTGTCGAGTAACGCGCGAAATTCTGCAATATAATCAGCCAGATGTTCTGGCGGTACGCAGGTATCCTCCGCAAACGGGATCGGCTTCGCAGAACCTTTCGCATTGCCCAGCAAGCCGACTGCTTTTTTACGCATCGCGTAGATACGTTCGATGCCTGCAAGCTCAGTGCACAACTGCCAGCCAATCACCCCCGCTTCCTGACGGGCAATTAACCCATCAAGACGTTCGCACAACGCGTTTACCTGCGAATCAATCAAGGCTTCGTCATCACCGGCAAACTCCACGATATTCAGACCCAGCATCTCTTTATCGGGGACATCGGTGATTAACTCGCTGACGGAGTGCCAGACAATATCTTCGCGCGCCAGGTTGAGGACTTTGGAGTCCACCGTTTCCACCGACAGCGCACGCGCTTCCACCATGACAGGGGCATTACGCAAAGCGGAATCAAAAGAGTCGTACTTCACGTTGACCAGACGCCGAACTTTAGGCAACGGCGTGATATCAAGACGCGCCTCAGTGATAAACGCCAGCGTACCTTCAGAGCCCGTGAGAATGCGGGTTAAGTCAAACTCGGTCATGTCATCATTAAAGACATGCCGCAGATCGTAACCGGTTAAAAAACGATTGAGCTTAGGAAATTTATCAATGATCAGTTGGCGGTTTTCACGACACCGCTGGTACACCGTCTTATAGATGCGACCAATGGTTGTATTGTTATTGCCAAGCATTTCGGCAAGCTCAACCGGCATGGGCTGGGTATCAAGAATATCGCCGCCCATCAGTACCGCGCGAACTCCCAGCACGTGATCGGACGTTTTACCGTAAACCAACGATCCCTGCCCGGACGCATCGGTGTTAATCATCCCCCCCAGCGTTGCCCGGTTACTGGTGGACAATTCCGGCGCAAAGAAATAGCCATAGGGTTTCAGATACTGGTTGAGTTGATCTTTAATGACCCCGGCCTCAACCCGCACCCAACCCTCTTGCGGATTGATTTCAATAATACGGCTCATATAGCGGGACATATCCACGATAATGCCCTGATTCAGAGCCTGACCGTTGGTACCAGTGCCGCCGCCGCGGGGTGTAAAAATCAATGAGGAAAAAAGCGGTTCCGCCGCCAGACGGGCGATAAGCGCCACATCCGCCGTCGAACGAGGAAAGACCACCGCATCAGGAAGAAGCTGATAGATGCTATTATCTGTCGACATTGTCAGGCGATCGGCGTAGCTCGTTGCCGTATCGCCCGTAAATCCTTGCTGCTCCAGCGCCTGCAAAAAGTTGAGCACCAGTTGAACGACACCGGGTGCTTGAGAAATTTGTGGAATCATTATCGTGACCCTTTCCTGCGGTCTATGTATGTTGTGAAGTTATCGTTTGCGTGTTGCTTTGTTTGTTGTATCACATTTTTTTCTAATACGCCCAACACAATTACAGGCAGAATCGGCCTGTTAAAAACCGCTGAAATTGCTCATCATTACAGGGTGTGATTTACGTGTTCGCGTCGCGTCAACGTTCTGACGTACAAAAAAGGTGAAAAGTATTTATGGTAAATTTCCGTCAGCCCAGGGATATCGCGCAAGTGCTGCTATCGGTGCTGTTTTTAGCCGTCATGATTGTGGCCTGTCTCTGGATTGTACAACCCTTTATCCTCGGCTTTGCGTGGGCAGGGACGGTGGTCATTGCGACCTGGCCTATCCTGTTACGTATCCAAAAGTTGTTGTGGGGACGCCGCTCGCTGGCCGTACTGGTGATGACCCTGCTGTTGGTTCTTTTGTTCATCATCCCCATCGCATTGTTGGTCAACAGCATCGTGGATGGTAGCGGACCGTTGATCCACGCCGTGACCGCCGGAGATATGACGCTGCCGGATCTCGCGTGGCTGAATAGTATTCCCCTGGTAGGCACCAAAATTTATGGCGCATGGCACAGCCTGCTGGATATGGGCGGCTCGGCTATCATGGCCAAAGTTAGACCTTATATTGGCACCACGACGACCTGGTTCGTCGGACAGGCCGCGCATATTGGTCGTTTCATGATGCACTGTGGCCTGATGCTGCTGTTCAGCGCCCTGCTGTACTGGCGCGGGGAACAGGTTGCATTGGGTATTCGCCACTTCGCTTGCCGCCTGGCCTCTAAGCGCGGCGATGCCGCCATCCTGCTGGCGGCTCAGGCGATCCGCGCCGTCGCGTTAGGGGTTGTCGTCACTGCGCTGGTGCAGGCAGTCCTCGGCGGCATTGGTCTGGCGGTGACAGGTGTGCCTTACGCCACGCTGCTGGCAGTACTGATGATTCTGTCCTGCCTGGTGCAACTGGGGCCTTTGCCTGTGCTGATCCCGGCCATTATCTGGCTCTACTGGACGGGCGATTCAACCTGGGGCACGGTGCTGCTGGTATGGAGCGCCGTCGTGGGGACACTGGATAACGTGATCCGTCCGATGCTGATTCGTATGGGTGCCGATTTGCCACTGATCCTTATCCTTTCCGGGGTTATCGGTGGGTTGATTGCCTTCGGCATGATTGGTCTGTTTATCGGTCCGGTGGTGCTGGCCGTTTCCTGGCGTCTGTTCTCTGCCTGGGTGAACGAAGCCCCTGCGCCTGGCAACGACCCGGAAGAGATCCTCGAAGAAATCGCGGAAATCGAAAACAACAAGTAAGCCTCTATCAGGCGGCAATGCCGCCTGATTGTTTAGCATTTCTAATCAATACCATTCCTCCTTCTGCTCACCTTCACTCCCATCCGCCAATAAATCGTCATTTGTGTCGCATATTCTTTACAGCTTTTAAACTATTGAGATGAATCTGATCGACGTGAAATACCGGCATGCCTACTATTAGCCCAAGGCTTTAGATCAACACATTGATTTATAAGCATGGAAATCCCCTGAGTGAAACAACGAATTGCTGTGTGTAGTCTTTGCCCATCTCCCACGATGGGCTTTTTTTTGTCCTGATTTTCCTGACCTGCAGTAAAAAGCGACTTCGATATTCAAGATAAAACCATGATACTGTTGTGCGTGGGTATCGTGGCCAGCAGCATGAAACCGCATGCAGCCACTGAAAGCGCAGCTGACCTTGCCGACGTTTCCGGTGAGAGGTTAAGCAGGTTATGGGGTTTGCAGCCTGACAGGCCACTATCAGTCAATATTCAAAAGGTAATCAATGAAAACCGTAACTGTAAGAGACCTTGTGATTGGCGAGGGCGCGCCAAAAATCATTGTTTCGCTCATGGGCAAAGACATCTCTACGATAAAAACTGAAGCACTGGCCTATCGCGAAGCGGATTTCGACATTCTGGAATGGCGCGTTGACCATTTTGCCGATGTCTCCTCTGTTGACGAAGTCCTGCAAGCAGCACGTACCATCCGTGAAGTGATGGGTGACATCCCCCTCCTTTTCACCTTCCGCACAGCAAAAGAAGGCGGTGAACAGTCACTGTCTGTTGAAAACTACATTGCGCTTAATCGCGCTGCCGTAGACAGCGGTCTGGTGGATATGATCGATCTGGAGCTGTTCACCGGTGACGACCTGGTCAAATCAACCGTCGACTATGCTCATGCGAAAAATATCGTCGTCATTATGTCGAATCATGATTTCCATAAAACACCGGCGGCAGTGGAAATTGTCCAGCGCCTGCGCAAAATGCAGGAACTTGGTGCAGATATCCCTAAAATTGCGCTGATGCCACAAAACAAAACCGATGTACTGACGTTGCTCAGTGCGACGCTGGAGATGCAGGAACGCTACGCCGATCGACCAGTTATTACTATGTCGATGGCTAAAACGGGCGTGATTTCACGTCTGGCGGGCGAGGTGTTTGGTTCAGCGGCCACCTTTGGCGCCGTAAAAAAAGCATCAGCACCGGGGCAAATCGCCGTCACGGATCTGCGCACTGTACTGACGATACTGCATCAGGCTTAACACCGCAGAGGGTTGTCAGAAGATAAGACAGCGTGGCGAGGATTGAAGCGTAAATGGCCGGATGACGGCAGAGCGCCGCATCCGGCCTACTAATAAGGTAAGCCCGGCTAGCATCGCCGGGCAACCTGTTACTTGTTCAGTTCAGCCAGGCTCAGCCAGGTCTGTACGACGGTGTCCGGGTTCAACGACAGGCTGTCGATCCCCTCTTCCATCAACCAGGCCGCGAAGTCTTCGTGGTCGGATGGACCCTGACCACAAATACCCACGTATTTACCCTGCTTCTTGGCGGCACGAATCGCCATCGACAACAGCGCTTTCACGGCGTCGTTACGCTCATCGAACAGTTCAGAGACCACACCGGAATCACGATCCAGACCCAGCGCCAACTGCGTCATGTCGTTCGAACCGATAGAGAAGCCGTCGAAATACTCAAGGAACTGCTCAGCCAGCAAGGCGTTGGACGGGATCTCACACATCATGATGATCTTCAGTCCGTTCTCACCGCGCTTCAGCCCCTGACGCGCCAGTTCATTAACCACAGCTTTTGCCTGAGCAACGGTACGTACGAACGGCACCATCACCTCAACGTTGGTCAAGCCCATGTCGTTACGTACGCGTTTGACTGCGTCACATTCCAGCGCGAAACAGTCACGGAAACTATCCGAAACGTAACGACCGGCGCCACGGAAGCCCAGCATTGGGTTCTCTTCGTGCGGCTCATAACGCTCGCCGCCGACCAGGTTGGCGTATTCGTTGGATTTGAAATCGGACATGCGCACAATGACGCGTTTTGGATAAAACGCAGCGCCCAGTGTCGCGATCCCTTCGGTCAGACGACCAACGTAGAACTCACGCGGCGAATCGAAACCTTTCATCATCGCGCGGATTTCGTTTTGCAACTCAGGTGTCTGATCATCAAATTCCAGCAGTGCGCGCGGGTGTACGCCAATCATGCGGTTGATAATAAATTCCAGACGCGCCAGACCCACACCTTCGTTTGGCAGGCAAGCGAAGTCAAACGCGCGATCCGGGTTACCGACGTTCATCATCACTTTCAACGGCAGATCCGGCATGGTCTCCACGCTGGAGCTTTTCACGCTGAAGTCGAGCATGTCAGCATAGACATAACCGGTATCACCTTCCGCACAAGAGACAGTGACTTTTTCACCCTCTTTCATGCGCTCGGTTGCATCACCGCAACCTACCACAGCCGGAATACCCAACTCACGGGCAATGATCGCCGCGTGACAGGTACGACCGCCACGGTTCGTCACAATCGCCGCCGCTTTTTTCATGATCGGTTCCCAGTCCGGGTCGGTCATGTCGGTTACCAGCACATCGCCGGGTTCAATGCGGTTCATTTCACTGATGTCATGAATGACTTTGACTGTGCCCGCACCGATGCGATGGCCGATAGCGCGGCCTTCAGCAATGATTTTGCCCTGGGCATGCAGCGTATAACGCTCCATCACCTGGCCGCGAGAGCGTACGGTTTCAGGACGCGCCTGCACAATGAACAACTTGCCGGTGTGACCGTCTTTCGCCCATTCGATGTCCATCGGACGACCGTAGTGCTTCTCGATTTGTACCGCCTGCTTCGCCAGTTCCTGCACTTCCTCGTTCGTCAGTGAGAAAACATCGCGTTGTTCCTGCGGAACATCTTCAATCGTAACCTGTTTGCCGTGTTCCTGCGTCGGCGCATAGATCATGCGGATTTTTTTGGAGCCCATCGTGCGGCGCACAATTGACGGACGGTTAGCGGCCAGCGTCGGTTTGTGCACGTAGAATTCGTCAGGGTTTACCGCTCCCTGCACCACCATCTCGCCCAGACCCCATGCGGAGGTGATGAACACCACCTGGTCAAAACCAGATTCAGTATCGATGGAGAACATCACGCCTGAAGACGCCAGGTCAGAACGCACCATACGCTGTACGCCCGCAGAGAGCGCCACGCCACGGTGATCATAACCCTGGTGAACGCGATAAGAGATCGCGCGGTCATTAAACAGCGAGGCAAAGACGTGTTTGATGGCCACCAGCACAGCATCAAAGCCCTGAACGTTCAGGAACGTTTCCTGCTGACCAGCAAATGACGCATCGGGCATATCTTCTGCGGTCGCGGATGAACGTACGGCAAAAGAGGCATTGGCATCGTCCGCAGAAAGCTGCGCGTAGGCATCGCGGACGGCATTTTCCAGCTCCGGCTGGAAAGGAGTGTCGATAATCCACTGGCGGATCTGCGCACCGGCTTTCGCAAGCGCGGTGACATCGTCAATATCCGTTTTATCCAGCAGCTCATAAATGCGCTGGTTTACACCGCTCTGATCCAGAAACTGGTTAAACGCATCGGCGGTCGTTGCAAAACCATTCGGTACCGAAACACCCATACCGGAAAGGTTAGTAATCATTTCACCCAGGGAGGCATTTTTGCCCCCAACTCTGTCTACATCATTCATGCCGAGTTGGTTATACCAAAGCACCAGCGGTGACGAGCCATTGTTGGACATCGAACAATCCTTATATATGAACGAGGTTAGGAAACGCAATTTTGCGTAATTATCTTTGCATATTTACCTCGGCGAAAAAAACGGTGAATCGTTCAAGCAACTTTATTTTTTATTTTTTAAGATTGTTTCCACATTTGCGCAAACCCGCGAGCCACACGGGATCCCCACAAAAACAGTCGGTATAAACATTTGTTCCGAAAAATGAAATGCACTTTTCAGTAAATATAAAAATACCGTTTCATTTTATAAATTACGTGCTGCAATATTCGCTTCTGGCGCATTTTAATTTATGCTTTCAGAGAATTATGTCAGCCCAGGATGAGCAAAATGGATAATGCTGTTGATCGTCATGTATTTTATATTTCTGATGGTACAGCCATCACCGCAGAGGTATTAGGCCACGCGGTCATGTCGCAATTTCCGGTCACCATCAGCAGCATCACGTTGCCGTTTGTTGAAAATGAGAGCCGCGCCCGAGCGGTGAAAGATCAGATTGACGCGATTTACCAGCAAACGGGCGTACGTCCGCTGGTGTTCTACTCCATTGTCTTACCGGAAATTCGCGCGATCATTTTACAAAGTGAAGGCTTTTGTCAGGACATCGTGCAGGCGCTGGTCGCTCCTCTGCAAAGTGAGATGAAGCTTGATCCCACGCCGATTGCCCATCGCACGCACGGTCTGAATCCGGGTAACCTTAACAAATACGATGCGCGTATTGCCGCGATTGATTACACCCTCGCCCACGACGACGGTATTTCGTTGCGCAACCTCGATCAGGCGCAGGTGATCCTGCTTGGTGTCTCCCGCTGCGGCAAAACCCCGACCAGCCTGTATCTGGCGATGCAGTTTGGGATCCGTGCGGCCAACTACCCCTTTATTGCCGATGATATGGATAATCTGGTGCTTCCCGCGTCGCTGAAACCGCTACAACATAAACTGTTTGGCCTGACGATCGATCCTGAACGTTTGACCGCCATTCGTGAAGAGCGCCGGGAAAACAGCCGTTACGCATCGCTACGCCAGTGCCGAATGGAAGTGGCTGAAGTGGAAGCGTTATATCGAAGAAATCAGATCCCGTGGCTGAACAGTACCAACTATTCGGTAGAAGAGATTGCCACCAAGATCCTCGACATCATGGGGCTGAATCGCCGCATGTACTAGAATGCTAGTGCATTGGTTCAATTTTTTGTTATTATGCTCGCCAGTAGGCAGGATGAGTGTGTTATTGTGATGCACATCACTTCCCGGTAGTCCTGCCGTTGAAGCAACAAATTTCTGAGACAAGTAATGAACAGAACCGATGAACTCCGTACTGCGCGTATCGACAGCCTGGTCACTCCCGCTGAACTCGCGCAACGGCATCCTGTTTCGTCCTCCGTCGCCCGTCATGTGACGGAAGCCCGACGCCGGATAGAAAAAATTTTAAATGGTGAAGATCCGCGTTTGCTGGTGATTGTGGGCCCCTGCTCGATTCACGATCTTGACGCGGCGATGGAGTACGCCACACGTTTACAAGCGCTACGCACGAAGCACCAGGCGCGTCTTGAAATCGTGATGCGTACTTATTTTGAAAAACCGCGTACCGTCGTAGGCTGGAAAGGTCTGATCTCCGACCCAGACCTGAACGGCAGCTACCGCGTCAATCACGGAATTGAACTGGCGCGCAAATTGCTGCTCCAGGTCAACGAACTGGGTGTCCCAACCGCGACCGAATTCCTCGACATGGTCACCGGTCAGTTTATTGCCGATTTGATCAGTTGGGGCGCGATTGGTGCACGCACCACCGAAAGCCAGATCCACCGCGAAATGGCGTCCGCGCTCTCCTGTCCCGTCGGGTTTAAAAACGGGACTGATGGCAATACGCGTATCGCCGTCGATGCGATTCGTGCCTCCCGCGCCAGCCACATGTTCCTCTCTCCGGATAAAACCGGGCAGATGACGATCTATCAAACCAGCGGCAATCCTTACGGGCATATCATCATGCGCGGCGGTAAAAAGCCGAACTATTCTGCGGCAGATATCGCTGCCGCCTGCGATACGCTGCATGAATTCTCCCTGCCAGAGCATCTGGTGGTCGATTTCAGCCACGGCAACTGCCAGAAGCAGCATCGTCGTCAGTTAGAGGTTTGCGATGATGTGTGTCAGCAAATTCGCAATGGTTCGACAGCGATCGCCGGGATTATGGCGGAGAGTTTCTTGCGTGAAGGTACGCAAAAAATCGTCAGTGGTCAGCCGCTGGTTTATGGTCAGTCGATTACCGATCCTTGCCTGAACTGGGAAGATACTGAACTGCTGGTCGAAAAACTTGCCTCTGCGGTGGATAGCCGCTTCTAACCTTTTCACCGGGTGGCATCATGTTACCCGGTGACAATTCCTTGTTTTCTCCCCCGTTTTGCACAAAAAATGTTCCCGTCACAATTTTTTCACAAAAAGGCTTGCTGCAAAATTTTAGTTTGTTGATAATGATTATCATTGTTACATTGATTGCTATTTTTAAACACTATGTCACGTATGGATAACACAACGACAACACCTGCAAAAGAGAATTCACCGCCTGCTGTCGCCCCCACAGAGCGCCGAATTAACAGTAAAAGCCTGCTGGGTAATGAGGGACGCGTGATCATTGAACATGACGGGCAACATTATCTGTTGCGCCAGACACAGGCCGGAAAACTTATTCTGACTAAATAAACAACACATTTCGCCAGCCACCCAGGTCATCCCAGGCAGCCAGCGCTTTCGATTTTCTAATGGAGAGTTGCTATGCCATACCTGCACACGGCATCCTTGCGCCCATCGCTTTTGGCGCTGGCGATCGTAAGTACCCTGCCCGTCGCCGCCTATGCGGCGGCTGAAGATATCACCGTTACCGCAACCGGTAATGCCCGCAGCGCTTTTGAGGCGCCGATGATGGTCAGTGTTATTGATGCCACTGCGCCAGAAAACCAAACTGCAAGCTCGGCGGCCGATCTGTTGCGTAAGGTACCCGGTCTGACCCTTGACGGAACAGGCCGTACCAACGGGCAGGATGTCAATCTACGCGGCTACGACCGTCGCGGCGTTCTGGTGCTGGTTGATGGCGTACGCCAGGGCACAGATACCGGACACCTCAACAGTACTTTCCTTGATCCGGCGCTTATCAAACGCATTGAAGTGGTGCGCGGCCCCTCCGCGTTGCTGTATGGCAGCGGCGCGCTGGGCGGTGTCATCGCGTATGAAACAGCCGATGCCAACGATCTGCTGGAAGCCGGAAAAAACAGCGGCTACCGCGTCTTCGGCACCGCCGCAACAGGCGATCACAGTCTCGGAATGGGGGCCAGCGCATATGGCCGCACCGACTCACTGGACGGACTGCTCGCCTGGTCCAGCCGTGATCGTGGCGATTTACGCCAGAGTAATGGCGCGACGGCACCGAACGACGAATCCATTAACAATATGCTGGCAAAAGGAACCTGGAAACTGGACAACGCTCAGACGCTGGCCGGTTCGCTGCGCTATTACAACAATGCAGCGCAAGAACCGAAGAACCCGCAAACCAGCGAGCCGGATAGCACCAGTAATCCCATGACCGATCGCTCGACGATCCAGCGCGATGCACAACTAAACTATACGCTTGCCCCCGCGGGGAATGACTGGCTGAATGCTGACGCGCAAATCTACTGGTCTGAAGCGCGCATCAACGCACAAAATCCTGATGCAACGGGTGAATTTCGCAAACAGACCACCAAAGGCGGAAAAATTGATAACCGCAGCCGTCTGTTTACTGACACCTTTGCCTCCCATCTGCTGACCTATGGCGGAGAATATTATCGCCAGGAGCAACGTCCAGGCGGTGCAACCACCGGCTTCCCGGAGGCAAAAATTGATTTCAGTTCCGGCTGGTTACAGGATGAGATAACCCTGCGAGACCTGCCGATAACACTGCTGGGCGGGACACGTTATGACACTTATCGCGGCAGCAGTGAAGGTTACGCAGATGTCGATGCGGATAAGTGGTCGTCCCGCGCGGGGATTACCGTTACGCCTGACGACTGGCTGATGCTGTTTGGCTCCTGGGCACAGGCGTTCCGCGCACCGACGATGGGCGAGATGTATAACGATGCGAAACACTTCTCCATCGGTCGTTTTTATACCAACTATTGGGTGCCCAATCCCAATCTGCGCCCGGAAACCAACGAAACGCAGGAATACGGTTTCGGTCTGCGCTTTGACGATCTGATGCTGGCGAACGATGCTCTCGAATTTAAAGCCAGCTATTTTGACACCAAAGCGAAGGATTACATCGCCACCGGCGTCGATTTCGCCGCCGCAACCACCCAGTCTTATAACGTCCCCAATGCCAAAATCTGGGGCTGGGATGTGATGTCCAAATACACCACCGATCTGTTCAGTCTGGACCTGGCCTATAACCGTACGCGCGGCAAAGATACCGACACCGGTGAGTACATTTCCAGCATTAACCCGGACACCGTCACCAGCAAACTGAACGTCCCCGTTGCCCATAGCGGTTTCTCCGTTGGCTGGATCGGTACCTTTGCCGATCGCTCTACTCACATCAGCAGTAACTACACTAAACAACCAGGCTACGGGGTAAACGATTTCTATGTGAGCTACCAGGGCCAACAGGCACTAAAAGGCATGACCACGACACTGGTGCTGGGCAACGCCTTTGACAAAGAGTACTGGTCACCGCAAGGCATTCCGCAGGATGGCCGTAACGGCAAAATTTTCGTGAGTTATCAGTGGTAATCCCCCTGCCCCGGCACTCCGGGGCAGCAATCTGGAAGGAAAAGACAATGAATCACTACACACGCTGGCTGGAACTAAAAAAAGAAAACCCGGGAAAATACGCACGTGATATCGCGGGGTTGATGAACATTAGCGAAGCCGAGCTAACGTTTGCACGCGTCGGTCATGACGCATGGCGTTTACGTGGCGAGGTGCGCGAGATACTGAGTGCCCTGGAGACCGTAGGCGAAACCAAGTGTATCTGTCGCAACGAATACGCGGTCCATGAGCAAGTCGGGGCGTTTACCAACCAACACCTGAACGGTCATGCCGGATTGGTGCTGAATCCGCGCGCCCTCGATCTGCGCCTGTTTCTGAACCAGTGGGCAAGTGCGTTTCACATCAGTGAAACCACCGCTCACGGCGAGCGTCAGAGCATTCAGTTTTTTGATAATCAAGGCGATGCGTTGCTGAAAGTCTACACCACGCAGAATACCGATATTGCTGCATGGGGTGCGCTGCTGACCCGTTTCATCTTCGCCGAAAACCCCTCGCTGACGCTGCAACCTGTTGAGAGCGCCGTGACTGCCGTGACCGCGGATGCACAAACCGTGGATACCGAGTGGCGTGCGATGACGGATGTGCACCAGTTTTTCGGTCTGCTGAAACGCCACAACCTTACGCGTCAGCAGGCGTTCAATCTGGTGGGCGATGACCTGGCCTGTAAAGTTGCCAATAACGCACTGGCACAATTGCTGGAAACGGCGCGCCAGGACGGTAACGAAATCATGGTGTTTGTTGGCAATCGCGGCTGCGTACAGATTTTTACGGGCGCCGTAGAAAAACTGGTGCCGATGAAAGGCTGGCTGAATATTTTCAACCCAACCTTTACCCTGCACCTGCTGGAAGAGACGATTGCCGAAACGTGGGTAACACGTAAACCCACCGCCGAGGGTCATGTCACCAGTCTGGAGCTGTTTGCCGCAGACGGTACTCAAATCGCTCAACTGTATGGTCAGCGTACGGAAGGCGAACCGGAACAGACACAATGGCGCGCACAGATCGATGCCTTAACGCCAAAAGGACTGGCCGCATGAGAAAGCTGCTCGTCCTGAGTGTACTGCTGCCTGCGGTCTCGCTGGCGGCGCCAGAGGAAAAGATTGTGGCTCTCGGTGGCGACGTCACCGAGATTGTGTACGCGCTGGGTGCACAATCATCGCTCGTCGCACGAGACAGCACCAGCCAGTGGCCTGAAGCGGCTACGGCATTACCTGATGTCGGCTATCTACGCCAGCTCAACGCCGAAGGGGTTCTCGCCACCCGACCGACGCTGGTCCTTGCCAGCGCTCAGGCTCAGCCCTCACTGGCGCTGAAACAGGTCGAGCAGAGCAATGTCAGAGTGGTTACCGTCCCTGCGGGCAACACGCTGAGCGTCATTGATGAGAAAGTTCGGGTGATTGCACAGGCAACACACCACGAGACTCAAGGAGAAGCGTTGCGCCAGACCTTACGCGAGGCGCTGGCGGCGTTGCCATCATCGCCGCTCAATAAGCGCGTTTTGTTCATTCTCAATCACGGCGGGATGACCGCGATGGCGGCCGGACAACAAACCGGAGCCGATGCGGCCATTCGCGCTGCCGGGTTGCGCAACGCCATGCAGGGATTCAACCGCTATCAGCCATTGTCACAAGAAGGGGTCATTGCCAGCCAACCCGACCTGGTCGTGATTTCGCAGGATGGCGTCAAGGCGATGGGCGGAGAAGCAAACCTGTGGACGCTGCCTGGGCTCGCGCAAACGCCGGCGGGTCGTCATAAGCAGGTATTGCAGATTGATGATATGGCGCTGCTGGGCTTTAGCCTCCGTACCCCCGAGGCCATTTTGCAACTTCGCGCCAAAGCGGAGCAATTACCCTGATGCCCCGGCGAATCACCTGCTCACTGTGGATGCTCGCCATCATGCTGGTATTAATGACCGTTATGGCGACCGGTTTTGGCGCGTTGCGCCTGCCGGTAAGCCTGCTCTGGCGTGATGGCGATGATGCCCTACGGCAAATCTGGTTCACCATACGCCTGCCGCGTGTGCTGCTGGCGCTGGTCATTGGCGGCTCGCTGGCACTGGCTGGCTGTGTGATGCAGGGATTATTTCGCAATCCGCTAGCCGACCCGGGTTTACTGGGGATCAGCAGCGGTGCCGCCTGCGCCGTTGCATTGTGGGTTGTCCTGCCGATTTCATTGCCGGCACTGCTGATGCTGTATGCACCAATGCTGGCCGCATTTCTCGGCGCGCTTGCTGCAACCATCGTGATTTTTATCCTCAGCCAACAGCAAGACGGATCGCTGTCGCGTCTGTTGCTGGTAGGTATTGCGATCAATGCGCTTTGCGGTGCGGCTGTTGGTGTTCTCTCGTGGATCAGCAATGATGCTCAGTTACGCCAGCTGTCGCTATGGGGAATGGGCAGTCTGGGCTCTGCGCAGTGGTCAACATTGCTGGCAGTGGCCTCGTTAATGCTGCCGACCGTGCTGATCATCTGGCGTTTGGCTCAGGCCCTTAACGTGCTGCAGTTGGGAGAAGAAGAAGCGCATTATCTCGGTGTCGATGTCCGCACAGTTCAGCGTATTTTACTGCTGTGTAGCGCACTGTTGGTTGCCGCCGCCGTCGCGGTCAGCGGCGTAATAGGCTTTATCGGTCTGGTTATCCCACATCTACTGCGTATGTGGCTGGGTTCAGATCATCGAGCGGTCATTCCCGGTTCCGTACTGGCCGGCGCTTTTTTACTGCTGCTGGCTGATACCCTCGCGCGTACTGTCGTCGCCCCGGCTGAAATGCCCGTTGGTCTGTTAACCAGTATTCTCGGTGCGCCCTGGTTTCTGTGGCTCATTTTTCGTCAGAGAGGGTCGTATGGCTGAGCATTTTATCGCGGAAGATCTTCACTATCTCGTTGCGGGCAGGCCGGTTATTCAGGATGTGTCGCTCACGCTCGCAAAAGGTGAACTGGTGGCGTTGATCGGGCCTAACGGCGCGGGGAAATCAACTCTGTTACGCCTGCTGACCGGGTATCTTAAACCGGTCGCCGGACGTTGCATCCTTGACGGAAAATCACTGGATGCGTGGGGTCAACAGCCGCTTTCGCGTCACCGGGCGGTCATGCGTCAACAAACGCAGTTGGGATTTGACTGGCAGGTAGAAGCCGTTATCGCCATGGGACGCACACCCTGGGCCCGCCCCCCTGAACCTGCGCTTATCGCCCAGGTGATGGAAATGACCGGCTGTTTACCCCTTGCAGGCAGACAATACGCTGCACTTTCCGGTGGCGAACAGCAGCGCGTTCAGCTTGCGCGCGCGCTGGCACAACTGTGGCGTGACGGCGCACCACGCGGCTGGTTATTCCTTGATGAACCGACTTCAGCATTGGATCTCTTCCACCAGCAACATCTACTGAGAATGCTTAAAACACTGACCGTTCAGGGTGAGCTACATGTCTGTATCATACTTCACGATCTCAACCTTGCCGCGCTGTGGGCTGACCGGATCGTATTGCTTCACGGCGGTCATATTGTGTCACAGGGAACGCCGGAGGCCGTGTTACAGGCAGATGCGCTGACTCGCTGGTACGGCGCGCAGATTCACGTTGGCCAGCATCCGGCCAACGCTTCCCCGCACGTTTTTCTCGCCCGTTAGCTTGAGCAACTCACTTCCAGCCGTTTGCCCCAGTCAGGCGGACGGCTGACATAGTCATCATCCCGATCGGTGAAGGGAGTGCGCAACGCAAGGTGTAGACGATGCAACTCAGAATAATCCCCCTGCTCTGCCTGACTGATCGCCCGCTGAGCCAGCCAGTTACGTAAAACCATTGCCGGATTCGCTGCTTTCATTTGCGTCTGTCGGACGCCATCATCAACATTATCGAGTTGCAAACGCGCGCGATAACGGGCGAACCAGTCATCAAACGCTGCGCGGTCGATAAACTCATCTCTTAGCGGTGAGGAGGCATTGTGCTGTTCCGTCTGGCACAGCATGCGGAACGTTCGCGTGTAGTCGCTTCTTTCGCGCGCCATTAAACTAAACAACTCGCTGAGGATCGCATTATCGTTCTGCTGCTCGGTAAAGAAGCCCAGTTTTTGCCGCATTCGTTTACCGTAGTGGGTGAGCAGCGCCAGTTGGTAGCTATCCAGAGCATCATTGAGCGCATCGACAGAGATAAAAGGCGACAGCGTTTGCGCCAGCCGCTGTAAATTCCACAATGCGGCCGCCGGTTGATTATCTAAACTGTATCGTCCCTGATGGTCAGAGTGGTTACAGATAAAATCGGGCACATAGTCATCCAGGAAACCGAACGGACCGTAATCCATCGTCAGCCCTAAAATAGACATGTTATCCGTGTTCATCACGCCATGTGCGAATCCCACCGCTTGCCAGTCGGCGATCAACGTCGCGGTACGCGTAACGACATCCTGAAACCAACGCTGATATTTATCCGCCTCATCCTGCCATTGCGGCCAGTAATGACGGATCGCAAAGTCTGCCAGTTGGCGGACTTTTTCCGGCTCACGTCGATAGTAAAAGTGTTCGAAATGGCCAAAACGCATATGGCTTTGCGCCACGCGAATAAGCATCGCGCCCGCTTCCGTCGTTTCTCGTTGTACCGGCGTATCGCTGGTCACCATCGACAACGCCCGTGTGGTGGGTATTCCGAGGTAATGCATCGCCTCACTGGCCAGGCTTTCCCGAATTGTGGAGCGCAACACCGCACGTCCGTCCCCCATGCGGGAATAAGGCGTTAATCCGGCGCCCTTCAGGTGCCAGTCCAGCGTGGTACCGTCTGCAAGCTGTTGCTCACCCAGCAGGATCCCTCGCCCATCGCCAAGTTGCCCGGCCCAGACACCAAACTGGTGCCCACTGTAGACCTGCGCTAACGGCGACATACCGGCAAGAAGCGATTCGCCTCCCCAAACGCCAGCCCCCTCAGGAACATCAAACAGCGCAGCTGAAATACCTAATTGTTCAGCCAGAGCATCGTTATGCCAGATGACGCGCGCATTTCTCAGAGGAGTAGGTAAAAGAGCGGTATAGGTTGCTGGTAGTTCATCACGCCAGCGGGTGGTAAAAGACAGGGTCATAGGGCCTCCTGTCACTAGTGTAGCCTGTTAATAAGGTGTTAAACACCAGCAAACAGAAGGGTTATCCCTGCACCAGCGAAATGATCTCAGCGGGCGACACCGCTGGCCACAGCGCCCCCTGCATCGCACTGAACCCTAAGGGCAATACCCGTTGCAGAATGTCCTGTGAATCAACACCGCTAATGATGATGGATTCACAACTTGGCGAGAGTTGCGCCAGGATTGCGCGCATAAATGGCTCAAACGACAGATGTGTAATACGTTGTTGAACAAAGTTTTTATCCAGAACCACGCGCTTGAAAAGACCATCATAAATCGCCCGGGTGGATATGCCTGGGGCACCAAAATTCGTCAGAATTAATGGAAACCGGGCGGCTAACGCCGTCAGCGTTCGATTTTCTTTTCCGCTATTTAACTCTGGATAGTTTTCATTAATCGTGAATTCAATAAATGAAAATCGTTCAACATGGGATGCAAATTCTGCATCTGATAATAAAGTATTAGCGACTGCTGGCGTTAAATTAAGCCATGCGGAAAGTTTGCGCTGAATAAAAAAGTGCTGGCAAGTTTCGATTAATTCAAGTTTTTCCGTAAATAAACGACATTGCTCTGCTTCCGACAAACGAGGTATGACCAGCTCAGTCGGCATGTGTACGGTCCGGTCCGGACTAACAAAATTAGCGATGATGTCTACGTACGCAAGGTCGCCTTTTTCACTTCTCGCAGGAAGAAAAGAGAACTCAGAGTGATAAAGGTTATCCAGTGAAACAATCATTGTGCCAGCCCCGCTGCATGGGTGTTATCCGGCATCCTGTAGCAAAGGATGGAAAAATACGTCACTTCTGATACAAATAGAGGCCCTTTCATTTTTCCCTTTTTAGCCAGTAAATCGAATCCTTTTTTTTAGCTTATCCTGATTATAAACTAATATCCAGCTTTGTACTTTTTAATAAATCGGAATAAATCATATTTTTAGCAAAATACGCTTTTTGTATGCAGGGTTATTGGCAGACCAGAAGCATCAGCAAAAGCTAACTTTTAAATGAAGAAGATGAGGCGACTTCACACCCAGTCAGCCTCATCGAACCGGAGATTAAATACGTCGTGCCTGCCAGAAATTTTTACGCCAGTAGACATTGTCGAGTGACGAACGCATCACTCCCCGACTGGTTGATGCATGAATAAATTGGTTATTGGTATCGTAAATACCAACGTGTAACCCACTTTCCCCGGACCCAGTTTTAAAGAACACCAGATCGCCAGGCAGCAATTCATCTTTATCTATTTCGGTGCCAATCTTTGATTGCGTGCGCGTATCGCGCGGCAGTTGCAAATCAAATTTGTCGCGCATGGTCATCAATACAAAACCCGAACAATCAACACCGCTGCGGCTCATGCCGCCATAACGATAAGGTGTACCACGCCAGGTTTGTAACTGGTCATTCAGACCAGCGATAACAGCAATAGAGTCCGACAACCGCGCATTAGGCGCAGGAGCCCGATGGCTGCTGCACCCCGCCAAAAATAACGCTGTGATGAAAAGAAGCCAAAAACGCATTCAGGACGAATCCTCTGATTTTTATTTTTATGCCAATTTAGCGTGGAAATTATGTGGTTTTCAAGAACCCATTTCACTTAAGTGGTTGATATGAGCATTCTGTGGCCTTCAATATCCAGCCGACGGAAGTTTACGCCATAAGCCAGCGACAGGTTGGCCGGGGTTAACACGGCATCACGCGAGCCGCAGGCAAGGAGTTTTCCGCGTTTAAGCAACCATGCCCTATGTGCATGCCGTAACGTATGGTTCAGGTCATGGCTGCTCATCACAATCGCTATCCCCTGCTCGCATAACCGACTCAACAGCCTGTCCAGCGCGTTTTGTTGTGCGACGTCCAGACTGTTCATCGGCTCATCTAACAGCAAAAGCTGTCCCTGCGGATTAGCCTGCGGGCAAATTTGCAGAATCACCGCCGCAAGACGCACACGCTGCCATTCACCACCGGAAAGCTGGTTAGCGCTGCGACCCAGCTTATCACCAAGTCCCAACACCTCAGCCACCTCTTGCAACTGGTCAGTACGGGTTTTGTCCGGTTGATGTAGCGTCAGAAAATGCCAGACCGGCATCGCAAACGGCGGATTTTGCTGTTGCGCAAGATACGCGCGATGTTGCGCCAGCTTTGCAGCTGGCCAGGCGTCGAGCTCTGTATCCCCAAAGAGGATCGTGCCCTCACCGCTGGTTAAGCCCGCCATACGTGCCAGCAATGTGCTCTTTCCTGCGCCGTTAGGTCCCACTAAATGCAGGATCTCCCCCGCGCTTACCTCACCGGATAGCGGGCCAAGTCGGCTCGCTTCCGCAACATCCTGTAGCTGCATCAAAAGAGACATTAGTTTGCCAGCGCCGTCTTAATACGTTGTACCAGGACCGGATCCTCAGGTGTCATGTCGGGTGAAAACCGCTGTAGAACATGTCCATCCCGTCCAACCAGGAATTTTTCGAAATTCCACAAAATATCGTCCGGGTAGAGCGGTGCCCGACCTTTACTCGCCATCCGCGCATAAAAGCCGCTGTCAGCAGGCGCCACGGCTGTCGGTGCGGCTTCAATCAGTTGCTGATACAACGGGTGACGTGCTTCGCCATTGACGTCAATCTTACTGAACATCGGAAAAGTGACGCCCCAGGTGGTACTGCACCAGGTTTTGATTTCTTCTTCGCTACCCGGCTCCTGACCAAGAAACTGATTGCAGGGAAAGCCTAAGACGGTGAATCCCTGCTCATGCCAGCTCTTCTGAAGATTCTCCAGTTGCTCATATTGCGGCGTTAATCCACATTGAGAGGCAACGTTAACAATGAGCAGTACCTTTCCGGCATACGCCTGTAACGAGGTCACTTCCCCGTCAATGGTCGTCACTTCTGTATCGAACAGTGTGTTTTGCATAGCATCTCCAATTCCGACATTTCAGCTTTTAATCATAGACCGAACAAAGGCTTTCTAGCGCCTGGATTTTAACAACAGCCAGATGAAAACGGGTGCGCCCAGGGTAGCCGTCACCACCCCGATAGGGAGCTCCGCGGAGGCCAGAGCCAGACGTGCGATAACATCGGCCAGCAGTAACGCTATTGCCCCCGCCAGCGCGCAACCCGGCAGTAACACACGGTGATCGGTTAAACCACACAGCCGCAGAATATGCGGAATGACCAGACCGATAAAACCAATTGCCCCCGCCAGCGCTACGCTAACGCCCACCATCCAGCCTGTAGCAACCACCAGCAGATTACGCCAGAACCATAAGGGCAATCCCAACTGCCGCGCAGAAGTCTCTCCCAGCGCCAGCATATTCATCGGTTGCGACTGCCAGCAAATCCACAGCAACACGGGGATCAGCGCCACCATAAGCCAGGCCTGTTGCCAGTCAACGCCACCGAAGCCGCCCATCATCCAATACATCAACTGGCGCAAATCAAAAGAGGTCGAAAAGTAGATAGCCCACGTCATCAATGCGCTACAAATAATCCCCAGCGCCACCCCTGCAAGTAGCAGGCGACTGGTAGACAAATGACGACGGGCGAATCGCAGAAGAATCAGAGTGATAATCAGCGCCCCGGCAATGGCACATAAACCCAATGCCCAGCCAGGTAGCCGGCCTTGCCCAAGCAATACCGCCGCGATTAAGCCAACGCCAGCGCCGTTAGATACGCCCAGCAACCCCGGCTCCGCGAGTGGGTTCTCAAAAAGCGCCTGCATCACCGCGCCAGAAAGCGCCAGTGCGGCACCGACCAGTAACACGGCGAGCGTACGGGGAAGTCGAATTTGCCAGACAAACAGATCGCCACGAGCACTGAACCACTCAGTGGGAGCAATCCACTGTTCTCCGGCGCATAAGCTTAGAATCGTTGCCAGCAATACCAGTACTGACAGAGACAGGATCCAGCGTACGTTTCGTCGCTGTTGTTGATGGGCGAAAGTCAGCATGTTTTCCATTCAGCTGAAAAGAGATGGGGTGATTCTACGGCGCTGAATCCGCAGTGGAAAGGAAAAAGGCCGCATAGCGGCCTTTTTAGTTATACGCGTCATGCTTTGCGTATAGTTAAATTACTCTTCTTTGGGCGTTGCGTTTTCGACCCGGCTTTTTAACTTCTGTCCGGGTCTGAAGGTCACCACGCGCCGTGCTGTAATGGGAATATCTTCGCCCGTTTTCGGGTTACGCCCCGGACGTTGATTCTTATCACGCAGATCGAAGTTACCAAAACCAGAGAGTTTTACCTGCTCACCGTTTTCCAGAGCACGACGGATCTCTTCGAAAAACAGCTCGACCAGTTCTTTGGCATCCCGCTTGCTAAGCCCAAGCTTATCAAACAGATATTCTGACATTTCAGCTTTTGTAAGCGCCATAGGTTCAATCCCTCAATGATGCCTGGAATCGCTCTTTTAATGCCTCTACACATTTGGCGACGGTAGCGGCAATCTCCTCTTCTTCAAGTGTACGGCTGGTATCCTGAAGGATCAGGCTGATAGCGAGGCTCTTATAACCCTCCGCAACACCCTTACCGCGGTACACATCAAACAAGTTTACGCCAACTACCTGATTTACGCCAACTTTCTTACACTCGGATAAAATATCCGCAGCGGGAACGTTTTCTGCCACAACGACCGCGATGTCACGACGGTTCGCCGGGAAGCGAGAAACTTCACGCGCCTGAGGCACCACGCGGTCTGCGAGCTTATTCCACTCCAGTTCAAACACCAGAGTGCGACCGTTCAGATCCAGTTTACGTTCCAGTTCCGGATGAACAACCCCAATGAAACCAATACGTTCACCTTTCAGATAAATCGCCGCGGACTGACCCGGATGCAGCGCTGGATTCGCTTCTGCTTTGAACTGAATGTCTGCCAGTTTGCCAGTCAGGTCCAGAACCGCTTCGAGATCGCCTTTCAGATCATAGAAATCAACGGTCTCTTTCGCCAGGTTCCAGTGTTCATCATAACGGTTGCCACAGATCACGCCAGCCAGCATCAGATCCTGACGGATCCCCAGGTTAGCCTGCGTGTCCGGTACGAAACGTAAACCCGTTTCGAAAATACGCACGCGGTTCTGTTGGCGATTCTGGTTATAGACCACTGTAGAGAGCAAACCCGGCCACAGGGACAGACGCATTGCTGACATATCAATAGAGATTGGGCTTGGCAGCAGCAGCGCCTCTTCACCCGGATGCAGCAGTGCCTGGACTTTCGGGTCAACAAAGCTGTAGGTGATAACTTCCTGATAGCCTTTGTCATTCAGCATAGTTTTAACACGTTTCAGCGATAAATCCGCTTCACGATGCGTACCCATGATAAGCCCCGCCTGAATTGGCGTGTTCGGGATATTGTCATAACCGTATACGCGAGCAATTTCTTCAACCAGGTCTTCTTCGATAGCAATATCGAAACGCCAGCTTGGCGCTACCGCTTTCCACTCATCCTGGCCTTCCGTCACTTCACAGCCCAGACGACGCAGAATATCGCCCACCTGCTCATCAGCAATAGGGTGTCCGATCAG
Organism: Citrobacter sp. Marseille-Q6884; assembly: GCF_945906775.1. NCBI lineage: Bacteria > Pseudomonadati > Pseudomonadota > Gammaproteobacteria > Enterobacterales > Enterobacteriaceae > Citrobacter > Citrobacter sp. Marseille-Q6884. Next base: position 1,647,323 of record NZ_CAMDRE010000002.1, read on the forward strand.
ACGATCCAGTTTGCTACGACGCAGCGTAATGGTGGCACGTTCTGGCAATGTAGCTTCATTCGTGACGTCAATAACCGGACCCGCTTCACCCCCGCAGATATCAAGCAGCAGACGCGTTGCTCGCTCCATCGCTTTGTACTGCAGCGCAGGATCGACGCCACGCTCATAACGGTGAGAAGCATCGGTGTGCAGGCCGTGACGACGCGCGCGACCGGTAATGGACAGCGGGCTGAAAAACGCACATTCCAGCAGAACGTTTTGCGTTTCATCATTCACACCAGAGTGTTCGCCGCCGAAGATACCGCCCATTGCCAGAGCTTTGTTGTGATCAGCAATCACCAGCGTATCAGCGTTCAGTTTCGCTTCGGTGCCATCCAGCAATACCAGGGTTTCCCCTTCTTTTGCCATACGCACAACGATTCCGCCTTCAATACGATCTTTATCGAACGCATGCATCGGCTGACCCAGTTCGAGCAGAACGTAGTTGGTCACATCAACGACAGCATCGATAGAACGGATCCCGCAACGGCGCAGTTTCTCTTTCATCCACAGAGGCGTTGGTGCTTTAACATTGATGCCCTTAACCACACGGCCCAGATAGCGCGGACACGCGTCCACAGCATCGACCTGAATCGGCAGCACATCGCTGATGGTCGCGGCCACTGGCGCGATTTCTGGCTCTACCAGCGGGGCTTTATTCAGGACAGCGACATCACGTGCCACACCGATGATGCCTAAACAGTCTGCACGGTTCGGCGTAACGCTGATTTCGATGGTGTTATCGTCGAGCTTCAGATATTCGCGGATATCCGTCCCAATCGGCGCATCCGCCGGCAGTTCAATGATACCGTTATGATCGTCGGAAATACCCAGCTCAGAGAAAGAGCACAGCATCCCTTCTGACGGCTCACCGCGAAGTTTGGCGGCTTTAATTTTGAAGTCGCCCGGCAAAACGGCACCAATGGTCGCCACGGCCACTTTCAGCCCCTGACGGCAGTTAGGCGCGCCACAGACGATATCCAGCAGACGATCACCGCCGACATTCACCTTGGTGACACGCAGCTTATCGGCGTTCGGATGCTGACCGCACTCCACGACTTCGCCGACCACGACACCATTAAATTCGCCCGCAACGGCATCTACGCCATCCACTTCCAGGCCAGCCATAGTGATTTGGTTTGACAGCGCATCGCTATCAATCGCCGGGTTAACCCATTCGCGTAACCACAGTTCACTGAATTTCATTGTTTTATCCTGCCTTTATTTAAACTGTTTGAGGAAACGCAGATCGTTTTCGAAGAAAGAACGCAGATCGGTGACACCGTAACGCAGCATAGTCAGACGCTCCATTCCCATGCCGAATGCAAAGCCAGAGTAAATTTCCGGATCGATGCCGACATTGCGCAGTACGTTCGGGTGAACCATACCGCAGCCCAGAACTTCCAGCCATTTGCCGTTTTTACCCATTACGTCAACTTCCGCAGAAGGTTCCGTGAACGGGAAATAGGATGGACGGAAACGAACCTGCAGGTCTTCTTCGAAGAAGTTGCGCAGGAAGTCGTGCAGCGTACCTTTCAGGTTGGTGAAGTTGATATTGGTATCAACGATCAGCCCTTCCATCTGATGGAACATCGGGGTGTGCGTCTGATCGTAGTCGTTACGATATACGCGACCCGGCGCGATAATGCGGATTGGCGGCTGCTTCTCTTTCATGGTACGGATCTGCACACCAGAGGTCTGGGTACGCAGCAGACGCGTGGCATCAAACCAGAATGTGTCGTGGTCAGCGCGCGCCGGGTGATGGCCAGGAATATTCAGCGCATCGAAGTTGTGATAATCGTCTTCGATTTCCGGGCCCGTCGCCACGGTAAAGCCCAGTTCACCGAAGAAACTCTCAATACGATCGATAGTACGCGTTACCGGATGCAGACCGCCGTTTTCAATACGACGCCCCGGAAGGGAAATATCGATAGTTTCTTCAGCCAGACGCGCATTCAGTGCGGCATTTTCTAACTCAGCTTTACGTGCGTTCAGCGCCTGCTGTACCTGTTCTTTGGCTTCGTTGATAACCGCACCTGCTGCCGGGCGCTCTTCTGGCGGCAGCTCGCGCAGGGTAGTCATCTGAAGGGTCAGGTGCCCTTTCTTGCCCAAATATTCGACGCGGACATTGTCTAACGCGGCAACATCTGAAGCCTGGTTAATGGCGGCCGTTGCACTGGCAACCAGCTCTGCGAGATGTGACATGGTTTTCCTCGTTATGTGGCGATATTCATTAGTCGCACGTATATACACAAAATCATTCAGTAAAAGAATGCAGCCACCGCGGCAGCTTGAAGGATGACGTGTATAAAAAAAGCCTCCACCAGGGAGGCTTTTAGGCGCTGTTTTCCGTTTCTTCTTTCACGCGCTAGCCTCCCGGGTTCAGGTGCTAAAGTAAAAAAAGAAGCGGAAAATAGCAGCATTCATGCTTGCGTTACCTTGTGTGGTAAAAACCGGACAACCTTTATTGAAAAGGCTTACGGATAAATTGTCAACTAATTGATTGGACTACAAATAAAAGAGAGGGAGCCAGGCTCCCTCTTTTCACCGGCTTATGCCAGAGCTGCTTTCGCTTTTTCGACCAGAGCGGTGAACGCTACTTTGTCGAATACTGCGATGTCAGCCAGGATCTTACGGTCGATTTCAACAGAGGCTTTTTTCAGGCCGTTGATGAATTTGCTGTAAGAAATACCGTTCTGACGTGCTGCTGCGTTGATACGCGCAATCCACAGTTGACGGAACTGACGCTTTTTCTGACGACGGTCACGATAAGCGTACTGACCAGCTTTGATAACAGCCTGGAAGGCAACGCGGTATACGCGAGAACGCGCACCGTAGTAGCCTTTAGCTTGTTTCAAAATTTTCTTGTGACGTGCACGGGCAACTACACCACGTTTTACGCGAGCCATATGTGCTCTCCTGTATCTATATTCTTAGTAAAAAAATGAATTAAACGTTAACGGCTTATGCGTACGGCAGGCACGCGATAACCAGACCCAGATCGCCTTTAGACACGAGGCCTTTTGGACGCAGGTGACGTTTACGCTTAGTAGATTTTTTGGTCAGAATATGACGCAGGTTTGCGTGCTTACGCTTAAATCCACCACCACCGGTTTTTTTGAAGCGCTTAGCAGCACCGCGTACGGTCTTAATTTTTGGCATCTTAATAACTTCCACTTCGCATTGTTAATAAACGAAACGTAGGCGAACAACGGCTGTGGAACCCGTAGGCTCCACAGACATTGCTACTTGAAGGCCTTACTGTTTCTTCTTAGGAGCGAGCACCATGATCATCTGGCGGCCTTCGATCTTCGTTGGGAAGGATTCGACTACTGCCAGTTCACTCAGATCGTCACGGACGCGGTTGAGCACTTCCATACCGATCTGTTGGTGGGCCATCTCACGACCGCGAAAACGCAGCGTGATCTTAGCCTTATCGCCATCTTCCAGAAAGCGTACCAGGCTGCGGAGTTTTACCTGGTAATCGCCATCGTCGGTGCCAGGACGGAATTTAATTTCCTTAACCTGGATAACTTTTTGCTTTTTCTTCTGTTCCTTAGAAGACTTACTCTTTTCATAAAGGAACTTGCCGTAGTCCATGATACGACAAACTGGCGGTTCGGCGTTAGGGCTGATTTCAACTAAATCTACTCCAGCTTCTTCAGCTTTTTCGATCGCTTCTCTCAGACTCACAATACCCAAAGCTTCGCCTTCCAGACCTGTTAAGCGAACTTCCAGGGCGCGAATCTCGCCATTGATACGATTCGGACGTGCCGTTTGAACTCGTTTTCCGCCTTTAATACCTTATTCCTCCAGTTGTTGAAGACTGCGGCTGCGAATCTCTTGTTGCAGCTTCTCGATAACTTCATTTACGTCCAGGCTGCCCAAGTCTTTGCCACGACGGGTACGCACGGCAACTTTGCCTGCTTCTACCTCTTTGTCGCCACAGACCAACATGTAAGGGACACGACGTAAAGTGTGCTCGCGGATTTTAAAGCCTATCTTCTCATTTCTCAAGTCTGCTTTTACACGAATACCCGCATTTTGCAGTTTCTGCGTTAATTCGTTTACGTATTCAGACTGTGAATCGGTAATGTTCATGACCACAACCTGAACCGGCGCAAGCCAGGTCGGGAAGAAGCCAGCAAACTCTTCAGTCAGGATACCGATGAAACGTTCCATAGACCCAAGAATTGCGCGGTGAATCATAACCGGCACCTGACGCTCGTTGTTTTCGCCAACATAAGAGGCGCTTAAACGGGACGGCAGAGAGAAGTCCAGCTGTACAGTACCGCACTGCCATGCACGATCGAGGCAGTCATACAGGGTAAATTCAATTTTCGGACCGTAGAATGCACCTTCACCCAGTTGGAACTCAAACGGGATGTTGTTTTCTTCCAGTGCAACGGCCAGGTCAGCTTCAGCACGGTCCCACATTTCATCGCTACCGATACGTTTTTCCGGGCGAGTGGACAGTTTGACGACGATCTTCTCGAAGCCAAAGGTGCTGTACATATCGTAGACCATACGAATACATGCGTTAACTTCATCGCGGATCTGCTCTTCGGTACAGAAGATATGCGCATCATCCTGAGTGAAGCCACGTACGCGCATCAGACCGTGCAATGCGCCTGACGGCTCATTACGGTGGCAGCTACCGAACTCCGCCATACGCAGCGGCAGATCACGATAAGATTTCAGACCCTGGTTGAAGATCTGAACGTGACCCGGACAGTTCATTGGCTTAATGCAGTATTCACGGTTCTCAGAAGAGGTAGTGAACATCGCATCTTTGTAGTTGTCCCAGTGCCCTGTTTTCTCCCACAGAACACGGTCCATCATGAACGGGCCTTTAACTTCCTGATACTGATACTCTTTGAGTTTGGAACGCACAAAGACTTCCAGTTCACGGAAAATAGTCCAGCCATCGTTATGCCAGAACACCATACCGGGTGCCTCTTCCTGCATATGATACAGGTCGAGTTGCTTACCAATTTTACGGTGATCGCGTTTAGCGGCTTCTTCCAGACGTTGCAGATAGGCGCTCAGCGCTTTTTTATCTGCCCATGCAGTACCGTAAATACGCTGCAGCATCTTGTTGTTGCTGTCGCCACGCCAGTACGCCCCTGCGGTTTTCATCAGTTTGAAGTGATGACAGAAACGCATATTGGGTACGTGCGGACCACGGCACATATCGACATATTCTTCATGATGATACAAACCAGGTTTGTCATCATGGGCAATGTTTTCATCAAGAATAGAGACTTTATAGGTCTCGCCGCGCTTCACGAAGGTTTCACGCGCTTCGTGCCAGCTGACTTTCTTCTTAATGACATCGTAGTTTTTCTCAGCGAGCTCGTGCATCCGCTTTTCGAGCGCGTCGACATCTTCCTGGGTTAACGTACGGTCAAGATCGATATCGTAGTAGAAACCATTGTCAACAACCGGTCCGATCGCCATTTTGGTGTGCGGCCAGAGTTGTTTGATCGCGTGCCCTAACAGGTGCGCACAAGAGTGACGAATGATCTCCAGACCTTCTTCATCTTTAGCGGTGATGATGGAGAGCGTCGCATCTTGTTCAATCAGATCGGAAGCATCAACCAGCTCGCCATTTACACGACCAGCAATAGTGGCTTTCGCCAGACCTGGACCGATGTCCAGCGCAACATCCATGGGGCTTACAGCGTGGTCGTAATGGCGTTGGCTGCCATCAGGAAGAGTAATAACAGGCATGTTATATCCTTATTTGCAGTGGTGACCCACACGTAAGATCACATACAAAGTTTCAATATTTAAAATTACCAAAAAGGTGTGGGCTGATTCCCGCTTCACTCTGCGAAATATGTCACGCATCACCGGACTGGCAATCACGTAACCTACACCCGCTTTTTGATAACACCGTTTGACAGTGTACACGGCATTACGGGCCGATCAAAGCAACAATCAACGCGCTATCTATGATGTAAATCAATTCACTGACAACCTGCCGCCTTTGTTACACTATGCTGTAAGGGTCTGAACGCGACAGGAAAAAGACAATGCCAACAAATCGATTTGCAAAAAAACACTGGAAGATGGTCGTCGTACTACTCGTGATTTGTGCGGCAATGTTGATGCTGCGTTGGGCAGCGATGATTTGGGGTTAAACCTGAGAACGTAGAGGGGAAGGTTCTCTGCGTATTTTATTTTTCAAATATTAATATAGAAAATACATTTCAAAAATACTTTACGTTTAACGCTAAAAACAAAAAAACCGGTACATCATTATCCGGTTTTTTCATTACGACATTTGGGCGATGATATTTCTGAATATTGCCTTGAATATTAGGACCATTCGCCTGCAACCAGTTTATGAACATCAAACGCATCATTCATACTTTGCCCCGTAGACTGGGATCCCGGCGCGATGTTGGAGCCCGCTTCAACGTCGGAGGCATGAGTAATGCCGACCTGAGCCGTACTGTTCGCAGGTGCGCTGGTTGTCTGTTCGGCAGCAAATACGCCGAAGGAAAGAGCAGAAAGCACGATGACGGCTGCACTCGCATTGATTTTTTTCATATATTATTCTCTTACTTAAATTAACGCTAACTTCTGAAAGCGAATTATCGCCTGTGGATTTCAGTGTAGATCTGGATCACGTTTTTATCTAGTCAATTTATTTATCAATTCGTGTCAAATATACTGAATATGTATAAGAACGCGGGATTGTGGAGAAATAATGAAGGAATAATGGAGATGTGAATATTTTAGAAAAAATAAAACTCCGGTCAGAAAATAATAACACTTAATGATAATTTAGAAAAGCCAGGTCATTTATTTGACCCGGCTTATGACTACATACGATAACCGAGTGAAAGTGTCGTGCGGCGATCGGTATGATCTGGCGCCGTTGCTGGCGGTTCAGAGTTCCAGGTCACGTTATAAGCGACCTTCAATCCAAAGTGTTCGTTGATAGCAACATTCAAGGCCGTTTCTGAATTGACTGTCGTATCGTCAGCACCGAATACCGACACACCCTGAGTAAACTTGGTCGTGTCCGTCATCTGCCAGGCATAGGCACCGGATGCATAACCCAGTGGCTGTGTTTCAGTTTCACCATCGGTGTGTTCGTCATAGCGAACACCTGGACCAAATTCAAAACGGAAGCTGTGCACCGGTCCGTTAAGGAACTGACGACCATAACCTGCGGTCAGTACGTCACGCTCGTGATAACCGTTATAACGGTCAGTCAGCCAGCTCGCCTGTCCAAAGAGATAATCGTAATCGGTCATATTAAAACGACTACGACCACCTGCAGCATATTTTTCCGAAGAACGCTCATCATTTGAGGAGGTGTTGCTGGCATTTCCCCACAGAGACCACGCCGTCGTTTCACCGTACCAGGTCATGGTGGTGTCTGCAGTTAAAGAAGAACTTTTTGTGTTGCCTGACTGGGCAAGGTATCCCGCGTTCAGGTTACCTTCAAAAGGTTTTTTCGCGCTGGAAGGGTCATCCATGACAGTAAAAACGGAATCATCGGCGGCGGCATGCATTGACGCAAACACGCACCCCGTCAGCATTAATGCTGCGGGTACTGTCTTCAAAAGCTTCATTTATTAAGAGTCCGTACAACAAAAAAAGAGACCATTACGGTCTCGGAAACTTTCATAGGGATCAATGACAAACGCCCCAAGAAAGGTAACAAATTATAAAAAGACTCGAATAACATAGCAATAAATTCTTATTTCATTTTTTGAATAAGAGCGCTCTTAAATCATTATTTTATTTATATATCTTTACCGCGCGCATTTTAAATAAAGATGCGATAAATCATGCTGTTAATTACTTCACTTTCGTGGCGTTAAGTGCCAGACTGAGGAAAGCCTAACAGGAGGTAAAGATGGTACGTATCTATACGTTAACACTTGCGCCCTCTCTCGATAGCGCAACAATCACCCCTCAAATCTACCCCGAAGGTAAACTTCGCTGTACATCGCCAGTTTTTGAACCGGGTGGCGGTGGCATCAACGTGGCTCGCGCTATTGCACATCTGGGTGGTACCGCGACGGCTATCTTTCCGGCAGGCGGCGCTACCGGAGAGCACCTTGTGTCCCTACTCGCCGATGAAAATGTTCCTGTATCAACAATAGAGGCCAAAGACTGGACCCGACAAAATCTGCATGTCCACGTGGAATCCAGCGGCGAGCAATATCGTTTTGTGATGCCTGGCGCCACGCTCAGTGATGACGAATTTCACCAACTGCAGGATCAGGTGCTGGAGATTGAATCGGGTGCGCTACTGGTGATTAGCGGCAGTTTGCCGCCCGGCGTCAAACTTGAAAAGTTGACCCGGCTTGTCACTACGGCACAAAAACAGGGCATTCGTTGCATTGTTGATAGCTCTGGAGATGCGCTGGCAGCGGCGTTAGCCATCGGTAATATTGAACTGGTCAAACCCAACCTCAAAGAACTGAGCGCCCTCGTCAATCGCGAACTGACTCAGCCTGACGACGTCCGCAAAGCCGCACAGGAAATTGTACAAAGCGGTAAAGCCCATCGCGTTGTGGTCTCGCTTGGGCCACAAGGGGCGCTGGGAGTCGACAGTAAAACCTGCGTACAGGTCGTTCCGCCACCGGTGAAAAGTCAAAGTACTGTCGGCGCGGGCGACAGTATGGTGGGCGCGATGACGCTAAAATTAGCTGAAAACGCCCCTTTTGAAGATATTGTACGCTTTGGTGTCGCAGCCGGTAGCGCCGCCACGCTCAACCACGGTACGCGTCTGTGTTCTTTGGATGATACGCAAAAAATTTATTCGTATCTTTCCAGCTAATCGCACCTCCCCCTTGCGGCAAGGGGGATTTGCCCACAAAACTTTCGGCATATGAATTATGCGTCTATGCTAAAAAATCATGTGATTACAAAGAAGTGAATCACATGCAACCGAAAGTCTCCTTATCCCAGCGAGGAGTGGAAGAACGACAAACATTAAGTGCCTTTCCAGCAATGACGCGTCTATGGTGTGCGTCAGTTCGTGTTTTTTAAACGAATTCTTGCGCTAACCTTATGATCTGGCAGATAACATGGGGAGAGACATCATGTGGCAGGCTATCAGTCGTCTTTTAAGCGAGCAATTAGGTGAAGGCGAAATCGAACTGCGTAATGAACTGCCCGGCGGAGAGATCCACGCCGCATGGCATTTACGCTATGCGGGGCGCGATTTTTTCGTCAAATGCGATGAAAGAGAGCTGTTGTCCGGCTTTACGGCGGAAGCCGATCAGCTGGAACTCCTTTCCCGAAGCCAAACCGTATCCGTTCCCAAAGTCTGGGCGGTAGGTGCAGACAGGGACTACAGCTTCCTGGTGATGGATTTTCTCCCTCCTCGCCCACTTGATGCCCACAACGCCTTTATTCTGGGACAGCAGCTTGCGCATTTGCATGAATGGAGCGATCAACCGCAGTTTGGTCTCGACTTCGATAATGCGCTCTCCACAACACCACAACCCAATACCTGGCAGCGCCGCTGGTCAACCTTTTTTGCGGAACAACGCATTGGCTGGCAACTGGAACTCGCGGCTGAAAAAGGGATCGCGTTTGGCAATATCGACGCCATTGTCGAACATGTTCAGCAGAGACTTTCTTCTCACCAGCCGCAGCCTTCACTGCTCCATGGCGATTTGTGGTCGGGAAACTGTGCTCTCGGCCCTAACGGCCCTTATATTTTTGATCCAGCCTGTTATTGGGGTGACCGGGAGTGCGATCTGGCGATGCTACCGTTACACACCGATCACCCCCCCCAAATTTATGACGGCTATCAGTCTGTCTCACCACTGCCGTTAGATTTTCTGGATCGACAGCCCATCTATCAGCTCTACACTCTGCTGAATCGGGCGATTCTGTTCGGGGGGCAGCACCTGGTGGTGGCGCAAAAAGCGATGGAAAGGTTACTGGCGGCTTAACGCTGAGATAACCTGATAGCGCGTTGTTTATCAGGCCTACCGTTTTGCTCCTGCGTAGGCCTGATAATGCTGTACTTACAAAAATCCCAGTAAGGAAAAGAAGAAATAGCCGATGACGATAACAATCACTGGCAGAATATAGAGCGGGAAAATCTGCAGGAAAATCGTATGGTGCGGCACGACAATACGCGACTCAATTTGCTCGCGCGACAGCCCTTCACTCCCTTTCGCCTGTTCCAGAATCAGTTGGTCTTCGACACCCTCGCGTAAAAAACGTGCCTGACGACTCATTCTGGCCCCCGAATCCTGCATCGCCAGGCCGATAAAAATCAGGATAAAAATCAGCCAGAAGACGAGATTCAGCCCACTTTGAAAATCGGGTGTCGGCGAGTTATACCAAAACAGATTCAGAAACGGCGTATTCACCCGCATCATGTCAATCATCACATGGGCAAAATCGAGCATAACCGCGTTAATGCCCTCCTGTTTCTCACTGTGCGCATACATAAATTTCAGTACTGAAACCAACGTTGAAATCAGCGCAGGGATGAAAATAATCCACCCCACCAGCCTTTTCAAAATCGCGATGCGTCCAGCTTGTTGATACGTCATGCGTTCCCCTTGATAAAGACGTGTCATTTTGGCCTAAGTTTACCCGTTGATAACCGTTTTCGCCTGATCTTTAAAGGCGATATAATGAGGATTAGCCATAATGAACGCTTAGAGCCTGTTCAACTGCGCTCTTAATCCCTGCTGTTTAATTCTCAAAGGAGAGGTTGTGATGTCAACCCCGCGTCAAATTCTTGCTGCAATTTTCGATATGGATGGATTACTGGTCGATTCAGAACCCCTCTGGGATCAGGCCGAACTGGATGTGATGGCAAGTTTAGGCGTAGATATCACCCGCCGCCATGAACTTCCGGATACATTGGGATTGCGTATCGACATGGTTGTGGATCTCTGGTTCGCCCAGCAGCCGTGGAACGGCCCGTCGCGCCAGGAGGTCACTGACCGGATCATCACCCGAGCCATTTCACTGGTCGAAGAAACTCGCCCATTGCTGCCCGGCGTGCGTGAAGCCGTCGCGCTGTGTAAGGAGCAGGGGCTGATGGTTGGGCTTGCGTCTGCCTCCCCACTGCATATGCTGGAAAAAGTGCTGACCATGTTTGATCTCCGCGACAGCTTTGATGCACTGGCTTCCGCAGAAAAACTCCCGTACAGCAAACCACATCCTCAGGTTTACCTCGACTGCGCCGCAAAACTGGGCGTTGACCCATTAACCTGTGTGGCACTGGAAGACTCCGTTAACGGTATGATCGCCTCGAAAGCGGCGCGTATGCGCTCCATCGTCGTACCTGCACACGAGAATCAGGACGATCCGCGGTTTGTGCTTGCCGACGTAAAACTGACGTCGCTTGTTAATCTTACCGCCGCTCAACTGCGCGGGTAATCCGCCAACGGGCAATGCCAGCATTGCCCGTTTTCTTCGTGAAATCACAAATTTCAAAACATCGTTTCATTTTTAATTGTATTTGTTTGCCACCTCTCCTATCCTTCACCTGAACCACAGCAATAACAATAATTGATAATCGGGGTGAACATGGTTTTGGATACGTTTGGTCTTACAGGTAAAGTCGCAATCGTCACCGGATGTGATACCGGCCTTGGCCAAGGTATGGCGCTTGCGCTGGCAGAGGCGGGCTGTGACGTGGTTGGGGTGAATCGCAAAATCCCGCATGATACAGCGGCGAAGATCCAGGCCCTCGGCCGGCGTTTTATGGCTATTCAGGCTGACCTCAGTCGACAGGACGCCCTCGCTGACATTGTGACCCAAACCGTCACCACGCTGGGCCGGGTCGATATTCTGGTCAACAACGCGGGGACCATTCGTCGCCAGGACGCGCTGGACTTTAGCGAGAAAGACTGGGATGAGGTGATGAACGTAAATCTCAAATCCGTGTTCTTTTTATCCCAGGCCGTAGCGCGCCAGTTTCTCGCTCAGGGAAACGGGGGAAAAATCATTAATATTGCGTCAATGCTCTCTTTTCAGGGTGGCATCCGCGTGCCTTCCTATACGGCATCGAAAAGCGGTGTGCTGGGTATCACCCGCCTGCTGGCAAACGAGTGGGCTGCGCAAGGTATCAATGTTAACGCAATCGCGCCGGGTTATATGGCCACGAATAATACGCAGCAGTTGCGTGAAGATACCGCGCGTAACCAGGAGATTGTTGATCGTATTCCAGCCGGACGCTGGGGAACGCCGGACGACCTGAAAGGACCGGTAGTTTTCCTTGCCAGTTCCGCCTCTGACTACATCAATGGCTATACGCTGGCAGTGGATGGCGGGTGGCTGGCGCGTTAATCGCCCGATTGTGACAAAGGGTTACAACGTCACCTCTTCCGTCTACTGTATAAAACCCCTATACTGTATGAATTGACAGTTTATTGGGTTTTATCATGACGGCGGAAGGCCACCTTCTTTTTTCTATTGCCTGTGCGGTATTTGCCAAAAATGCCGAGCTAACGCCCGTTCTCGCTCAGGGTGACTGGTGGCATATTGTTCCTTCAGCCATTTTAACGTGCCTGCTGCCCGATATCGATCATCCTAAGTCTTTGCTTGGCCAACGTCTGAAATGGATCTCAAAACCGATTGCCCGGGCATTTGGCCATCGGGGTTTTACCCATAGTCTGCTGGCGGTCTTCGCCCTGCTTGCCACGTTTTACCTGAAAGTCCCTGATACCTGGATAATCCCTGCCGATGCGTTACAAGGGATGGTGCTCGGCTACCTGAGCCACATTCTGGCAGATATGCTCACCCCTGCAGGCGTTCCCCTGTTATGGCCCTGCCGCTGGCGTTTTCGCCTGCCGATCCTCGTACCGCAAAAAGGGAATCAACTGGAGCGATTTTTATGCATGGCGCTGTTCGCGTGGGCAATCTGGATGCCGCAAACAGTACCGGATAACAGTGCTGTCCGCTGGTCATCGCAAATGATTAATACCTTACAAATGCAGTTTAACCGTTTTATAAAGCATCAGGCTGATTAAGAAATCGGCCAAAACAGCGTTTTTGGCATAAACAATTCCATTTGAATATAAGAGGCAAGTCACAGTTCTGCTAATCTTGCGCCAACAGAATCACCGAAGCTGGGTGATACATATAAAAAGATCAGGAGAACGGGGATGAACTTTCCATTAATCGCGAACATTGTCGTGTTCGTCGCACTGCTGTTTGTGCTGGCGCAAGCCCGCCATAAACAGTGGAGTCTGGCCAAAAAAGTACTGGTTGGTCTTGTCATGGGTGTGGTGTTTGGCCTTGCCCTGCACACGATTTACGGCTCTGACAGCCAGGTACTGAAAGATTCCGTACAATGGTTCAACATTGTCGGTAACGGTTATGTGCAACTGCTGCAAATGATTGTTATGCCGCTGGTATTTGCCTCCATTCTCAGCGCCGTAGCCCGTCTGCACAACGCTTCCCAACTGGGTAAAATCAGCTTCCTGACCATCGGAACGCTGCTGTTTACTACGCTGATTGCCGCGCTGGTCGGTGTTTTGGTAACCAACCTGTTCGGTCTGACCGCAGAAGGTCTGGTGCAGGGCGGTGCGGAAACAGCACGTCTGAATGCTATCCAAACCAATTATGTCGGCAAAGTCGCTGACCTCAGTGTTCCACAACTGGTGCTGTCGTTTATACCGAAAAACCCGTTTGCCGACCTGACCGGTGCTAACCCGACGTCGATCATCAGCGTTGTGATTTTCGCCGCATTCCTGGGTGTGGCTGCGCTTAAACTGCTGAAAGATGACGCACCGAAAGGCGAGCGTGTGTTAATCGCCATCGATACCCTGCAAAGCTGGGTGATGAAGCTGGTGCGTCTGGTTATGCAGTTGACGCCGTACGGTGTGCTGGCGCTGATGACCAAAGTTGTTGCGGGCTCCAACCTGCAAGACATCATCAAACTGGGTAGCTTCGTCGTAGCGTCTTATCTCGGTCTGGCGATTATGTTCGTGGTTCACGGTGTACTGCTGGGTATTAACGGTGTTAGCCCGCTGAAATACTTCCGTAAAGTCTGGCCGGTACTGACCTTCGCCTTCACCAGCCGCTCCAGTGCAGCCTCTATTCCGCTGAATGTTGAAGCGCAGACCCGTCGTCTGGGTGTACCGGAGTCCATCGCCAGCTTTGCAGCCTCATTTGGTGCAACGATTGGTCAAAACGGTTGTGCCGGTCTCTACCCGGCTATGCTGGCCGTGATGGTTGCCCCAACTGTCGGGATTAACCCGCTGGACCCAATGTGGATTGCCACACTGGTCGGTATTGTGACTGTCAGCTCCGCCGGTGTTGCGGGTGTCGGCGGCGGTGCGACCTTTGCTGCACTGATCGTACTGCCTGCAATGGGTCTGCCGGTCACGCTGGTCGCTCTGCTGATCTCCGTTGAACCGTTGATCGATATGGGTCGTACCGCATTGAACGTTAGCGGTTCCATGACTGCCGGTACGCTCACCAGCCAGTGGCTGAAGCAGACCGACAAAGCCGTTCTGGACAGTGATGATAATGCCGAACTGGCGCACCACTAAGCCTGCAACGAAAGCATAAAAAAACGCCGGAGCATGATGCTCCGGCGTTTTTTTTATATCCGATTACTCGCTCAATTCATTTTCCTGGCGAACCTGGTTCGCCCAGCGTTGTGCCGATTCCGGGACCGTAAACGCTGGCGAACGCTGAAAGGCCTCTCCTATTAAGACAAAAGCGACATATTTTCCGCGCAGTATCCATACGTCACGAAACGCATCCATTTTTATCGCATGCTCTGGCGGCGCGGGCTCTACACGCGGAACATAGCTGATAACAGGACGATTTTGTTGGCGAAGAGGTTTCATAATCAGTTGCTTCACTAAAGACAAAGACTAAAAATCAGAAAAACACTATCTTAGCCGATTTTGCGCCCTGACGTCCTGCCTTGCGTGCGCTGTTTGCCCTGTTCATAACGGTTTATCGCACCACCTCCGCCGGGCACCCACAGATGAGTGGTCTATAGTTAAAGCTTTTGACAGCAACAACGACCCTTTCAGAAATGAAAACAGGAGACGAGTTCAATGTCACACAATGAAAAGCACCCACTCCATCACCCTGCGCCGGTTCATGATGCCAGCGAATCCAAACCAGGGCTTGATTCACTGGCTCCTGATGACGGCTCGCACAAACCGACACCAGAACTGACTCCACCGGGCATGCAACCCACCGCCCCAGGCAGCATAAAGGCTCCCGATACGGTTAACGACAAACTCAACGCCCTGGAGCAACATCGTAAAGGTAGCGAAAACTTTGCCCTTACCACCAACCAGGGCGTACGTATCGCAGACGACCAAAACTCTCTACGCGCCGGAAACCGTGGACCAACATTGCTGGAAGATTTTATCCTGCGGGAGAAAATTACCCATTTTGATCACGAGCGTATTCCTGAAAGAATTGTCCATGCCCGAGGTTCCGCCGCACATGGTTACTTCCAGCCCTATCGCAGCTTAAGTGCAACGACGAAAGCCGACTTTCTGTCTGATGAAAGCAAGATAACCCCCGTGTTTGTACGTTTCTCAACCGTCCAGGGCGGCGCAGGCTCCGCAGATACCGTCAGAGATATTCGCGGTTTTGCGACAAAGTTTTATACCGAAGAGGGCATTTTCGATCTGGTGGGGAATAATACCCCCATCTTTTTTATTCAGGATGCCCACAAATTCCCGGATTTCGTCCACGCCGTTAAACCTGAACCTCATTGGGCTATTCCGCAAGGGCAAAGCGCCCACGATACCTTTTGGGATTACGTCTCCCTGCAGCCGGAAACACTGCATAACGTCATGTGGGCCATGTCCGACCGGGGCATCCCCAGAAGCTATCGCACCATGGAAGGCTTTGGCATTCATACCTTCCGGCTGATTAACGCCGAGGGCAAAGCGACCTTTGTACGCTTCCACTGGAAACCTCTTGCCGGTAAGGCTTCCCTGATATGGGATGAAGCGCAAAAACTGACCGGCCGGGATCCTGACTTTCACCGCCGGGATCTGTGGGAAGCCATTGAAGCGGGCGATTATCCAGAATATGAACTGGGGTTACAGTTAATTCCTGAAGAAGACGAATTCAAATTCGATTTTGACCTGCTCGACCCCACAAAACTGATCCCCGAAGAGCTGGTTCCGGTTCAACGTGTCGGTAAAATGGTGCTTAATCGCAACCCGGACAATTTCTTCGCCGAAAACGAACAGGTAGCTTTTCATCCTGGACATATCGTCCCCGGCATTGATTTTACCAACGACCCTCTGTTACAAGGCCGACTCTTCTCGTACACCGATACACAAATCAGCCGTCTGGGCGGGCCGAATTTCCATGAAATCCCCATTAACCGCCCTACCTGCCCGTATCATAACTTCCAACGCGATGGCATGCATCGTATGGACATTGATACGAATCCTGCCAACTACGAACCCAACTCCATTAACGATAACTGGCCCCGTGAAACTCCACCCGGTCCTAAACACGGTGGATTTGAATCCTATCAGGAGCGCATTGACGGAGATAAAATTCGCGAACGCAGTCCCTCATTTGCAGAGTACTATGCGCACCCTCGCCTGTTCTGGCTAAGCCAGACACCCGTTGAACAGCAGCATATTGTTGGCGGATTCAGTTTTGAGCTTAGCAAAGTCACCCGCCCTTACATTCGGGAAAGAGTGGTCGATCAGCTGGCGCATATTGATCTCCAGCTTGCACAATCCGTAGCAACTAACCTTGGTTTTGAACTGACCGATGAACAGACGCAGATTACGCCACCACCCAATGTAAATGGGCTACAAAAAGCGCCATCTCTTAGCCTGTACGCGAATTCGCAGGGAGATATTAAAGGTCGCGTCGTGGCGATTTTACTCAATGATCAGGTGAAATCAGCCGATATGCTGGCGGTGTTGCAAGCCTTACAGGCTAAGGGCGTTCACAGCAAATTGCTTTATTCGCGGATGGGAGATGTCATTGCTGACGATGGCTCCGTACTGACGATCGCGGGGACCTTCTCCGGCTCGCCGTCACTGACCGTCGATGCGGTTATTGTTCCTTGCGGTAATATCGCAGATATCGAAGCGAGAGGTGATGCCCGTTATTACTTGCTGGAAGCGTACAAGCATTTAAAACCTATCGCGCTGGCAGGCGATGCCCGTCAGTTTAAGGCCGTGCTGAATATTGCAAACCAGGGAGAAGAAGGCGTAGTGGAAGCAGACAATGCGGATGCACAATTCATGGACACGTTATTTGCGCTGATGGCCGAGCATCGCGTCTGGTCACGTGCGGGTAAAACAGGAGCCATTCCGGCCTAAAAAAAATGCGGCGCGTCTTCGCGCCGCAAACTCAGGAATTACACGTTCAGAAAACTGCCAAGACGATAACCGCGCTCCGCAATAGCATATTTCAATGACGAAGACGTCAGCACATCAAGCTCAGTTAAACGGGGGTAACAGTAGGCACTTTGTCGAATAGTGTTGTCGATAAAGGCCGGGTGACACATAACTTCCAGCGAAGACTCACCTCTGTCAGCTGACGCATCCAGTACCTGCAAAAACAGCGCTTCAGAAATCTCTTCGCCATAAAACTCACTGCTGAATCCATGAGAAGTACGCAACGAATCCGGCAAGTCAGCGGCCTGCAATACCGTCCGGCGGTCGATACGCAACGCAATGCCGCGTTGTGCAGCAAAGCTGGCCACGATGGGGAATAGCTGCGGGAACATATGCACATGGTGGTGACTATCCAGATGCGTCGGTTCCCGCCCGAACAAGGCGATAAAACGCGCATACTGAGCCTCCAGCTCCTGTGAAATTTCATCCAGCGGCAAGGCATCTTCCTCAGCCATCTGCCAGATCCATTTCCCCAAAAGCCCATCGCGAACGAGGCCTGGCATCGCCGTCAACGGTTTCCCCAGCGTCAGAACAAAGTGCATACCAACGGCAAGTTGAGGTAAATCGCGACTCAGTTGGACTGCGTGGTCAATGGCCTCGCCATTCACCAGCGCTGTCGTCGATGTCACAACACCATTGCGACAGGCCTCAACAATGCCGTAGTTTTGTCCTTTGCTCAGGCCAAAATCATCCGCATTCACAATCAGTACGCGTTCCATAGCCAACCTCGATCAGTGTTGTTCGCTTTTGAGTTTCTCGATACACGCGGCAAAGTTAGGCAGCCACTTCTCGTGCGCCAGAATCAGCTCACGCGCCAGGATTTCAGCATCACGGTCAGAGTGCACCAACGGGCTCAGGTTTAACGCCAGCAGCACATCATTAAACTCACCGCTCAACGCAGCATTACTGGCCGCCACTTCAAACCCTTTAATGGTATAGATAAGACCCAGCACTTTCTCATCAAAATGCGTGATCCGTGGGTGCGGCGTTGCGCCATTACGCCCCAACGTGCAGGTCATTTCTACCGCCCAGTCAGCCGGAATATTATCAACATGCCCATGGTGAGGAATGTTGACATAGTGCTCTGTCTGCTTGTCGTTGTAGATAGCGTTGATCACTTCGCAAGCCGCATCAGAATAATAAGCGCCACCGCGTTGCTCAAGCTCCTTCGGTTTTACGTTCAGTTCAGGGTTCTTATAAAGTTCGAAAAGCTGCTTCTCGACTTTCTGTACCACCTGAGCGCGTGCGCCGCCCTTATAATATTCACCCATTTCAATGGCCAACATCTCTTTTGGCTTGAAGTAGTAGAGCAAATAAGAGCACGGCAACAGTTTCAGCGAACGAATAAGTCCTTCGCTAAACGGCAAGTCGAAAATATTTTTTACCGTAGAGGCTTTAAGCTGACCTGAAGCCACGCCGTCCAGCAGTTCATCAAAACGCGATTCACCGTTCACCAGTACGTCTTTAATAAAGACCATATGGTTTAAACCGAACAGATCGATAGATAAATCGTCGCTCTCTTTCAGCGCCAGCACATCACTAATAAACATTTTCATGCCGATGGGAATATTACACACACCGATGAATTTCTTGAAATTAGTGTGGCGATAGACCGCTTCTGTCACCATCCCGGCCGGGTTCGTAAAGTTAATCACCCAGGCATTCGGACACAATTCTTCGACATCCTTCACGATGTCAAAAATAACCGGAATGGTACGCAGACCTTTAAACAGGCCGCCTGCACCGTTCGTCTCCTGTCCGAGATAGCCGTGGCTCAGCGGAATACGTTCATCCTGTTCACGCGCTTTCAATTGCCCGACTCGCAGCTGTGTTGTCACAAAATCAGCATCTTTCAACGCTTCACGACGATCCAGCGTTTTATACAGCTTCATCGGGACGCCAGCTTTGTCGATCATTCTCTGGCATAAATCAAAAATAATATCCAGCTTCTCTTTTCCACCCTCGACATCCACCAGCCACAGTTCAGTAACCGGTAATTCATGATAACGCTTAATAAAGCCTTCAAGTAATTCAGGGGTGTAGCTGCTCCCGCCACCAATAGTGACGACTTTTAATTTCTGATTCATAATTTCTCCCTTCAGTGTAAAAACACTGACGTGTATTACGCTTTACCCTTTCTTCAGGAATAGCATTGCAATCCCGGTAATATTTAGGGCAAGCGATGAAAACTGGCAATTAACGAATAATGTTTACTGATTAAATTCAGTTAATTTCTTACGATAGCTATTCGGCGTAAACGACGTCATTTTCTTAAACGTTTTAATAAACAGGCTTGGGCTGCTGTATCCCGACTCATACGCAATATCTGTGACAGAATAGTTAGTCATCTCCAGCTGTTTTTTAGCAAAGTTAATGCGGATTTCATTAATAATCTGCATGGGTGTTTTGCTGTAATACCGCTGCGTTGCGCGGGTCAGATACTCCTGGGACTTTGCGGACAGGTGTACCATATTTTCCAACGCATTTTCACTAAACTGCCGTTTATCATGCATAGTCTCCACGGTGGTTTTAAGCCATTGTGGAATATCATCCAGTACTTGCTCTTCACGATGATGACGCAGCCGATTAATAATATAGAAGGTGACCACTTCTACAAATTCATCCAGCCCGCTCTCGCGAAAGTTCAGCGATGCAATCACCGTTTCAATATAGGTGAGAAAAGAGTTATTAGCCCGATACACCTGTGATGCT
The DNA here is from genome assembly GCF_945906775.1 of Citrobacter sp. Marseille-Q6884. Classification (NCBI taxonomy): domain Bacteria; kingdom Pseudomonadati; phylum Pseudomonadota; class Gammaproteobacteria; order Enterobacterales; family Enterobacteriaceae; genus Citrobacter; species Citrobacter sp. Marseille-Q6884. Next base: position 1,667,437 of record NZ_CAMDRE010000002.1, read on the forward strand.
ACAAAACAAAACGGTAATAAAGGATGATAATGCTGTTCAAAAAAACGTTTGCTGATACCAACGTTAAGGATTCTGGTGGCGCCAAAATCATAGAAACTTTGGTGATGCGATCCCAGCGGGATAAAGACAAAGTCTCCACGTTCAAGCAGCACGCGCTTGCCGTTGATTTCCTGATAATAACGTCCGGTTAAAACCAGGGTAAATTCATAGTAGTCATGCTGATGCAGTCCACTGATACTCTCAGTTTTGTTGTAGATAAACACATGAAAATTTTTGCCATTAAAAAGCTGCTGCTCATAAACGGTTTTGATTTCCGGTGCGTTAATCTGTAGCTGCATCATTCACTCCTCGCTATTTCAGCTTCTCGTGAAGCTCAATCAATTCGGTAACCAGCTCACGCGCCAGCATTGACGTCATCAGATGATCCTGCGCATGAACCAGAACCAGACTGACTTTCATTTTACCCTCACCCTGATCGCCTTCAATCAGTTTGGTTTGTACAAGGTGCGCTTCATTAAGCGCCATGCGAGACTGTTCCATCATCGCTTTCGCCGACTCAAAATCACCCTGCTTGGCCTGTTTGAGAGCCGCATATGCCAGGCTACGCGCCTGACCTGAATTGATGATTAGCCCCATCACCACTTCTTCAAGCTCTTCAGCTTCTGACGCTGTATCGACGATATTTTCGATGTCCAACATATTCTTTTCCTCTGGTACAGTCCGGCATGACCGGGAAGCCATGCCGGATTAAATTTAGAATTTCAGTGCGTTAGCGATATCTTCTTCGCTTTCTTCTTGGTCAATCACGTTCTGTGCTTTGTTGGCTACCACGACGAATGGCAGGTAAACCAATGTTGCGACACCCAGGTTGAACAGTGCGACTAACAGCGCGGCGACACTGCCGTTGGTGTTAAAGAACGCCCCCAACCCGGTTGGCATTGTCCACGGTGCAATGTTAGTAATCGGTGGAATAATGCCGGTGTAGTAGGCCGCCAGCATAATCGCTGCCAGAATCGGTTGAACCAGAATGAACGGGATAAACATCACCGGGTTCATGATAATCGGCAGACCGAACAGGATAGGTTCGTTAATCTGGAAGATACCTGACGGTAATGCCAGTTTCGCAACCTGACGATAGTCCGGGCGACGAGATGCCAGGAAGATAGCAATAATCAGCCCCAGCGTTGCACCACTACCACCCAGGAAAATATAGGAGTCCAGCATCGGTTTCGCCCAGACGTGGAAGGTCTTACCGGCTTCCAGCGCAGCGTCTACGGAACCAAACTGTTGGTAGATAGAGATGTTTTCCAGCGCCCATGGCGTCATGATACCGCTGTCCAGCGCGGTCAGCGCCAGTGAACCGTGAATACCAAAGAACCACAGCAGCGGAACAAAAATCACGTATGCCCAACCGACTACACTGCCCAGTGATGCCAGTGGAGTAGAAATGGAATCCATGATGATCTGATGGAAGTTAGTGCCAAACGTTGTCAACGCCCAGGCGATAATCCCCATCACAGAGAGGATAAGAAAACCCGGGATCAGCGCAGAAAACGAACGCGAAACGGATGTCGGCACGCTATCGGGTAATTTAATAACCCAATTACGGCGAACAACAAAGGTGAACATTTCCGCGACAACCAGACCGATAATAATACCGGAAATAATATTCGCGCCGCCCAGCCAGTTAGCGCCTACGGCATAGGCTTCGCCCACGCTATAAGGCGTTACGGTCATAAATGCCGCGACGGATAACAGACCTGCCGCCAGCGAATCAACTTTACGCTCTTCTGCCAGCGCCATACCTATAAAGAATGGCGCCATCAATGACATAATACCCAGCGTACCGTTATAGACGTTTCCACCGATGCCTTTTAAGCTATTGAGATTTTCAATAGTAGAAGCATCAAGTCGAATACCCAGAGAATAAAAAAACGACCCCTCCCCAAAGCTCAGGAAAACGTTATTGATTAATACAAACATGGCCCCAGCGAGGGTTAACGGCATTAAACGAATAAAGCCGTTTTTGATTGCATTAACGTGTGGCTGCTTTCCAATTTTTACAGCAAAAGGAAGGAGTACCTTTTCAAGTGAAGCAATAGCGTTACTCATAGAAAAATACCCTTAAATACCGCAATGTAATATTGCGGCGAATGTTAATGAAATAACTCTTTGACGGGAAAATTAAAACAAAATAATTAATTTGCTGCGGCTTTTTTAATTGCTGCAACTGCAGCTTTAAGCACGCCTAAACCATCGACTTTGCCATACAGCAGCGAGTCAATCACTTCTACAGGTTTGTTGGGTAACAAACGCTGAATTTCGGGTAACATATAAGCAATTTGCGGACCTAATAACACAACGTCGGCCGCAGGGCCTTTTTCGCCAGCCAGTGTTTCAGGAAACGCTTCAATAATGACCGGTACTTCGTATTTTTCGGCCTGCGCACGCATCTTCGATACCAACAGGGACGTCGACATGCCCGCAGAACAAAACAGATAAATATGTTTCTTTTCCATAAAAACGTTCCTCTTATGCGATTATCTGTCAACCAGACACTCCGCAAGCCATAACCTGCATCCATGCTCTGGGTAACTTGCGTCAGCTAAATTACTTTATTAGGTGGCTGAAATGAGTATACGGGATTGCACTGGAGGATGGTATTTCCTTGACCAACAAAATTGTCTCTCCTTGACCTGGTGTTATGACCCCCTTCACATTTCGGGTAAATAATTCGCGTCAATAAATAAGATCAGGTGATACAAAAAAACCGGCGCGATGGCCGGTTCTTCAGAGTGCTCAGGCAATAAGCAGATGTTACTTCTTCGCCGCCTGCGGGTCGGTGTCGTACTCCGCACAGGTCTGATAGCCGGAGTTAATCACGTGTCCGGTATCGTCTAATGCAACAAAATAGGTCTCAGCTTTACCATCTCGTTGACCCAGGATGTAGGTCTGACATGTCCCACGCGCATGGATCATACTGACTTCAGATGAAGGCTTACCGGCAATCTGCGCGACCTGCGCCCGACTCATGCCTTTCTTCACATCTTTCACCACGGGCTGCACAAATTGGTCTTTCGTACGATCATAAGCCGTACACCCTGCCAGCATAGTCAATACCGCCGCTGCACTCAGAATTCCTGTTAGATTCTTGTTCATTTTCCGTCCTCTTGTTTATCAGCGTGTTATATAAGCCTGGAGCACTACTACGCATTTTTCAAGCTTACAGTTGATACGCAAGCCCTTTCGGAAAATTCTATTAAAACAAAATGATGTTATATCGGGCTGCATCCCTTGTCGTTTGGGCGTCAACGCGTTAGCTTTACCACATCATTATTTTGATCATTTTTTTTCGGAGGGGGTTAAATGACTCTGCAGCAAGAGATAATCCAGGCGCTCGGCGCAAAACCACATATTAATGCAGAAGAAGAAATTCGCCGCAGCGTGGATTTCCTGAAATCATACCTGCAAACCTACCCTTTCCTGAAATCACTGGTGTTAGGGATTAGCGGTGGGCAGGACTCGACGCTGACCGGGAAATTATGCCAGATGGCTATTTCCGAATTGCGTAATGAAACCGGAAACGACGCGCTGCAGTTTATCGCGGTACGTCTGCCCTACGGCTTACAGGCCGATGAGCAGGATTGCCAGGATGCGATAACATTCATTCAGCCAGATCGCGTGTTAACGGTGAATATTAAAGGTGCCGTGCTGGCCAGCGAGCAGGCCTTGCGCGAAGCCGGTATTGAACTGAGCGATTTTGTACGCGGAAATGAAAAAGCCCGTGAACGTATGAAAGCGCAGTACAGTATTGCCGGTATGACCAGCGGTGTTGTCGTGGGTACCGACCATGCGGCGGAAGCCATTACCGGATTCTTCACCAAATATGGCGATGGTGGCACCGACATTAACCCGATTTACCGCCTCAACAAGCGCCAGGGGAAACAGCTTCTTGCCGCACTGGGCTGCCCGGAGCATTTATATAAGAAAGCGCCAACCGCCGACCTTGAAGACGATCGCCCTTCTTTGCCAGATGAAGCCGCATTAGGCGTAACGTACGATAACATCGACGATTATCTGGAAGGGAAAACGCTGGATCCCGCGGTCGCGAAGAAAATCGAAGGCTGGTATGTGAAGACAGAACACAAGCGTCGCCCGCCGATTACGGTGTTTGACGATTTCTGGAAGGCGTTGTAATTCACTTGTCTTTACGGTGCCGGATAACAACGTAGTTCGTCTTATCCGGCACGAAAATCAGCGTTATTGCACCGAATCCGGCGAATGGCCTGGCATCCAGTTAATCTCACTAAACAACAGCTTCCCTTCTGTATTCAAGAGCCGCAGCGTGTGCTTTCCATCATGCCAGCATGCGCCCTGATCAGCCGTCAGTAGCTTATCGCCTAACTGCCAGGCACCGCTGATCACAAATACCACTCCGCCGCGCGAACCAAAGGTCGTGAACGTCCGATCGGCCACTCTGACTTTCGCTTTGCAGACATCACGACGCGTCATGATATTAAAGTCCATCGACATCTGCCCTTCGGTCAGCCTGGCTTTCACGACTCGCTCACCTTCAAAGGTGAAAGGTTGATGCCGTTTAAGGGTGTGCGTGAACGTGTTGCCCCCTTCCAGCGTCACTTCTCCCCCTTCCAGCAAGGTAATAACCCGTTCGACCCCGGGGAAAAGTGAAAACTCGCCGTTAGCCGCAAGGGAGGCGATACTCGCCCGCCAGTGAAACTCACGTGTCGCGGGTGGAAAACAACAAATCTCACGCGTTTCACCCGCACCGTTACGCCAGAGACTGACCGGCATTTTGCGGATATCAAAGTATTCCATCATCCCTCCAGAAAGGCACAGCATGCCGCACTCACGCAGCCATAAATAATAGTGACCGTTCACCCTGCAGATTGTTGTTATCGGCAGCAGGGTTGATTTGCCTTAGCGATGAAACCTGTGTTTTGCAAAAAAGATTAACGCGCTGATCCAGGTGGAATTTTCGCGGGCATCAGGAGCATAACGTGTCGGTTGCAAGGTGCAATAGGAGGGAAAGAAAAAACCGCCGATCCTGCCCACCTCGTTTAACGTGTTGTGGACAAGACCGGCGGTCTTGAGTTTTTTATTCACGCCGTGCCGAGACTCGCTCAGATACCGCGTGAATGATTTAGTGTAGACGCTGATCGATTACTCAGCAGCCTCTGGCATTTTACCTTTCTGCGTCGCGCGTTCTGTCAGACGCTTCTCAAAATTGGCATTAAACTGCTTTTTCTGTTCCGGCGTCAGAATGTTGTAAATCTTGTTCTGGGTTTCCATGTGCGCCAGCATGTTCGCTTTACGCTGCTCTTCCATCTTCGTAATTTGCGCTTCGGCTTTCGCTTTATCGAAGCTATCGCTGGCGATGATATCGTGCATTGCACGGCGTTCTTCCAGCGGCGGACGCTTCATCTGGTCGCGCTGGCTTTTCATAATCTCGCGGATCTGTTGTTTCTGGGCGTCAGTCAGGTTCAGATCTTTAAACATCATGTCGTGATGTGGGCCAAACTTGCCGTTGTGGTGCATCATCGGTTTGGCATTTGCCGGGGCCGTAGTGGTTGTGTCAGCGGCATGTGCGATGTTCGCAGCACCCAGCGCCAGAGTAGAGGCAACAAACAGAGCAGTCAGTTTACGCATAATTTCTATCCTTCCTTCAGTTATTCTGACGACATTCATGCAATGTGATTGTCGTGTTGACGGGATTAACTTTACCGTCTTCATCGTCAATTAATCAGAGCAACGGTAAAACAATGAAAGTGTAAAAAACAAACTTTCATCAATTATGAAGAAAAAAAGAATAAATTGCGGAGAGTTGAAATAAAAAATGACAACAGGATGATTTTGAAAGGATTATGAAGAACTATACCGCAACTCTGGTTATTAAGAAAGCAACTTACCAGGATTAATCTGTAATAAATAGAAACCGCACGCAAAAATAATCCCCCAGGGGTCAACCTGAGGGCGAATATATTTATCAGATTCTTTCCAACATCAACCCAGCACGTAAGCCATGGGCCACATTGGGGTTTGGAAAGAGAACGTATTCCACATCACGGGTGACAATAAACTTTTCATCGCCATCCTGCGCCAGCAGCGTGCCCTCTTTAAAGGGGGTAAAGTTCAGCGTCTGGTTGTCCATATGGAGGACAAAATCGTCGCTGCGCCGGGTAATTTGCGATACCACGCGATAACGCACCGGGATGCAATCGTCTGCACCCGTTGCATCACCCTTCAGCAAACGCGCCAGCGCACCGGCTGTCTGCGCAAACTGCGTCAGATCATTTTGCCCAAACGGCAACGCTTTACCCAGCTCCAGTGTGCAGGCCAGCGCGCCGAAATGCTCCCCGCTGAAATGGGTGAACGTGCCGCCCGGCGCCTGGTGAAACACCAGCGCCTCCAGTCCTGCTCCACCTAACCAGGAGAGGAATCCCTCATCCCAGGGAACATGACGCTGTGGCAACACGCCAAAGCGCAGATGGTGTGAACCACGAATGGCGGTGTGGAGATCCAGATGCCAGCGCACAGGCTCTTTTGCACGCGAATAAAAGTCTTCCAGACACAGTTCAAGCTCGCGGGCGCGCAGCGTTTCACCGCTTTCAGCAAATAACTGCCACCGCCCCCCAAACATGCGGTTCAGATCGCTATGACAATAGCGCTTCCCTGCTGCCAGCGCCTGCGGATTGCCCAGAATCACCAACATTCGCCACGTCAGCGCCAACTCGCCGCTAAATACCCCGGACAACAACGCGTCCAGCATCTCCACCGGCGCAGTCTCATTGCCATGGACACCCGCAGAGAGCACCAGCGAACGTTCAACCGGTGCATGAGGCGTGAGTTCCAGGATACCGTGCCCTGCCCACTGCCAGTGAAAACCGTGCACGTCGCCCTGCGTAACAGGCGGGATGCTCCCCGCGAGCGTCAGGGCAAGAAAATTATCCATAACTCGCGCACTCCTGCTGGAAGGGATAAACAGAACCGAGTTTGAGCAATTGCGTGAGTGAGTCCAGCGCTTCACGTCCTTCACGCAACAGGTGGGGATCGGCGAGATCAGCCGCAGTCAGGCGATCACGGTAGTAACGATCGACCCAGTTATTGAGCGTATTGAACAGCGTATCATTCATGATTACCGCCGGATTCACCGCGCGCTGTTCCTGCGGCGTTAACACCACACGCAGACGCAAACACGCCGGACCACCGCCGTTGGACATGCTTTCCCGCAGATCGAACACCCGCAGGTCGTCAATCGGATTATCCTCCTGCAGTACACGGTTCAGATAGCGCCACACGCCAGCATGCTCCCGGCACTCCTGCGGCAAAATGAGCATCATTGAGCCATCATCACGGCTCAACAACTGGCTGTTAAACAGATATGTTGCCACCGCATCCTGCACTGAAACCTCGGCTGAAGGCACTTCCAGCGCAATAAAACCGTCCACCTTGCTACGCAACTGCTGTAATAGCGCCTGTTGCTTCGCAAACGCCAGTTCATGGCAAAACAGCACCTGGCGGTTCGACACGGCAATCACGTCGTTGTGGAACACGCCAAGATCGATAACCTCCGGGTTTTGCTGAGCAAAGATGAGTTGCTGCGGATTGACCTGATTCAGCCGCGCCACAGCTTCGCTGGCCTCACGGGATTGGCGCGCCGGATAACGCTTCGGCTGCGTTGCGCTGCCCTCTTCACGGCCGTAAATGAACAACTGCATGCCCGGGTCGCCGTAATCACCGCCCAAACGATTGTGGTTAGCCGCACCTTCATCACCCAGTAGCGCCACCTGTGGCAGCGCGCTGTGAACGGCAAAGGTATCTTCATCACGGAATATTGCCCGCAACAGCGATTCCGTCGTCGGCGCTTCCAACGAACGGTGGAACTTGTTATTCAGGTTAGCCACCGTCAGATGCACCTTACCATCCAGTGAATCCGCTGAGGGGCATATCGTTGCCGCATTTGCCACCCACATAGGTGAAGCGGAGCTGGCACTGGAGAGCCAGTGCGGTGCCTGGCGCGCCACTTTTTCCAGTATCTGCTCGTCGCTACCGCTGAATCCGAGCTGACGCAATACCGGAATATACGGGCGCTCATGGGGCGGGATCACTGCCTGAGGAAATCCTGCATCCGCCAGCGCCTTCATTTTTAGCAACCCCTGCTTCGCCGCCAGCTTTGGATTGGATACCTGAAAACGGTGTCGGGTTGAAGCCTCATTGCCAAATGACAGCCCGGCATAATGGTGCGTTAGCCCCACAAGTCCGTCGAAATTAAACTCACGCGCTTTCATAATTTCTCCTCGCGTGAAAAATCGAGTCCCGGGTTAAGCGCGGCAGGCAGCGTCAGGACCGGTGACTCCAGGCTCGCCATCGGCCAGGCACAATAATCTGCGGCATACCACGCGCTGGCGCGATGGTTACCGGATGCGCCCACCCCACCAAATGGCGCGGTACTCGCCGCCCCGGTCAGGGGTTTATTCCAGTTAACGATACCGGCCCGTGCTTCCAGCAACAGCTGATCAAACTGTGCGCGGTCCGGCGACACCAGCCCGCACGAAAGACCGAAACGGGTGTGGTTAGCCAGACGAATCGCCTCATCAAAACTGTCGTAGCGCCAGACGCCGAGTAGCGGGCCAAAGACTTCTTCATCCGGCACGTTTGTCACACCGGTCAGTTCGATAATACCAGGCGTCAGCAGAGAGGTTTCGGCCTTCACACGCCGTGGCGCCAGTAACGTACGCCCACCCAGCGCTTCCAGACGTTGCCATGCCTCATAAACGTGCTGTGCAGCCTGTTCAGAAATCAGTCCGCCAATAAACGGCTGGGGTTCGTCATCCCAGCTTCCGGGCTGCAGGCGCTGACTGACTTCAACCAGCCGCGCCAGGAATGCATCTCCCTGTGCGCCGTTTTTTACCAGCAGGCGACGTGCGCAGGTGCAGCGCTGCCCGGCGGTGACAAATGCCGACTGGATAGTCAGATGCACCGCCGCGTCGATATCTTCCGGGTTCTCAATGATCAGCGGGTTGTTGCCCCCCATTTCCAGCGCGAGGATCTTTTCCGGCTGGCCGGATAATTGCCGATGCAGTTGATAGCCGGTATTGGCGCTGCCGGTAAAGAGCAGGCCATCAAGATCGTCCAGCGCACTCAGCGCCTGTCCCGTATCACGCCCGCCCTGAACCAGGTTCAGCACCCCCGGGGGTAATCCCGCCTGCGCCCATAATTTGACCACCGCTTCCGCAGTCCACGGTGTCAGTTCGCTGGGTTTGAAAATCAGCGTATTACCTGCCAGCAGAGCCGGAACGATATGTCCGTTGGGCAAATGACCGGGGAAGTTATACGGACCAAAAACCGCCAACACGCCGTGCGGGCGATGGCGTAACGTTGCGGCGCCATCCGGTAATTCATTGTGCTGCTCGCCAGTGCGGACATGGTAAGCCTTGATAGAAATCGCGATTTTATTGATCATCGCGGTCAGTTCAGTCGCGGCTTCCCAACGCGGCTTTCCGGTCTCCCGCGCGATAATGGCCGTCAGTTCTGCTTTATTGCTTTCCAGCAACGCGGCAAATTTTTCGACTATCGTCTGACGTGCGGTAAAGGGTTGCTTTGCCCAGCCTGCAAAGGCCGCACGTGCGGCACGGCATGCCAGAGCGACCTGCGAGTTATCGGCATCATTTCCCTGCCATAACACCTCACCACTCACCGGGTTGGTTTTCACCCGACGCTGCCCAAGCCCTGTGACCCAGTCGCCATTTATCCATAATGTCATGCTGTTTTCTCCTCTGCACAAAGACGAACGAAACGTACACGGTCACCCGCATGGCACTTCAGGGCATCCAGCTGCGCCGCCGTCAACACCAGACGCTGAGTATGCGGATCGGCGCGAACCAGCATGACGCGGAAGTTATGGTAGTCTTCATTCGCGACCAGACAGGCCGGATAGTCGCCCGGCGCCTGTTGTCCTTCAGCGACCTCCACCAGCCGGCTTTTACGAATGGCTCGCACCCGGTCGATGTCGCATTCCAGCGTCGGGCCACCGTCGAAAATGTCGATATAGTTACGGTAGCGAAACCCTTCCTTCTCCAGCACTGCGCGAGCCGGTGCCGTTTGTGGGTGCACTTCGCCAATCACCTGTTGCGCTTCATCCGACAGGAAATGGGTATAAATAGGATGTTTGGGCATCAATTCCGCAATAAACGCTTTTTGCCCGGTACCGCAAAGAAAATCGGCGCGACTGAACTCCATAGAGAAAAATCGTTTACCCAGACTTTGCCAGAATGGAGAGTAACCGTGCTCATCAATCACGCCGCGCATCTCTGCCACGACTTTTTCATTAAACCGGTCACGAAATGCCGCCATAAACATAAAGCGCGACTTCGACAGTAAATAGCCGTTACCTTCTTTGCGCCAGTCCGGGTCGAGGAACAATGTGCAAAGCTCGCTGCTTCCGGTGTGATCGTTACTGAGAAACAGCGTCGGCAACGCGTTATAGACGTTTAGCTCTTTCGAGGCGTGAACCAGCGTACCGACCCGATAGTTGTACCAGGGATCGTTCAGCCCAACCGCCACTTCGATCGCGCAAATCCCTGCCACGGTGCCGGTCGTGCTGTCTTCGAGCACAAAAACATAGCCCTGTTCACTTTTTGGCAGCGTGCCTTGCCAGGTCTGCAGGGAACGTTCGATACGCGCCATGAGCGTTGCTTCATTTGCCGGCAGCGACGTTAATCCACCGCCGGTTTTACTGGCAAGCTGCATGAGCGCCGTGATATCAGTGCGTTCAATCGGACGGATCACCATCATGATGAACCTCCTGCTTTAATACGTTCGCAGGCCAGCGCAAAGCGATCCAGGCCGGTTGCCACCTCTTCTTCAGTGACGTTTAACGCAGGCGCAAAACGCACCACGTTACCGCCCGCAATCAGCACCATCACGCCTGCACTGGCAGCTTCTTGTGAGATCTGTTTCGCTTTCCCGGTAAACTCGGCATTCAACACACAGCCAATCAGCAGCCCCAACCCACGGATTTCACTAAACAGTCCAAAACGTTCGTTAATGGCGTTAATACGTTCCACAAACCAGTCATGGCGCTGTTTCACACCGTTCAGGACTTCCGGCGTGTTGACAATATCCAGCACTTTGCCTGCAACGGCACTGGCCAACGGGTTTCCGCCGTAGGTGGTACCATGGGTACCGACCGTCATGACGCGGCCGCAGTGTTCAGTCGTCAATAACGCGCCGATAGGGAAACCACCACCCAGCGCTTTGGCTGTCGTCAGCAGGTCCGGCGTCACGCCGTAATGCATATAGGCATACAGTTCACCGGTACGCCCAACGCCGGTCTGCACTTCATCAAAAATCAGCAGCGCATTGTGTCGGTCACATAATTCACGCAGCCCCTGTAAAAAGGCTTTTGTCGCCGGAACCACGCCGCCCTCGCCCTGGATGGGCTCAACAATCACCGCGCAAGTGGTGTCATCAATCAACTGGCTGGCGGAGTCGAGATCGTTATAGACGGCATGGCGGATATCCGGCGGCAACGGCGCAAAATCCTGTGAATAAGCAGGCTGCCCCCCGGCGCTTACGGTAAATAGCGTGCGACCATGGAAGGCATTTTTAAATGCCACGATGCCGCTTTTCTGGCTGCCGGAATGATCATGCGCATATTTACGCGCCAGTTTTAAAGCTGCTTCGTTGGCCTCCGCGCCGGAGTTGCAGAAGAAAACGCGCTCGGCAAACGTGGCATCAATCAGCTTTTTCGCCAGACGCAGTACCGGCTCGTTGGTGTAGCCATTACCGGTGTGCCAAAATTTGCTGGCCTGATCGTTTAACACTTCACGTAACGCCGGGTGTGCATGACCCAACGCATTAACCGCTATGCCTCCCGCGAAATCGATATACTCTTTACCCTGCTGATCCCACAGACGCGATCCTTCCCCCCGAACCGGAATAAAAGGAGCCGGAGCGTATACGGGCATCATCCAATCATCAAAATTTTCACGCGTAACTGACAGAGACATAGCGACCTCAACGGTAAATAAAAAGTTATCTATATGTTAATAAATATAGTGTTTACGCTGTAAATGTAGATTGCAGGGTTCGTGCCAGCCAGCAAAAAAAATGCATAAACGGGGAGGGAGAACGGAATATCAATAAGTTACAACCTGACGCTATTCACTGCATGTGCATATAAAGTGAATATGTTTGCGCGGCAGGCGACAAAATAGAGAAAAAAACGCAATTCTATTCAGTTGCCAAATATAATTCTGGAATTGTGATCGTATACGAAATTTATCGGAAATTATTGCTCCATTCTGACGCGCTCCGCGCCAAAAGAGTGCAGTTTTTGCCCCATCGTTAACACCATTAGCAATCATTGTTGGAATCAGGTGACAAGTGGCAGTCATCCGGCGGAAATTCTGCTAACATCCTTGCACTATTCATCTTGCAAAGTGGCAGCGACTATGAAATTTGTCTCTTTTAATATCAACGGCCTGCGCGCCCGTCCTCATCAACTGGCAGCCATTGTCGAAAAACATCAACCGGATGTCATTGGCCTGCAGGAGACAAAAGTTCACGACGATATGTTCCCTCTCGAAGAGGTAGCAAAACTGGGTTACAACGTCTTCTATCATGGTCAGAAAGGGCACTACGGTGTTGCGCTGCTGACGAAAGAACCGCCGATTTCTGTACGCCGTGGCTTCCCGAACGATGATGAAGAAGCCCAGCGCCGTATCATCATGGCGGAAATCCCTTCGCCGATGGGTAATATCACCGTCATCAACGGTTATTTCCCTCAGGGCGAAAGTCGCGACCATGAAACCAAATTTCCGGCTAAAGCCGCGTTTTATCAAAACCTGCAAAACTATCTGGAGACAGAGCTTAAGCGTGACAATCCGGTGCTGATCATGGGGGATATGAATATCAGCCCAACCGATCTGGACATTGGTATTGGCGAAGAGAACCGTAAGCGCTGGTTGCGCACCGGTAAATGCTCCTTCCTGCCGGAAGAGCGTGAGTGGATGGCGCGCCTGTTAGGCTGGGGCCTGGTGGATACTTTCCGTCATGCGAATCCTGAAACAAACGACCAGTATTCATGGTTTGATTACCGTTCGAAAGGCTTCGACGATAACCGCGGCCTGCGTATCGATCTGCTGTTGGCAAGCAATCCGCTGGCAGAACGCTGCGAAGAAACCGGGATCGACTATGAGATCCGCAGTATGGAAAAACCGTCAGACCACGCGCCAGTGTGGGCTAAATTCCGCGTCTGATCGCCAACGCTAACCCCTCTCCTGGCCCGGCCTGGAGAGTCGGTATATTGTGTGCAAAATCAATAAAGCGACGGTAATTCATTGTTACGCACGGGAATTTAATATATCTTCCTGCGCACTTTTCGCTTGCGAAAACGCTTCAGTGCACACGCTTTTACAGGAGAACCCCCATGAAAAAGAAGTTCGCATAACGCAGAATACAGGCTGCTGATTGCTGCGGCATTTCTCTGCGCCCTGACGGGAGTTTTCCATTATTTAGGTCTGGCTGACCTGATAACGAATTTTCATCACTTACAAGACGTTATCCGCCAAAGCGGCATATTTGGCTACGCGCTATATACCCTGCTTTTTATCGTGGCAGCGTTGTGTCTGATCCCAGGCAGCATTCTGGTGATCGTCGGCGGTATTCTCTTTGGCCCCCTGGCGGGTACCCTGATATCTTTATTTGCCGCAACCGTTGCCTCGGCGCTTTCCTTTTTACTGGCGCGCTGGCTAGGCCGCGAACTGTTGCTTAAGTATGTCGGCCATACCGCCACCTTTCAGGCCATCGAAAAAGGGATTGCGCACAGCGGAACCGACTTTTTGATCCTGACCCGGCTCGTCCCGTTATTCCCGTATAATATTCAAAATTATGCCTATGGGCTGACCGCCATCTCTTTCTGGCCATTTACCTTTATTTCTGCGGTAACGACGTTACCTGGCATTTTTATTTATACGCTGATGTCGCACGAACTCGCCAGCGAAGGCATCACGCTGATGTTTATCGCTAAACTTAGCGTGGCCGGCATCGTTTTATTCGCTCTGGTGCAGGTCGCGAAAACCTGGGCCAGATATAAACATGTCAATCCCTCCGTTAATCATGAGTTAACCGGTAAATGACCGAGCCGAATAAAGCACGCTTACTCAAATATTGCCGGACAGGGCTGATCGTTCTGCTGCTGTTGGCACTGCTGGCATGGGCATGGATACCCGCCGTGGGCGATTTTCTCCATCGTAGCCTCGCGGCATTTGCCACAGTGGATCAACATGCTCTGGAAGACTTTATTCGCTCCTGGGGCACTCAGGCCGCGGTGGTCTCTTTCTTCCTGATGATTTTGCAAGCCATCATCGCCCCGCTCCCGGCCTTCCTGATCACCTTTGCGAATGCCTCTTTGTTCGGGGCGTTCTGGGGCGGCGTACTTTCCTGGTCCAGCGCGATGGCGGGAGCCGCGCTATGCTTTTTTATCGCCCGTGTTTTTGGCCGCAGTGCGGTGGAAAAATTAACCGGGAAAACGGTCCTAAAAAGCATGGATGCGTTTTTTGACCGCTACGGTAAACATACCATTCTGGTGTGTCGTCTTTTACCCTTCGTCCCGTTTGATCCGGTAAGTTATGCCGCAGGTCTGACATCGATCCGCTTTCGCCATTTTTTCCTCGCGACCGGACTCGGTCAGTTGCCCGCCACGATTGTCTATTCCTGGGCTGGGAGTCTGTTAACCGGCGGCACGTTTTGGTTTGTAACCGGCCTGTTTATCCTGTTTGCCCTGACCGTGGTTATCTCCGTAGCGCGGAGCATTTACCTGGAGCGACACAAGAAAGTTTCCTGAATTCTCTGTTCACCCTATCTCAAGGAGGTGTTATGCGTTACGGCTTGTTATGCCTGGGTTTGTTGCTTTCTCCCCTGACGACGTTTGCGCAGGATGCAAGCTGGCAGCAGATCAAAAACGAAGCGCGCGGCCAGACAGTCTGGTTTAACGCCTGGGGAGGCGATAACGCCGTGAACCAGTATCTCGACTGGGTGAGTGGTGAGATGAAAACGCATTACGCCATCAATCTGAAAATCGTGCGCCTGGCCGATGCCGCTGATGCCGTAAAACGCATCCAGACGGAAGCTGCAGCCGGACGTAAAACCGGCGGTTCTGTCGATTTGTTGTGGGTGAACGGTGAAAACTTCCGTACGCTGAAAGAGGCCAATCTGCTGCAAACACAGTGGGCGCAAATGCTGCCTAACTGGCGTTATGTTGATACCCAAAAGCCCGTCAGCGAAGACTTTTCCATTCCCACTGAAGGGGCTGAATCACCCTGGGGCGGCGCACAGCTCACCTTTATTGCCAGGCGTGATGCCACCGCGCAACCGCCACAATCTCCACAGGCGTTGCTGGCGTTTGCCAAAGCGAATCCTGGTACCGTGTCCTACCCGCGTCCCCCTGATTTTACCGGCACGGCATTCCTGGAACAGTTATTGATTGCGCTCACTACGCAACCGCAAGCACTGAAAATAGCGCCCGATAGCGCAACGTTTGGCGCCATCACCGCGCCACTGTGGCAATATCTTGATGCGTTACATCCCGTATTATGGCGTGAGGGTAAAGACTTTCCGCCATCGCCTGCGCGTATGGATGCCCTGTTGAATAGCGGAACACTGCGTTTATCGCTGACCTTTAATCCCGCACACGCTCAGCAAAAAGTGGCCAGCGGTGAATTACCCAAAGACAGCTACAGTTTTGGTTTTTCACAAGGGATGATCGGCAATGTGCATTTTGTCACCATTCCGGCAAATGCTAGCGCCAGCGCGGGCGCAAAAGTTGTCGCAAACTTTTTGCTCTCTCCCGAGGCACAGCTACGTAAAGCCGATCCGACATTTTGGGGCGATCCCTCCGTGCTGGATCCGCGCAAGCTGCCTGCAGAACAACGTGACGTGCTACAGGCACGGATCCCGCAGGGCCTCCCTACTGTTCTTCCTGAACCGCATGCGGCATGGGTAAACGCACTGGAACAAGAATGGCTACGCCGTTACGGTACGCATTAATTCTGCTGGTATGGGGGATTATGGCGGCAATCTATTTGCCGCTGGTACCTGCGGCTTTCGAACTCGTCGCGCCGGCGCTTTCGCCCTCCCACTGGCTGGCGCTGTTTGCCGATCCCCAGCTACCACAAGCACTGCTGGCGACGCTGGTTTCCGTTACCCTGGCGGCCATCGGCGCGCTGACCATTGCGCTGCTGGCGATCCTTGCACTGTGGCCCGGTGCGGGTTGGATGCGGCTGTCTACCCGTCTTCCCTGGTTGTTGGCGATTCCACACGTCGCGTTTGCCTCCAGCGTCCTGTTGCTCTTCGCCGAAGGCGGGATGCTTTATCGCGTGTTGCCCTTTCTGGTCCCGCAGGTCGATCGCTACGGAATCGGTCTTGGCATTACGCTGGCGGTCAAAGAGAGCGCATTTTTGTTATGGCTCCTCTCAGCCTTGCTGAGCGAAAAACAGCTCTCGCAGCAGGTTATTGTCATGGATTCCCTGGGCTACAGCCGACTGCAATGCCTTAACTGGCTGGTGTTGCCCTCAGTCGCGCCAGCTTTAGGCAAAGTGATGCTGGCGATTGTCGCCTGGTCACTGTCCGTCGTGGATGTGGCGATTATTCTTGGCCCCGGTAATCCACCAACACTGGCCGTGTTGAGCTGGCAATGGCTCAGCCAGGGGGACGTCGTTCAGCAAGCGAAAGGTACGCTTGCCAGTTTGCTGCTTGTCGGGTTGTTGGGCGGATATACGCTGGTAGGGTATCTGCTTTGGCGCGCCTGGCGACGAACGCTCCCGGCGGTAAACGGTGTGCGTCAGCGTTTTTCATCTTATCTGCCCGGACAAGCGCTGGCACGACTTCTGCCCCTGAGTGGCGTGTTATGCATAGTGGTTTTGGCGCTGATGGCTGAATTGACATCGGTGAATCGCGAGACCTTATTTACCAGCCTGCAGTTGGGCGTTATTTCCGGCACAGTGGCGCTTATTACGCTCTTTTTATGGCTGGAATGGGGTCCCAGGACCGGAAATCGCTGGGTCTGGCTGCCGATCATCCTTCCGGCACTGCCGCTGGTCACCGGGCAATATACGCTGGCTTTACGGGCCAATCTGGATGGTCTGTTCCTGACGGTTATCTGGGGGCATCTGTTATGGGTCACGCCGTGGATGCTGTTTGTCCTCAAACCGGCGTGGCAACGCATTGATCCACGTCTGATTTTGATTGCCCAGACCCTGGGCTGGACGCGGACTCGCATATTCTGGCAAGTGAAATGCCCGCTATTGCTGCGCCCGGCGCTGATCGCGTTTGCCGTCGGGTTTTCCGTCAGTATCGCGCAGTACATGCCGACGCTTTGGTTAGGCGCCGGACGCTATCCGACGCTCACCACCGAGGCTGTCGCCTTGAGCAGCGGTGGTAGCACCACTCTGCTGGCGACGCAGGCGCTATGGCAGCTTCTGTTGCCCCTGTTGGTTTTCGCATTGACGGCGTTACTCTCTCTGTGGGTTGGCCGCTTTCGACAAGGACTCCGCTAATGCTTATTGTGAAGAATCTTTCACTGCACCTGGGATCGACGCATCTGCTTAAGGACGTCAATTTTCAGGTCGATAACGGCAACATTATCACGATCATGGGGCCGTCGGGCAGCGGCAAGTCGTCGCTGTTTTCATGGATGGTCGGCGCGTTGTCATCTCAGTTTCAGGCCGTGGGCGAACTGTGGCTCAACGACCGACGTGTGGACAAACTGCCTACCGCACAACGTCAGATTGGTATCCTGTTCCAGGATGCGCTGTTGTTTGACCATTTTAGCGTCGGGCAAAATTTACTGCTGGCGTTACCGGCGACGCGCAAAGGGTCCGCCAGGCGCGATGAAGTCGAAAGCGCCCTTGAACGCGCCGACCTGGCGGGATTTTACTCTCGCGATCCGGCCTCACTGTCCGGTGGGCAACGCTCACGTATTGCACTGCTTCGCGCATTGCTGGCCCAGCCGCAAGCCCTGCTACTCGATGAGCCGTTCAGTCGGTTGGATGCATCACTGCGTGACACGTTTCGCCAGTGGGTATTCACCGAAGTTCGCCATCAAGGCATCCCCGTGGTACAGGTCACCCATGACGCTCAGGACGTTCCCCCCGCAGGCCACGTATTGCAGATGGATGACTGGGCGTGAATGTGTCGATATGCTGCGTTAACGCAAGGTTTTTACCCGGCTGACGGCACAGAATGTCGTCTTCTTTTTCAATGTCGGGCTATTCGATGAAACGTGTTTCTCAAATGACCGCGCTGGCACTGGCTTTAGGGCTCGCTTGCGCTTCTTCCTGGGCTGCTGAAACAGCACAGACGCTCACCCTCAACCAGTTACAGCAAAAACAAGGCGCGGCGATCGATACCCGTCAGAGCGCTTTTTATAATGGCTGGCCACAATCGCTTAACGGTCCTTCAGGACATGAACCTTCCGCGTTAAACCTGTCTGCCGCCTGGCTCGACAAAATGAGCGATGAACAGCTCTCCACCTGGGTCCAACAACATCAGTTAAAAGCAGATGCACCGGTCGCGCTGTATGGCAACAGCAGCGACATACAGGCTGTCAAAACGCGTCTGCAAAAAGTGGGCTTTAACCACATTTCAACGCTCAGCGATGCGTTGAAAGACCCCTCACGTCTGCAACGTTTACCGCACTTCGAACAGTTGGTCTATCCGCAGTGGCTGCACGACCTGCAGCAAGGCAAAGACGTGACGGCCAAACCGGCTGGCGACTGGAAAGTGATCGAAGCGGCCTGGGGCGCGCCGAAGTTGTATCTCCTCAGCCACATTCCGGGGGCTGGATACATTGACACCAACGAAGTTGAAAGCGAACCGTTGTGGAACAAGGTCTCCGACGCGCAGTTAAAAGCGATGCTGGCTAAACACGGTATTCGTCATGACACCACGGTCATTCTGTACGGTCGTGATGTGTACGCCGCTGCGCGTGTCGCACAAATCATGCTGTATGCGGGTGTGAAGGATGTTCGTCTGCTCGACGGCGGCTGGCAAACCTGGTCCGATGCAGGATTACCGGTTGAACGCGGTACTGCACCAGCCGTGAAACCCGAGCCTGATTTCGGCGTGACGATTCCTGCTCAGCCTCAGTTGATGTTGAATATGGAACAGGCGCGCGGCCTGCTGCATCGTCAGGATGCATCACTGGTGAGTATCCGTTCATGGCCGGAATTTGTCGGCACCACCAGCGGCTACAGCTACATCAAGCCAAAAGGTGAGATTGCGGGTGCGCGCTGGGGACATGCGGGAAGCGACTCCACGCATATGGAAGACTTCCATAACCCGGACGGCACCATGCGCAGCGCCGATGACATCGCCACGATGTGGAAGCAGTGGAACATCCTGCCGGAACAACAGGTCTCTTTCTATTGCGGCACCGGCTGGCGTGCTTCCGAAACGTTTATGTATGCCCGCGCGATGGGCTGGAAAAACGTGTCTGTCTATGACGGCGGTTGGTACGAGTGGAGCAGTAATCCGAAGAACCCGGTTGCCAGCGGTGAACGCGGCCCGGACAGCAGCAAGTAAATGTGAACGGCCTGATGACGCGATGCGCATCAGGCCCTGCAAAAACATTATGCCTGACGCTGGGCTTCTTTCAGCGTCAGATACCCGCTCCAGACCCGCGTAAACGTCGTCATCCAGCATAGCGCGCCAAATATCCACGCCATCACCGCAAAATACCCCGGAAACAGGCAGCCAAGCACAAACAGCAAAATGGTCTCCGTCCCTTCCGTTAACCCACCCAGATAATAAAAGGATTTATGCGCATAACCGGGATTAGCAATCTGGTGCTTCGCCGCCAGCGCAGCGAACGCTAAAAAACTACTGCCGGTGCCGATAAACGCAAACAATAACCAGCCCCCTGCCAGCGCGTTTTGCTCCGGCGCAGCAAGAATAAAACCAAACGGCACTAAGGCGTAAAACAAAAAGTCGAGCGAGATATCAAGAAATCCCCCCGCATCGGTTAATCCTCTACGCCGCGCCAGTGCACCATCCAGCCCGTCAAACAGACGATTAAGCACAATGGCCACCAGCGCGGACTGATACCAGCCCAGCGCCAGAAAAGGCAACGCCAGAACACCGATAGCAAATCCAATCAACGTCAGACCGTCCGGGGTTATGGCGGGCCTGTCGATAACACGCGCACACTGGTGCAAAAGCGGTTTTAACCGCGGATGAATATGGCGGTCAAGCATGCGGATGTCCTTTGACGCTGTCACAAAGTCCCTGAGAGGGAATATCCAGAGCGGCATTAAAGCGCGCCGAGAGGTTTTGAAACGCTATCAGCGCGGTCATTTCGGTAATCACATCGTCGGTAAAATGTTGCTTCATTTGCACCTTCAATGCCTCATCAACCTGCGGAGGCGTGGCAGTAACCGCATCCGCATAGGCCAGCGCAATACGTTCTTCTTCACTGAATACCGCCGATGTGTGCCAGTTCGCCACGTCAAGCACTTTATCCAGCGCGCCACAGCGTTCAGCCAGCCGTAAGCTGTTGGCATCAATGCAAAAGGCGCAATGGCAAACCTGAGACACGCGTGTCATCAACAGGGCTCGCATCACCGGCGTTAATCGTGCCCGTTTGCGCTCCAGAAATCCGACAAACAGCGCCACCAGCCAGAACAGAGAAGGCATTCGCCCCCACCAGCGGGTGGGATGTAATACCTCGCCATAGTGTTTTTTCTGTGTGGCAACGAGCGGTTTCAGGCTGAAAGGGATTTGCGTTAACGGCTTTACCCACGATTGAGGATCGTTCAACGGTTGCTCCTGAATACTTCAGATAAAACAAAGATAGCGATAGTATGTCATCTTCTGACGTTAAATCTTGATGAATATGATGAAAACCCTCGACGTTGTCGCCGCCATCATTGAACGTGATGGCACTATTTTACTCGCCCAGCGCCCGGCGCATGCGGATCAGTCTGGAATGTGGGAGTTCGCGGGCGGTAAGGTCGAACCCGGAGAGAGTCAGCCGCAGGCGCTGATTCGCGAACTGCGCGAGGAGCTGGGCATTGAAGCGGTCGTTGGGCAATACGTTGCCAGCCATCAACGTGAAGTATCCGGCCGGATGATTCATCTGCATGCCTGGCATGTTCCGTCCTATCAGGGCGAACTGAATGCCTGTGAACATCAGGATTTGGTCTGGTGCTCACCCGAGGACGCACGGCGTTATCCGCTGGCGCCTGCGGATATCCCGCTGTTAGAGGCGTTTATTCTTTTACGCGACGCCAGACCAGCGGATTCGTGCTAATGGTTTTATCATCGCGCTGACACTGCAACAATACGCCATCGGCTTTGATCACCGCCCCTTCTGAGTAGTTTTGATCCTGATAAATACAGCACTGATTACAAGGCTGTGCACGCTGACCGCCGGAGCTAAACACTTCTGGCGGGACATTCACTTGCACATCCGGGCGGTAAAGCTGATTTGCCAGTGCCGCGCTGGATAGCATCACCAGCGCACCTGCCATGATAAGACGGCGCATACTCTTTCCTTTTAAACTGACATCTATGCTCAGTATAACGGTATAAACCCACCGAAACTTTAGCCCCTTCCGTCATCGCTTTTGGTTATGACCCACGTCGCAATATTAATTTCCTTAGCGCGGGGATTTTTTTCTTGCGTCCCGTCACACTGCTGATGTTATAGTCAAAAACAGCACAACAATTAACACAAACATCAAAATTATAACCATATCAACACATAAGAGGTTCTTATATCTATGGATCAGACAGGTTCTCTGGCGTCATTTCTCAACCATGTACAAAAGCGCGACCCGAATCAAACCGAGTTCGCGCAAGCCGTTCGTGAAGTCATGACCACACTGTGGCCGTTTCTTGAGCAAAACCCCCGTTATCGTCAGATGTCATTGCTGGAACGTCTGGTTGAGCCAGAGCGCGTGATCCAGTTCCGCGTAGTCTGGCTGGACGACCGTAATCAGGTACAGGTTAACCGTGCGTGGCGTGTGCAGTTCAGCTCCGCCATTGGTCCCTACAAAGGTGGGATGCGTTTCCACCCTTCAGTGAATCTGTCGATCCTGAAATTCCTCGGCTTCGAGCAGACCTTTAAAAACGCGCTCACCACGCTGCCAATGGGCGGTGGTAAAGGCGGGAGCGATTTTGATCCAAAAGGCAAAAGCGAAGGCGAAGTGATGCGCTTCTGTCAGGCATTGATGACCGAGCTGTTCCGCCATTTAGGACCTGATACCGACGTCCCTGCGGGTGATATCGGCGTGGGTGGACGCGAAGTCGGCTTTATGGCCGGGATGATGAAAAAGCTGTCCAACAACAGCGCCTGCGTCTTTACCGGTAAGGGACTCTCTTTCGGTGGCAGCCTGATCCGCCCGGAAGCGACCGGTTATGGCCTGGTGTATTTCACTGAAGCGATGCTAAAACGTCATGGTCTGGGCTTTGAGGGGATGCGCGTGTCGGTATCCGGCTCCGGCAACGTTGCGCAATATGCCATTGAAAAAGCGATGGAGTTTGGTGCTCGCGTGATTACCGCATCCGATTCCAGCGGAACCGTGGTGGACGAAAGCGGCTTTACCAAAGAGAAACTGGCGCGTCTGTGTGCGATCAAAGACAGCCGTGACGGTCGCGTGGCGGATTATGCCCGTGAGTTTGGCCTGACGTATCTGGAAGGCAAGCAGCCGTGGTCTGTACCGGTAGACATCGCTCTGCCCTGCGCCACGCAGAACGAACTGGATGTCGATGCGGCGCGAGTACTTATCGCTAACGGCGTGAAAGCAGTTGCTGAAGGCGCGAATATGCCGACCACCATCGAAGCAACCGATCTGTTCCTGGAAGCGGGCGTCCTGTTCGCACCGGGCAAAGCGGCCAACGCCGGGGGTGTCGCAACCTCGGGTCTGGAAATGGCGCAGAACGCCGCGCGTCTGGGCTGGAAAGCGGAAAAAGTGGATGCGCGCCTGCACCACATTATGCTGGACATTCACCATGCCTGTGTGGAGTACGGGGGAGAGAGCAAACAAACCAACTACGTGCGCGGCGCTAATATCGCGGGTTTTGTGAAGGTCGCCGACGCGATGCTGGGTCAGGGTGTGATTTAACACCGAATCTGTACGGCCGGATAAGGTATTTTCGCCCCTATCCGGCCGACAAACTGCCCGCGACAACTTACAGGCTCGCCTCCCCGGATGGCGGGCTTTTTTTCGTCGCACGTTTACGCGGCGCGCTCTTTTTCTTTTCACCACCACCCGGCGCGGTAATTCCCTTGAATCGGCGTACCGGCGTGCGTCTGGCCTGATCGATCAACTGATACAGCGTTCCCACCAGGGGTTGCATAAAGTCCTGATAACGGCACTGTTTTTCACTGATTTGCGTCAGAATCGACTCCCAGTGCGCGGTCATATCGGGTCGCGTCGCCATTTCTGGCAACGAGTGGAACAACGCTTTTCCGGCATCGGTTGAGTGAATATAACGCCCCTTCTTCACCAGAAAACCGCGCTTGAACAGCAGTTCGATAATTCCCGCACGCGTCGCTTCTGTACCTAAACCATCCGTCGCGCGGAGGATCTTTTTCAGATCTTTGTCCTGTACAAATCGCGCAATCCCGGTCATCGCAGATAACAACGTCGCGTCGGTAAAGTGGCGCGGCGGTTGGGTCTGACGTTCAACCACTTCGCCTTTTTCACACAGCAACTCATCATCTTTCGCCACAACCGGCAGCGGTGTACCGTCGTTATCTTCATCGCGCTCTTTATTGCCGAGCAATGTCCGCCAACCGGCTTCGGCGAGGAAACGCGCTTTGGCGACAAATTTCCCTTTCGCGATGTCCAGTTCAATGACGCACTTACGGAATACCGCGTCCGCGCAGAATTGCATCAGATACTGGCGCGCAATAAGGTTATACACCTTCGCTTCATTGTCATTCAGATTGATAGCGGTATTGCGCGCAGTGGGAATAATGGCGTGGTGCGCATCGACTTTTTTATCGTCCCAGCAGCGATTACGTGTGTCGGGATTGACTGCAGGCTGCGGTAACAGATCCGGTGCATGGACGCTAATTGCGTTCATGACCGCATGACGTCCGGCAAAATGCTCTTCTGGCAAATAACGGCTATCCGAACGCGGGTAGGTAATCAGCTTATGGGTTTCATACAGTTTCTGGCAGATATCCAGCACATTCTGCGCGCTTAAACCGAAGCGCTTCGCCGCTTCAATCTGCAATGCCGATAACGAAAACGGCAGCGGCGCGGATTCCGATTCCCGTTTATCGTTATAGCTGGTGACGATGGCGGGCTGACCGTTGATACGGTTCACCACATGTTCTGCCAGCGTACGATGGAGTAAACGCCCTTCTTCGTCCTGATAGGGCTCACACGCTTCGCTGGGCTGCCAGATGGCGGTAAACCGCTCATCGGCTGGCGTCACGATGTGCGCTTTCACCTCAAAGAAATCTTTGGCGACGAAGTTCTCAATCTCTTCATCGCGTCGCACCACCAACCCGAGAACCGGCGTCTGCACGCGCCCAACCGACAGCACCCCCTGATAGCCTGCGTTGCGCCCAAGAATCGTATAGGCGCGCGTCATATTGATGCCGTACAACCAGTCGGCACGCGCACGCGCCAGCGCCGATACGCACAGCGGGATAAATTCACTGTTTGCGCGCAGTCGGGAAATCGCCCGTTCTACCGCCTGTGGGTTGAGGTCGTTAATCAGGCAACGTTGCACCTGCTGGCGTTTCTCGGGAGCCAGTTGCAAGTAATCAAGCACTTCATCCACTAACAGTTGCCCTTCACGATCGGGGTCTCCCGCGTGAATGACTTCACTTGCCTCATGCAAAAAGCGCTTGATGACGTTGAGCTGTTTGGTCACAGAGGGACGCGGCTGTAGCTGCCACTTTTCCGGGACAATCGGAAGATCGACCAGACTCCAGCGAGCATAACGACTGTCATAGGCATCTGGCTGCGCCTGTTCAAGCAGGTGACCAATACACCAGGTCACCACCTGTCCATTTCCGCATTCGATAAAACCATCGCCTTTACGATGCGGCTTGGGGAGCACATCGGCAATCGCGCGAGCCAGACTCGGTTTTTCGGCAATAAACAACCGCATCGAGTTAACGAATCTCAACCATGGCGCGACCGCCACGAGCGTCCACTAACTCACCAATCGCGGTAAGTTCGATGCCGAACTGCGCCGCCGCAGCTTTGACTTCGGCCTCGGCTTGCGGCGTAACCGCCAGCAGCAATCCCCCTGACGTTTGCGGATCGCACAGCAAATCACGTACCGCCTGCGGCATCTCACCCATCAGGTGCCCGTAGCTGGCAAAGTTGCGTTGTGTTCCACCCGGTACGGCGCCCTGCGCGATGTACTCTTCAACGCCGGGGAGCTTAGGAATGTCCTGGTACACGATCTGCGCCTGAACCCCTGCGCCCTGACACATCTCACTCAGGTGTCCCAGCAGGCCAAAGCCGGTCACGTCGGTCATGGCTTTCACGCCTTCGATATCCGCAAACGCTGCGCCTGCAACGTTCATTCGACACATCACTTCCGTTGCCAGACCAATATGTTCAGGCTTGAGCAGCGATTTTTTCTCTGCGGTGGTCAACACGCCGATACCCAGCGGTTTGGTGAGGAACAGTTTGCATCCCGCTTCGGCTGTGCTGTTTTTCTTCACGCGCTCGGTCGGCACAACGCCGGTCACCGCAAGACCAAAAATAGGTTCCGGGGCATCAATCGAGTGCCCGCCAGCCAGCGCAATCCCGGCCTGACGGCAAGCGAAACGGCCGCCTTCCGTCACTTCACGGGCGATTTCCGGCGCCAACTTATCAAGCGGCCAGCCCAGAATCGCAATCGCCATAATCGGTTTGCCGCCCATTGCGAAGATATCGCTGATGGCGTTGGTCGCCGCAATGCGGCCAAAATCAAACGGATTATCGACAATCGGCATAAAGAAATCGGTGGTGCTGATAACGCTGGTGCCATTACCCAGATCGTACACAGCCGCGTCATCACGGGTTTCGTTACCGACGAGTAAGTTCGGATCGACGAACTTCGCCTGTTCGCTGTGCAGGATGGTTTCCAACACTTTGGGGGAAATTTTACAACCGCAACCGGCTCCGTGGCTGTATTGCGTTAAACGAATAGCTTGCTCGCTCATGGACATCTCCTGTCATTGCAATCGGGCTATGGTAGCGCTCATTCCGTGATGTGGTAAGAGCGACTGTCTGAATTCGGGTGTCTTTGCTCATAATCCAGACAGTTTAGCCGTTGATATCAAAAATAACGGACGAACGAGGTGGGGTCGGCAAGATTAATCGAGGTAGAAGCTTTGAGCTGTGGCGTGCCCAGATAGAGGAAACCGACAATTTTATCCTGCTCACGGCAGTCAAATGCCTCGCGTACTACTGCGCTTTCCGTTAACGCACCGCTACGCCAGATACCGCCAAAGCCCTGGGCAATCGCCGCCATCTGCATCGCCATTACCGCACAACCGGCGGACATCTCCTGCTCCCAGAGCGGAACCTTGTCGTTCTCTTCGCATTTCGCGACCACCGCGATGATCAGCGGTGCACGGAACGGCGCGCTACGCGCTTTTTCGATGGCTTTTTCGTCACTCTCCGCGGCAATCGCGCCTTTTTCGAGCACCGCGCTAAAACGCTCACGCCCTTCGCCCTCAATAACAAAAAAACACCACGGCTGTAACGATTTGTGGTCAGGCGCGCGCATGCCTGCCCGTAGAATGTTTTGTAATTGCTCTCCCGACGGTGCCGGTTCGACAAGACGAGAAGCGCTACGACGGGTCATCAGTAATTCGAGTGCATCCATTTGTTTAACTCCAACAATGAGATTTATTCACAAAACTAACACGTGAGCGGTTTTTGTTACAGCACAGCAGTGATTCCTGCTGACAAGTGCCTGTTGGGTCATTACGATAGCCACATCTTAACGCCTTTCTTCTGTATAACCGGAAGGCGTGTTGTTAATCGGTAGGGAGAATACATGCGAACCCTGTGGCGATTTATTGCCGGATTTTTTAAATGGACATGGCGATTACTGAATTTCGTCCGTGAATGTGTGCTTAACCTGTTCTTTATCTTCCTTGTACTGGTTGGCGTCGGTATCTGGATGCAGGTCAGCAGCACCAACAGTACCGAACACGCAGAGCGTGGCGCGTTGTTGCTTGATATCTCAGGCGTGATTGTGGATAAGCCTTCCAGTACCAGTCGCCTGGGGGTCATTGGCCGACAGCTGTTTGGCGCCAGTTCCGATCGTCTGCAGGAAAATTCCCTGTTTGATATCGTCAACACGATTCGCCAGGCAAAGGATGATCGCAATATCACCGGTATTGTGATGGACCTGAAGAACTTTGCCGGCGCCGATCAACCGTCCATGCAGTACATCGGTAAAGCGCTGCGCGAATTCCGCGACAGCGGGAAACCGGTTTTTGCCGTCGGTGATAACTTCAGCCAGGGGCAATATTATCTCGCCAGCTTTGCCAATAAAATTTGGCTCTCCCCACAGGGCTCAGTAGACCTGCACGGTTTTGCCACCAATGGGCTGTACTACAAGTCCCTGCTGGATAAACTGAAAGTCTCAACGCATGTTTTCCGCGTTGGGACCTATAAATCCGCTGTGGAACCGTTTATTCGCGATGATATGTCTCCGGCCGCACGTGAGGCCGACAGCCGCTGGATCGGCGAGCTGTGGCAGAACTATCTCGACACGGTAGCCGCCAATCGCCAGATCCCGGCTCTGCAGGTGTTCCCGGGCGCGCAGGCGATGCTTGACGGTCTGGCAAAAGTGGATGGCGACACCGCGAAATATGCGCTCGACAACAAACTGGTAGACGCCCTTGCCTCCAGTGCCGAAGTTGAAAAACTGCTCACCAAACAGTTTGGCTGGAGCAAAGCGGATAAAAACTACCGTGCCGTCAGCTATTACGATTACACATTGAAAACCCCGGCAGACACCGGCGACAGCATCAGCGTCGTCTTCGCCAATGGGGCCATTATGGATGGTGACGAAACGCCTGGGAATGTCGGTGGCGATACCACCGCCGCTCAGATTCGCGAAGCGCGCCTCGATCCTAAAGTGAAAGCCATTGTCCTGCGCGTTAACAGCCCGGGTGGCAGCGTCAGCGCCTCGGAAGTGATCCGTTCTGAACTGGCTGCCGCGAAAGCTGCAGGTAAACCGGTGGTGGTCTCAATGGGCGGCATGGCGGCATCCGGTGGATACTGGATCTCCACACCAGCCAGTTACATTGTGGCTAACCCAAGCACCCTGACCGGCTCAATCGGTATCTTTGGTGTCATCAACACCGTAGAAAACAGCCTGGATTCCATTGGCGTGCATACTGACGGCGTATCGACTTCGCCGCTGGCGGATATTGCATTCACCAAAGCATTGCCGCCGGAAGTACAGCAAATGATGCAACTGAGCATCGAAAATGGCTATAAACGCTTTATCACGCTGGTTGCCGATGCCCGTAAGACCACGCCGGAACAGATTGATAAAATCGCTCAGGGCCACGTCTGGACCGGACAGGATGCAAAATCTAACGGTCTGGTAGACAGCCTCGGTGACTTTGACGATGCGGTCGCGAAAGCGGCTGAACTGGCCAAACTGAAACAGTGGCACATCGATTTCTATCAGGATGAGCCGACGTTTGTTGATATGGTGATAAATAGCATGTCAGGCTCCGTTCGCGCCATGCTGCCAGCGGCCATTCAGGCAATGCTTCCGGCACCACTGGCCTCAGCGGCAAGCGCCGTGAAAGCCGAGAGTGATAAGCTGGCTGCGTTTAACGATCCGCAGAACCGTTACGCGTTTTGTCTGACCTGCGCCAACGTTCGCTAACTCTTGACCCCTCTTCGGCATGAAGAGGGGTTTTTCTTTGAGACAGAAGAAAAAGTCATGCAGAAGAAATCGATTTACGTTGCTTATACCGGCGGTACCATTGGTATGCAGCGCTCAGAACAAGGTTATATTCCTGTTTCCGGTCACCTTCAGCGTCAGTTAGCGCTGATGCCTGAATTCCACCGCCCCGAGATGCCAGATTTCACCATCCACGAATACGACCCGCTGATGGATTCCTCCGACATGACGCCGGAAGACTGGCAGCATATTGCGGAAGATATCAAAGCGCACTACGACGACTACGATGGTTTCGTCATCCTGCACGGCACCGACACCATGGCGTTTACCGCCTCGGCGCTCTCTTTTATGCTCGATAATCTGGGCAAACCGGTCATTGTGACAGGGTCACAAATCCCGCTGGCAGAGCTGCGTTCGGACGGTCAGATCAATTTGCTGAATGCTCTTTACGTTGCAGCCAATTATCCGATTAATGAAGTGACTCTGTTCTTCAATAATCGGCTGTTCCGTGGTAACCGCACGACCAAAGCCCATGCCGATGGTTTTGATGCGTTTGCATCGCCGAACCTTGCCCCGCTGCTTGAAGCCGGGATCCACATCCGCCGTCTGGGGACACCGCCAGCACCACACGATAGCGGTGAACTGATCGTGCATCCGATTACTCCACAACCGATTGGCGTCGTCACCATTTATCCGGGGATTTCGGCAGATGTGGTACGTAATTTCTTGCGCCAGCCAGTAAAAGCATTAATTCTGCGCTCTTACGGCGTCGGGAATGCCCCGCAGAATAAAGAGTTTCTGAAAGAGCTTGAAGAAGCGAGTTCGCGTGGCATCGTCGTGGTTAACCTCACCCAGTGCATGTCCGGTAAAGTAAACATGGGCGGTTATGCGACAGGCAACGCGCTGGCACATGCTGGCGTCATTGGCGGAGCGGATATGACCGTCGAAGCGACACTTACCAAACTGCATTTCTTGCTGAGCCAGGGGTTGGATGCACAAGCCATTCGCACCGCCATGACGCAAAATTTGCGTGGCGAGCTGACCCCGGACGAATAGAGGAGTACATGACGATGGCCAGAGCATTACTGCTGGTTGACCTGCAAAACGACTTCTGTGCGGGGGGCGCACTTGCCGTCCCGGAAGGTGATAGCACCGTAGATGTCGCTAATCGTCTTATTGACTGGTGTACAGCGCGTGGTGACGCAATCGTTGCCAGCCAGGACTGGCATCCGGTAAACCACGGCAGTTTTGCCAGCCAGCATCATGTTGCCGCTTACAGTCAGGGTCAACTGGACGGTCTGCCACAAACATTCTGGCCCGATCACTGCGTGCAGAACACTGAGGGCGCGGCCCTCCATACATTACTCAACCAACGCGCCATCAACAAGACATTCTGCAAAGGCGAGAACCCACTCGTTGACAGTTACAGCGCGTTTTTTGATAACGGACGGCGTCAGGCAACCGCGCTGAATGCATGGCTGCTGGAAAATCGCATTGCCGAACTCATCATCATGGGCCTGGCAACCGACTATTGCGTTAAGTTTACGGTGCTTGATGCGCTGGATCTTGGCTATACCGTTAACGTCATCACTGACGGTTGTCGCGGAGTGAATATTCAGCCACAGGATAGTGCGTACGCGTTTATGGAAATGGCGGCGGCGGGTGCCACGCTATATACGCTGGCAGACTGGGAAGAAACGCAGC
The DNA here is from genome assembly GCF_945906775.1 of Citrobacter sp. Marseille-Q6884. Lineage (NCBI taxonomy): Bacteria > Pseudomonadati > Pseudomonadota > Gammaproteobacteria > Enterobacterales > Enterobacteriaceae > Citrobacter > Citrobacter sp. Marseille-Q6884. Next base: position 1,698,058 of record NZ_CAMDRE010000002.1, read on the forward strand.
GTTGATGCGTTGCTGATGGCAACCCCGCGTTGCCATCAGGTCTTGCCCGTGAGCTTACCGTGTTACATCGTAAAACGGCTTGTCTCCTCGCCCGTTCATCCACGACTTTCGAATTTTGCCCCCCCCTACCAGAATTGATATCCTGCGTCTGCCGCTTCGCCCGCATCGCGTGAACCCCTTCGCATTTTTCCTTTTTTGAAACTGTTAGTCTGCGAGAGCTGTTTTTTTCGCCACTTTTTGATGTGGCGTGTTGATTTTTTAATTGTCAAAGAGGAACACCGATGAAACTTTTGCCTTTGTTGGCAGCATTACCCCTGCTTTGCGCAAGCGTTGTTTCCGCGAATTCCCTGATGTCAGTCGGCTACTTTAACGGCGGTGGCGATGTCACAGCCGGTCCTGGTGGCGATATCGACAAACTGGATGTCCGCCAGATAACCCATCTCAACTACTCCTTTGGTCTGGTCTACAACGACGAGAAAGGGGAAACCAACGACGCCTTAAAAGAGACCAGCAAGTTGCACCAGATTTGGCTGTCGGAGAAAGTCCAGGCCGATCTGCAGAAAATTCCCGTGCTACGCAAACAGAATCCTGACCTGAAGGTTCTGCTTTCTGTGGGGGGCTGGAGCGCTCGTGGTTTCTCAGGCGCCGCGGCGACGAAGGAGACTCGCGCGGTATTTATTCAGTCGGCACAGGAAATTGTTGATCAATATGGACTGGATGGCATCGATCTCGACTGGGAATACCCCGTTAACGGTGCGTGGGGTTTAGTCGAAAGCCAACCCGCGGATCGCGATAATTTTACCGCGTTGTTGAAGGAACTCCGCGCGGCTTTTGGCCATAAAAAGCTGGTCACCATCGCGGTGGGCGCAAATGCTGACAGCCCTAAAAGCTGGGTTGATGTGAAGGCGATTGCGCCAGTACTCGATTACATCAACCTGATGACCTATGACATGGCTTACGGTACGCAATACTTCAACGCTAACTTATATGATTCGACGCAGTGGCCGACGGTTGCGGCGGCGGATAAGTACAGCGCCGACTTTGTGGTCAATAACTATCTTGCTGCGGGTTTGAAACCCAGCCAGATGAACCTCGGGATTGGCTTTTATGGTCGTGTGCCAAAACGCGCCGTTGAACCCGGTATTGACTGGAGTAAACCTGACGCGCAGAAAAATCCGGTAACCCAGCCCTACTTCGAATCAGCACAAATTGATCTGTTCAAATCTCTGGGTGTGGATCTGAGCAAAGATACCTACGTGAAATACAACGATATTGTCGCGAAGTTTATCAACGACCCGCAGAAACGCTTTACAGAACATTGGGACGATCAGGCAAAAGTGCCGTGGCTGTCGGTGCAGTCCGCTGACGGAAAAGCGCTTTTTGCCCTCTCCTACGAAAATCCGCGGTCAGTTGCCATCAAAGCAGACTACATCAAGAAAAAAGGTCTGGGAGGTGCGATGTTCTGGGAGTATGGTGCGGATGATAACAACCAACTGGCGAAGCAACTGGCCGAGTCGTTAGGAATTAAACACTGATCCCAACGCCGCGTACAATAGGTTATGATGAGCACCAGCCGCTGCGCCAGTTTTCGGCGCAGATTTTCATTTTCTACAGGAGGCATGCAGTTTTATGGCTTTTATCCCTAAAAATTACGCCCGTCTGGAAGTCGGATATCGGGAAAAGGCGCTTAAACTCTTCCCCTGGGTCTGCGGACGCTGTTCCCGTGAGTTTGTCTATTCAAATCTTCGCGAATTGACGGTACACCATATCGATCACGATCACTCCAACAACCCGGAAGATGGCAGCAATTGGGAGATGTTGTGCCTGTATTGCCACGATCATGAGCATTCCAAATATACGGAAGCGGACCAATATGGTTCCACCGTGGTCGCGGGCGAAGATGCGCAGAAGGCTGTCGGCGAAGCGAAATACAACCCGTTTGCCGATCTTAAAGCGATGATGAACAAAAAATAATTGTGACCGCAGGCCCGGCGTTTTTACTACCGGGCCTCTGCCCTCAGGATTTGAACGTCGCAATCGGCTCTGGCGTGATCCCGAATTCGACCTTCAACTGCTGCTTACTCTTCATTACCATCTCACCACGCGTGTCGATAGTCATGTGCTGCGCATCAACATTGTTGCGTGCCTGCCACAACATCACCAGTTGTAAACTGTTCTCTTTTTGTTCTGCTGTCAGCGCAACACCATCCGGCCATTTCCCCAGCTCAACGGCAGTGGATAAACGCTGATAAACTTCCGGCGTCATGCTGTCGATCATCTCATCAAGATTCATGTTAAACCCGCTCCCGTAGAATAATTTGCTGAATCGTTTCCTCAGCCTTTAATTTGCTCACCACTTTCGCCATCAGTAAAGTTTAATGATGCCGAGTTAACACAGTAACGTTCGCCGGTAGGTTTTGGACCATCCGGGAAGACATGTCCGAGGTGTGCATCACAGTTGCCGCAGCGGATTTCAATACGTTGCATTCCGTGCGATGTATCTTTGATGTAACGGATAGCCTCTTCGTTAACAGGCTCGTAAAAACTGGGCCAGCCGCAGCCGGAATCGTATTTTGTATCTGAACGAAACAGCGGTTTGTCACAGATCAGGCAGTGGTAGACACCATCACGCTTGTTATGCAGCAAACGCCCGGTAAATGGCGGTTCTGTCCCATGATTTTGCGTCACGTAGAACTGCATTTCGGACAAATTTTTTTTCAGTTCTTCTGGAGAAGGTTGATTAGCCATTTGCTCACATCTCACTTTATCTATACTCACAATGCGAGACAGATTCTAACAAAACATTAACACCGGAGTGCGAACTTTTGTTCTAAACTTGATCCTTGCGAAATGGCAGCCTGTAATTCGTGATCAGAATCACGTTTTTATCTTGATTGCCCTTTAAAATTCGGGCCGCCGACCCCATGTGGTTTCAAGCCCAAAGGAAGAGTGAGGCGAGTCAGTTGCGCAAAGCTTAGGCAGCAGATTGATTTGTCGCAATGATTGACACGATTCCGCTTGACGCTGCGTAAGGTTTTTGTAATTTTACAGGCAACCTTTTATTCACTAACAAATAGCTGGTGGAATATATGACTATCAAAGTAGGTATCAACGGTTTTGGCCGTATCGGTCGCATTGTTTTCCGTGCTGCTCAAGAACGTTCTGACATCGAGATCGTTGCAATCAACGACCTGTTAGACGCAGACTACATGGCTTACATGCTGAAATATGACTCCACTCACGGCCGTTTCAACGGTACCGTTGAAGTGAAAGACGGTCATCTGATCGTAAACGGTAAAAAAATCCGTGTTACCGCTGAACGTGATCCGGCTAACCTGAAATGGGACGAAGTTGGTGTTGACGTAGTAGCTGAAGCTACTGGCCTGTTCCTGACAGACGAAACCGCTCGTAAGCACATCACTGCTGGCGCGAAAAAAGTGGTTCTGACTGGTCCGTCCAAAGATAACACTCCGATGTTTGTTAAAGGCGCTAACTTTGACAAATACGAAGGTCAGGACATCGTTTCTAACGCTTCCTGCACCACTAACTGCCTGGCTCCGCTGGCTAAAGTTATCAACGACAACTTCGGCATCATCGAAGGTCTGATGACTACTGTTCACGCGACCACCGCTACTCAGAAAACCGTTGATGGCCCGTCTCACAAAGACTGGCGCGGCGGCCGCGGCGCATCTCAGAACATCATCCCGTCCTCTACCGGTGCTGCTAAAGCTGTAGGTAAAGTACTGCCAGAACTGAATGGCAAACTGACTGGTATGGCGTTCCGCGTTCCTACTCCGAACGTATCCGTTGTTGACCTGACCGTTCGTCTGGAAAAAGCTGCTTCTTACGAAGAAATTAAGAAAGCAATCAAAGCTGCTTCCGAAGGCCCGATGAAAGGCGTTCTGGGTTACACCGAAGATGATGTTGTATCTACCGATTTCAACGGTGAAGTTTGCACTTCCGTGTTCGATGCTAAAGCTGGTATCGCACTGAATGACAACTTCGTGAAACTGGTATCCTGGTACGACAACGAAACCGGCTACTCCAACAAAGTTCTGGATCTGATTGCTCACATCTCCAAATAAGTTGAGATGAGACAGTAATCTGTAAGAGCGACTTCGGTCGCTCTTTTTTTTGTTTGAAGATAGGCCCGTCATACTTCAAGTTACAGATGCGTTGGCTGCATTCACTTGCCGCCTTTCTGCAGCTTGAATGATTTAGGGTAACGAGGATTGCGTAATGATTAATAAAATTTTTGCACTTCCGGTAATCGAACAACTTACCCCTGTGCTTTCCCGTCGTCAGCTTGATGAACTTGAGATCATCGTAGTCGACCACCCACAGGTTAAAGCATCTTTCGCATTGCAGGGGGCGCATCTCCTTTCCTGGAAACCAAAAGGCGAAGAAGACGTACTGTGGTTAAGCGGCAACACGCCATTTAAGACGGGCGTTGCATTGCGTGGTGGCGTACCTATTTGCTGGCCGTGGTTTGGCCCGGCTGCCACTCAGGGTCTGCCTTCTCATGGATTCGCCCGCAACCTGCCGTGGACGCTCAAAGCTCACAATGAAGATGACAACGGCGCTGTGCTGACTTTTGAACTGCAAAGCAATGCTGAAACGCGTCAGCTATGGCCGCACGACTTCACTCTGCTCGCTCGCTTTAAAGTCGGCGCAACGTGTGAGATCGAACTGGAAGCGCACGGTGAGTTTGAAACCACTTCTGCACTGCATACCTATTTTAACGTGGGTGATATCGCGGCAGTGAAAGTCAGTGGTCTTGGCGATCGTTTTATCGACAAAGTGAACGACGCTAAAGAAGATGTACTGGCAGACGGCATCCAGACATTCCCGGATCGTACTGACCGCGTTTATCTGAACCCGGAAGCGTGCAGCGTTATCCATGATGATTCCCTGAACCGCACTATCGATGTCGTGCACCACCACCATCTGAACGTGGTTGGCTGGAACCCGGGTCCCGCGCTCTCTGTCAGCATGGGCGATATGCCGGATGACGGTTACAAAACGTTTGTCTGCGTTGAAACCGCGTACGCCACCGCACCGCAGAAAACGACCGAAGAGAAACCTTCTCGTCTGGCACAAACCCTTCGTGTTGCCAAACGTTAAGCATGAAGCCGGATAAGATGCGTGAGCATCGCCATCCGGTAAAAAAGGCCTGATAGCGGTTAACGCCTTATCAGGCCAATGAATGTCACCGTGATTCTGGTATCTTTATGCCATATCCAGCGCTTTTTTCCCCTTCGGAGGCGGATAAGCGTTATCCAGTGCCATGAGTTCACTGGCGGAAAGTGTAATATTCAACGCCGCTGCATTCTGCTCCACATGCGCCACGTTTGCTGCTTTCGGAATCGCTATCACACCAGGGTGACGAATCACCCAGGCCAGCAATATTTGCGCGGCACTGGCATTGTGCGCATGCGCAATATCGTTCACCACTGTATTGCTGAGTAAATCACGACGTAATCGCCCTGCCTGAGCCAGAGGACTGTAAGCCATGAGCGGCATCTTCTGTTGTTGGCACCAGGGCAGTAAATCATATTCAATCCCGCGTGACGCCAAATGATACAGCACCTGGTTAGTTGCACAGTGCTGCCCGCCTGCAACCTGCCATAGCGTCTGCATATCATTACAGTCGAGATTAGAGACACCCCAGCGACGAATTTTCCCCTGGTCTATCAGCGTTTCCATTGCCTCAATGGTTTCTTCAAAGGAGTAGTCGCCCATCCAGTGCAATAAATAGAGATCCAGATAGTCCGTTTTTAGCCGACGCAGACTCCCTTCGCAGGCCGCAATCGCTTTTTGTCCCCCGGCATTCCATGGATACACTTTTGACACCAAAAACGCCTCATCGCGCCGACCGTTCAGCGCCTCTCCCACGATCGTTTCTGCTGCACCATCAGCATACATTTCTGCGGTATCAATAAGCCGCAAGCCAAGATCCAACCCAGCCTGCAATGCGGCCACTTCATCCCGACGGCGGCTGGTATTCTCGCCCATGTACCACGTCCCCTGCCCTATGGCCGGGAGTCTTAGCTGCTGCGTAAAAATCACCTGCTTTTCAGTCATCGTCCCCTCCTGTCTTTACGCACCACAATAGCGCATAGTCACGGGTACCGCCCTATGACGGTGCACAAAATACCCCATCACTATTTGGGCAGTGTATTGAACTGGGGCAGTAACGGAGAGATTAAAGAACGAAACATATTGAAAATACAAAATAAAAGCCCGGAGAGCGTATATCCCCGGGCTTAAATAACCTATGGCTTATTATCAATGCAGGCTTATTTTAAACGCCCTAAATATTTGCCCTCTTGCATTGCTTCAATTTTACCATTTTTATACATAATAACAGTAATTAAACCTGCGCTATACGTTTGTGCAGTTGCCGTATTCTCATCGTTTGATGCGGGTTTGCCATTAATATAGGCAATACCATCAGCACCACGTTTGAAATCGACACCCAGTTTTTTCACATGTACAGGTTTTGCATTGTTGGCATGAACGGGTGCGCTGGCTTCGCTGACCATCGTTTTATGTTCATGTTCTAACTGCTGGCGGTAGGCCTCGCTAATGGCATAGGCTGGCGCGACAGATGACGCCACCAGTGCAGCGATAATGATATACTTTTTCATCGGCTAAACCTTAATCGTTGTTATGCTTTTTGTGATGGTGGGAGTTACCGTCATTCGTGCTGTAGAGGTTTTGCGCGTTCTCCATCGCCTGTTTTTCCGCGGCGGCGTTGATGGTTGCCTGGCGGTTTTGTTCCGCAATATAACAAGCGTCGCGGCTGATCCCCTTGTTTTGGCAGTCATTCATGCGGGAGGCTTCCGAGGAGCACCCGGCCAGGAGTCCGCCCATCACAGCTATCATAATTAACTTTTTCATTGAATATCCGATGCGAATAATTTTCTTCGCTGTATTTTAAGAGTTGAGTAATATCTGCAATTCAATATTTAATGTCAATTCCATTTTTCAGACTATTACCTAAAAAAGCAAAATAAAAAATAAATATATTAAGCAGGTTTCGAATAAAAGATAACTTTCACCGTTAAATAAAATGACGAAATACGTTATCAAAACCAGGCGGCTGCGGTAAAAAATAAAAAGCCCGCATTCTGCGGGCCTGAAATTATTATCTGTTTCTCGCTTAGCGAAATCAGAATTTATAGGTAACACCGGTTGAGATAAGCCCCGTCCAGGATTTATCTACCATTGGGCTGTCCGTCACTTCATCAGACAGGCGGGTATAACGTGCAGTCCCGTACACACTCCAGTTGCCTAAGAAGTTATAGTTAGCGCTCAGTTCAAGGTACGGGTTCCAGCTGCTTTCAGGATCATAGCTGCGTAAACCGCTGCGGGAAGATTCGTGGTGCGAAACACCGTAGTAGTATTCGTTCTGGTTTTCACTGTTCCACTCAACGCCAATCCCCGGCGTCAGTGTCAGACCACCATTGGTATAACGATACAACCATGCCAGATCCCATACGATACCATTGCTGTTATCCAGCGTGTCTCCCGCCAGGCTGGTACGCAAGAAACCGTATTCGGTATTGTGAACGTAAGAAAGCCCCGCCATCATGGTGCTCTTACGTTTATCAAGGTTGCGCAAGCGACTATCGTCGCTGTCACCTGGCTTGAAGTACATCGGTGACCAGTACGCCATCACTGACAATTTATCTGTGTTGTCATTCCACAGGTAGTAGCCGCCGCCCAGACCACGGAACCAGAAGTTCTCACTTTCATAGGTCACGACCGGAACAGGGTAAACGTCAGTATCGTAATCTTTGTAAGGGTGTTCTACCACGCCAACGCCAGCCCCCAGCGTCAGGTTGCTCTCTGCTTGCGCTACGCTAGCGGATGTGGCGATAAGCACACCAAGTGCCAGAAGTTTGAGTTTGGTCACAATCCATAATTCCTTATTCAAATGTTTAGCGGTTAAAGTGTAACCGCCCTTGCGCTTCAGCCCAACTATTTTACGTATTCATCTCGTAATGTAACCCCCTAATTTCTCAGCGAGTGATGACATTTTGCTTGCAGCCCGGTGAACACCGCATGAATTCAGCCTATTTTCTTTACATAAGATGTTCTTTTTTTGCGGATGAGTTATTGATATGCCATTGAAATTCATTTGCGCATGCAGGCAAGTTTTGCAAATGCCATCTACGCTTAATTTTAGAAGGTGTATCACCGAATACGTTGATCTCCTGACCATCAAAGTGGCATGAGAGTTGCTTATTTTTCCAGCAGCGACGTCGTTCAGTTTACCTCTTCAGGGGCCTCTACTATTCATATGAACGGCTCTTAACATGTGCTAAAAAACGAAAGGACGGCATACCATGAATATATTCGATCACTATCGCCAGCGTTATGAAGCTGCCAAGGACGAAGAGTTCACGCTGCAGGAGTTTCTTACCACTTGTCGGCAAGATCGCAGCGCCTATGCCAACGCGGCAGAGCGGCTATTAATGGCTATTGGTGAGCCTGTCATGGTCGATACGGCCCATGAACCCCGACTTTCTCGACTCTTTTCTAACCGGGTCATTGCTCGATATCCCGCGTTTGAAGAGTTTTACGGCATGGAAGACGCGATTGAACAGATTGTCTCTTATCTGAAACACGCGGCTCAGGGGCTGGAAGAGAAGAAACAGATTTTGTATCTGTTGGGGCCTGTAGGGGGCGGTAAATCGTCGCTTGCTGAGCGACTGAAGTCCTTAATGCAGCGCGTACCTATCTATGTTTTGAGCGCCAACGGTGAGCGTAGTCCGGTTAACGACCATCCGTTATGCCTGTTTAATCCGCAGGAAGACGCCCAGATTCTGGAAAAAGAGTACGGCATCCCGCGTCGCTATCTCGGTACGATCATGTCGCCGTGGGCCGCGAAACGTCTGCATGATTTCGGTGGGGATATTACTAAATTCCGTGTCGTCAAAGTCTGGCCGTCCATTCTGGAGCAAATCGCTATCGCCAAAACGGAACCGGGTGATGAAAATAACCAGGATATCTCCGCGCTGGTCGGGAAAGTGGATATTCGTAAACTCGAACACCACGCCCAAAACGATCCTGATGCCTACGGCTACTCGGGCGCACTGTGCCGCTCGAACCAGGGGATCATGGAATTCGTCGAAATGTTTAAAGCACCGATTAAAGTGCTTCATCCTCTGCTGACCGCAACTCAGGAAGGAAACTACAACGGGACAGAAGGGATTTCCGCCCTGCCATTTAACGGCATTATTCTCGCCCACTCTAACGAATCCGAATGGGTGACGTTCCGCAACAACAAAAATAACGAGGCTTTCCTTGACCGTGTTTACATCGTTAAGGTGCCGTACTGCTTACGCATTTCCGAAGAGATCAAGATCTACGAGAAATTGCTGAATCACAGTGAATTGACCCATGCGCCGTGTGCGCCAGGAACCCTGGAAACCCTGTCACGCTTTACGATTCTGTCACGTTTGAAAGAGCCAGAGAACTCCAGCATTTACTCGAAAATGCGCGTTTACGATGGCGAAAGTCTGAAAGATACCGATCCAAAAGCGAAATCCTATCAGGAGTATCGGGATTATGCCGGGGTCGATGAGGGTATGAACGGTCTGTCTACGCGTTTTGCGTTTAAGATCCTTTCGCGTGTGTTTAACTTCGACCACGCTGAAGTGGCGGCCAACCCGGTACACCTGTTCTATGTCCTTGAACAGCAAATTGAGCGTGAACAGTTCCCGCAGGAGCAGGCAGAACGTTATCTGGAATTCCTGAAAGGCTATCTGATCCCGAAATACGCCGAATTCATTGGCAAAGAGATCCAGACGGCTTACCTGGAATCCTATTCCGAATACGGGCAGAACATTTTTGACCGTTATGTTACGTATGCGGACTTCTGGATTCAGGATCAGGAATACCGCGATCCGGATACCGGTCAGCTGTTTGATCGCGAATCCTTGAACTCGGAACTGGAGAAAATTGAGAAACCGGCGGGCATCAGCAACCCGAAAGATTTCCGTAACGAGATCGTCAACTTTGTTCTGCGCGCGAGGGCAAATAACAGCGGTCGCAATCCTAACTGGACCAGTTACGAAAAACTGCGCACGGTTATTGAGAAGAAAATGTTCTCAAATACCGAAGAGCTGTTGCCGGTTATTTCGTTTAACGCGAAAACCTCTACAGACGAGCAGAAAAAGCACGACGATTTTGTCGATCGGATGATGGAGAAAGGCTATACGCGTAAGCAGGTGCGTTTACTGTGCGAATGGTATTTGCGCGTACGTAAATCATCGTGATGCAAATGCCCGGTAACGTGAATGCTTACCGGGCCTACAAGAACATACAGCGTAGGCCGGATACGCGAAAGCGCTATCCGGTACTCTGCACAATGTGAAGAGTTGGCAGCACGGGAGGGGCTTATGACCTGGTTTATTGACCGGCGTCTTAACGGCAAAAACAAGAGCACGGTAAACCGTCAGCGCTTCTTACGCCGTTATAAATCGCAAATTAAACAGTCGATCTCCGAGGCCATTAACAAGCGCTCGGTGACTGATGTCGATAGCGGCGAATCTGTCTCTATCCCGAACGATGATATCAGCGAACCGATGTTTCATCAGGGGCGTGGTGGCCTGCGCCATCGCGTGCATCCGGGGAACGACCATTTTGTTCAGAACGATCGCATAGAGCGCCCACAGGGCGGCGGCGGTGGTTCGGGAAGCGGACAAGGCCAGGCCAGCCAGGATGGCGAAGGTCAGGATGAGTTCGTCTTCCAAATTTCTAAAGATGAATATCTGGATCTGCTCTTTGAAGACCTGGCACTCCCTAATCTGAAGCAAAACCAGCAGCGTCAGTTAACGGAGTACAAAACGCACCGTGCCGGTTTTACCTCTAACGGTGTGCCCGCCAACATTAGCGTGGTGCGCTCGCTGCAGAACTCACTGGCGCGCCGTACAGCAATGACAGCAGGCAAGCGTCGGGAACTGCATGCACTGGAAGCCGATCTGGAGATCATTGCCAAAAGTGAACCTGCCCAACTGCTGGAAGAGGAACGTTTACGCAAAGAGATTGCAGAACTCCGGGCAAAAATCGAACGCGTACCGTTTATCGACACCTTTGATTTACGCTACAAGAATTATGAAAAACGTCCCGACCCTTCCAGCCAGGCAGTGATGTTCTGTCTGATGGATGTCTCCGGTTCGATGGATCAATCGACCAAGGACATGGCAAAGCGTTTTTATATTCTGCTGTATCTGTTCTTGAGCCGGACCTACAAGAACGTAGAAGTTGTCTATATTCGCCACCATACCCAGGCGAAAGAGGTTGATGAACACGAGTTCTTCTACTCTCAGGAAACCGGGGGAACCATTGTCTCCAGTGCGCTGAAGTTAATGGATGAAGTGGTAAAAGATCGCTACGATCCTGCCCAGTGGAATATCTACGCGGCGCAGGCCTCGGATGGCGATAACTGGGCGGATGATTCGCCGCTATGCCATGAAATTCTGGCGAAAAAGCTGTTGCCGGTGGTGCGATATTACAGCTACATCGAAATCACCCGCCGTGCGCACCAGACTTTATGGCGCGAGTACGAACATCTGCAAGCGACCTTTGAAAACTTTGCTATGCAGCATATTCGCGATCAGGATGATATTTATCCGGTGTTCCGCGAACTGTTTCAAAAGCAGAGTACCACCAGCAATAATTAGTCACTCGCAGGCCAGGACAATCGTTCTGGCCTGTTTTTTTAGCCATGCTCATTCACCCGTCATGTTTTTCATAACGTGTATTAACACCTCACGATTAAAATCGAAATGGAGTGTGCGAATAATTTTTATTACAAAATGACGCCCTCAGAATTAACCGCACAGTTAGAGTGGATGTGTCTCGTGTGATAAACTGCCGTATCTGACTTACAGGGCTGTAAATCATTATGAAATTGCATCATAAAGCGCTTCGGCACTTTATCTCCGTAAGCGTAATTGTTTTGACATCTTCTTTTCTGGTTTATGAACTCATTGCCAGCGACCGGGCGATGAGTGCGTATATGCGTTATATCATTGAGAAAGCGGATTCCTCGTTTCTGTATGATAAATATACTAACCAGAGCATCGCAGCCCACCTGATGCGCCGCTTTTCATCGCCGCAGGACCCCATTTCAGTTGAACAGCGCAAAACATTGTGTAAAGCGTTCGAGAGTGTGAACGGTACGCAAGGACTCAACCTTACCCGACATAGCTATTTGCCGTTACACGGTACGTTGCAGACCCGCTCAGCAAATTGCATCGAACAACTTGATGATATATTCCTGCTGCCTGCCTTCGACCAGGCGGTGAATGTGAATCGTGAACTGGCTGATTACGGGCATGGATTAGGAACAAAAGAATACAAATTTCGCTATTACATTGATTTGAGAAATCACTACATCTATTTCTACGATCTGATCAATTCATATAAATTCAGCATGAACCTTTGGTCTTTTTTGCAAAAAGGCACATTGGGAATTAACCAGGACGATATCGACGATATTTTCACGGGGCGTACCGCCATTTCCCGTATTTACGAGGATGATCTCACGCATGAAAAAATCATGAGCTTTTTAACCCCGGTCTATTTAACCGGCAAGCTTAAAGGCGTGGTGATGGTGGATGTGAACAAAGATAATTTAAAGAATATTTTTTATACAAACGACCGACCTCTGGTATGGCGTTATCTTAACGTGACCGTGTCCGACATCAGCTCAGGCAAAGAAATAATCGTTCACCAAAGCGAGAGCGATCTGTTTCAGTATGTTCGCTATATCAAAGACATACCCGGCGGTATGCGTATCTCGCTCTCGCTCGATTTGATGTACTTTATTGTTTCATCCTGGAAGATATTTGCTTTCTATTTGTTGGCCACTGCACTGCTGCTGAATATGGTCCGTATGCATTTTCGGTTGTATCACAACGTCACGCGCGAAAATATCAGCGATGCGATGACCGGTCTCTACAACCGTAAGATCTTGACGCCTACACTCGAACAGCGTTTGCAAAAAATGGTCAATGCGGGAACCCAGGTGACCTTTATTGCTATTGATTGCGACAAACTGAAAACAATTAATGACACACTGGGGCACCAGGAAGGCGATCGGGTTATCACCCTTCTGGCAAAAGCCATTCAGGCATCCATTCGCCGAAGCGACTATGCTATTCGCCTCGGCGGCGATGAGTTCTGTATAATTCTCATCGATTATGCGGCGGAACTCACGCCCCGTCTGCTGGAGCGCATTAGCGATAACTTACACATTATTGACCCGGACACCTCGGTGAGCTTTTCCGCAGGTATTTACACTATGCAGCCAAACGACACGATTGATGATGCTTACAAAGCCTCTGATGCCCAGCTCTATCTTAACAAACAGAAAAAACACGCGCGTTCATAAGCGGTTTTCTGTGCAGGACTTTCACGTTGTACCAGGAGTAAGACATGACGGAAGTGAACAAAGGTAATGCAACCCATCAGCGCTTGATTTCGCTGTTGTCAGCGCAAGGCGCAACCTATCGTGTGGTCAGCCATGAAGCGGTCGGCAAATGCGAGGCTGTTTCAGAGATTCGCGGCACGGAACTGGGTCAGGGCGCAAAGGCTCTGGTCTGTAAAGTGAAAGGTAACGGCGTCAATCAGCATGTGCTTGCGATCCTGTCCGCCGATCAGCAGGCCGATCTGAGTCAGCTTGCCAGCCATCTCGGCGGTTTAAGGGCATCACTCGCCAGTCCGGCGGAAGTGGATGAACTGACGGGCTGTGTTTTTGGCGCCATTCCCCCCTTTAGTTTCCACCCGAACCTCAAGCTGGTCGCCGATCCGCTTTTGTTTGAGCGTTTTAATGAAATCGCCTTTAATGCCGGCGTATTGGAAAAATCCGTCATTATGGATGCTGAAGATTATCTGCGTATTGCCCAGCCGGAATTAGTCTCGTTCCGCCGCGTGCAATAACTGCGCCTGACACCGGGCTTATCAGTATAAAAACGCAACGTTATGCGTTCGCCCAAAAATCATCATAATCGATAAAAAAAGCCTGTTCTGTCACGTGTTTGCGCGTACAGTAAGCAGGCTTATCTTTTTTTTGGCAAGGAAACTACGATGTTTGATGTCACTCTGCTGATCCTGCTTGGACTGGCAGCGCTGGGCTTTGTCAGTCATAACACCACTGTCGCTGTTTCAATTCTGGTGCTGATCATTGTCCGTGTTACCCCGCTGAATACCTTCTTCCCGTGGATTGAAAAGCAGGGACTGACCGTCGGGATTATAATTCTGACCATTGGCGTGATGGCCCCCATCGCCAGCGGCACCCTGCCGCCCTCCACGCTCATCCACTCCTTTGTGAACTGGAAGTCGCTGGTCGCCATTGCCGTCGGCGTATTTGTCTCCTGGCTGGGTGGACGAGGTGTCACGCTCATGGGCAGTCAGCCCCAGCTTGTCGCCGGATTGCTGGTGGGAACGGTCCTGGGTGTCGCACTTTTTCGCGGTGTTCCGGTGGGGCCACTTATTGCAGCAGGTCTGGTCTCATTGATTGTTGGGAGGCAATAGCCAACCCGTTCAGATAACGGCCTGGCGTCTGACCCAGGCCTTTTTTGAACATGGTGATAAATGCCGTCGTCGAATCATAACCCAGCATCTGCGCAACCTGCTGTACGTTGCGCCCTTCTATCAGCGCCTGCAGCGCCAGAATCAACTGTAACTGATGACGCCAGCGCCGAAAGCTCAGCCCGGTCTCTTTGACGACCAGCCGGGCAAGATTACGTTCGCTCATGGCAAATACATTCGCCCATTGCCCCAGTGTCTGCCACTGCGCTGGCTCCTGCGCCATCGTCGAGATCATCTTGCGAATTTTAGGGTGATCGGACACCGGTAATTGCAATTGCTCCTGTGGCTGCTGCGGCAATTCATCGAACAGTACCTGTATCAGGCGTTCGGTTGAGGCTTCGTGTCGCTGTTCATCCGTTCTCGATGCCAGTGAGAGAATCAACTCCCGGCATAACGGCGCTATTTTCAGCGTACAACAGCGTTCCGGCATCACCACCGCCTGTGGCTCAATAAATAAAAAGCACAATTCAGCGCCAACCGTCACATGGTTGCTGTGCGGAATTTCACCGGGGATCCAAACGGCGTACTGCGGCGGTACCATCCACATGGCATTTTCAACCTCACACGTAATCGCGCCATGTAAAGCCAGAATTAACTGGCCTTTGCGGTGCTGATGCAGCGGGCTGAAGAGTTCATCTTCCCTGGCCTGAATACAAAAAGCGACGGCAGCATCGTGATAGCGGTCAGGCTCATAACCATCCAGCCTCAGTCCCAGCATAAGAATGTCCGATATTAGCGATAAACTGTCATTTTAGCTTGATTCATCCATCGTGTAAAAACGGTAAGGTATTGCCTCGCCTGATGACATGAGAAAAAAATGACCATTTCCTCCACACCCCGCGGCAAACAGAGTGCGTTGCTGATTGCGGGTATCCTGATGATCGCCACCACGCTACGCGTGACCTTTACCGGAGCGGCTCCGCTGCTGGATGCTATTCGCGCCGATTACGGGTTAACCACCGCCCAGACGGGGCTGCTGACCACACTTCCTCTGCTCGCCTTCGCGTTGGTGTCGCCCCTTGCTGCCGCCGTTGCACGTCGATTCGGCATCGAACGCAGTCTGTTTGCCGCGATGCTGCTGATTTGCGCAGGCATTGCCCTACGATCTTTACCCACGCCCCATTTCCTGTTTGGCGGAACCGCCATCATTGGCTGCGGTATCGCACTGGGAAATGTCCTGCTACCGGGACTGCTGAAACGTGATTTTTCACAGCATGTGGCGAAACTCACCGGAGCTTATTCATTGACGATGGGCGCAGCCGCGGCACTGGGTTCAGCCATGGTCGTACCACTGGCGCTGAACGGCTTTGGCTGGCGCGGTGCGCTAATGATGTTAATGGTGTTTCCGCTACTGGCCTTGCTTATCTGGTTACCGCAGTGGCGGCAGACGGCTCACGCCAACCTGAGTAATGCACGCGCACTACAGTCCCGCGCAATCTGGCGCTCCGGTCTTGCCTGGCAGGTGACGCTGTTTCTGGGGCTCAACTCACTGATTTATTACGTTATCATTGGCTGGTTGCCCGCCATTTTGATAAGCCACGGCTATAGCGAGGCTCAGGCCGGTTCGTTACACGGTTTACTGCAACTGGCGACCGCTGCGCCTGGGTTGCTGATCCCGCTGATCCTGTTCAGATTTAAGGATCAGCGCACCCTTGCCGCGCTGATATCGTTAATGTGCGCCGTCGGCGCTGCAGGATTCTGGTTGATACCCGATCAGGCCGTTTTGTGGACTCTGATGTTTGGCTTTGGCTCCGGTGCCACCATGATCCTCGGATTAACTTTTATTGGGCTGCGCGCAAGCTCAGCACACCAGGCCGCCGCCCTGTCGGGTATGGCGCAGTCCGTGGGATATTTGCTGGCAGCGTGTGGACCCCCGTTGATGGGGAAAATTCACGACCTCAACGGCAGTTGGCAGATACCGTTGGTCGGTGTCGCTCTGTTAGCCATCCTGATGGCCGCGTTTGGTCTCTATGCTGGGCGTAACCGGGAGATTTCCGCATCCTGACGCATCGGGCAGGTTAATGAATAACCTGCCCCGCTATTACGCCTGCGCGGCCCGCAGCATCGCCTGAACAAGCGGAACGGGTTTCCCCGCCAGTGCCCCTCGCTCATGCTGAAAGAGTGTGCCGACAAAAAAGGGATGTGTCACCAGCTCAACGGCGCGAATATCACCGGCGTCATCCCAACCCGTCACGCGTAAATCACCACGCTCAAGCTCGGCAGCAAAGTCATCCGACACGCCATAATTGCAGTGATAGCCCTCAGAAATAACATCCTGTCCATAGGCTTTCGCGATCAGCGTATTCGTCCGCAGTTCAATATCGTCGGTCTTTTCAACCAGAGAGCAAGTCAGCGGCGTAATCACCATGCGGCCTTCTGTGTCGGTTTCTGCATGCGCGGCATCACTCCAGCCCAATACATTGCGGGCATACTCAATGAGGGCATGTTGAAAACCACCACAGGTTCCCAAAAATGGGATGCTATTTTCACGGGCATAGCGAATCGCAATCAACGCACCTTCAGTGTGCTGATACGGGCTGCCGGGTACGACCCAGATTGCGTCATAGCCGACCAGGTCTTCACTGCTGTTGATATCGGTGGTGGTTAACCAGTCGTAATCAGCCATCAACTCCAGTACGGCAGCGGCATCATCAATGGCAAGGGGGATCGCCTGGTGCGCCACGATATCGGGACTGTAATCGCCCACCAGCGCAATGCGAAGCGTATCTTTAACCGGGGAAATTTCCATCAAAACTATCCTTATGTCCAAAGAATAAGGGACAACATAAGGAGCCTCAGCCTACTGATTTTTTGTTGTTATCACAATCCCTTAAATTGGGAGGCGATGCGGGCAAAATGCTATAATCGTCACGCTTTTGGATCTTATTTAATCAGAAGAAGCACAGCGGTAAGTCCCCGCCCGCTGGCTTAACAGGGTGGTTTAAGCAGAGGTAATAAGATGAAGATTCAGTGTAAACGCGTCTATGACCCGGTAGAAAAGAGTGATGGCTATCGTGTTCTGGTCGATAGATTGTGGCCACGCGGGATAAAAAAAACCGATCTGGTTTACGATGAATGGGTTAAAGCCCTCACCCCCTCGTCTGATTTGCGCAAAGCATTCCACGCAGAATTGATCGATTTTGCACACTTTTCCGAGCAATACCGCGCAGAGCTTGCCCAACAGCAGCAGGAGGGAAAACGGCTTGCAGACATTGCCCGCCAGCAAACCTTGACGCTACTGTATGCGGCGAAGAATACGCAGCAAAACCACGCGCAGGTATTAGCACAGTGGCTGGCGGAACGGTAAAGAGTTGTTACTTACCCGTTGCCGGATGGTCTCTGCGCCATAGTGCCCATTCATCAATGACCTCTCCTCCGGGAAGCTTGCAGTCGGAGCGCGTCCCCTGCGGCGTCTGAACCGCAATCAGCGTGCCTCCCTTTTGCTCACAATAAACCGATGCCGGGTTCGCCATACCGATTTTCGGTGGACGAGGTGCGTCAGGTTGGGTGGTGCAACCCGCCAGCGCGAGCATAGCGGGCAAAATCATCAATGCGAATTTCATGTTAACTCCTGTGCGAAATAGTCTCCCGGCAGGGTATCGTGCCTGCCGAAGTATCTCCATGTTTTACGCCACTTTTTCACTAAATCGTCGCGATTTCAATCGGTGGGGCGTGTTTCATCTTTCACACTGATGGTCTATCATGCGGACACTATTACCCGTATTAGTCTTCAGGAGTATTTACATCTCATGCCGGATAGGATCCTCGCCCGAGTCTCACAATCATTAGCCACGGAGCAGTCTGTTGAGAGTCTGGTTCGGCAACTTCTGGAGATGCTCGAGGTCGTGACTGACATGGAATCGACCTATTTAACAAAGGTCGATCTGGATGCCCGCCTGCAGCATATTCTGTATGCGCGTAACAGCAAACAGATGCAGATACCCGAAGGGTTATCCGTGCCGTGGGATGACACCTTGTGCAGACGAGCCATAGAAGAAAATTGCCTGTACAGTGATAATGTCCCTGAACGTTGGCCGGACTGCACTGCGGCGCATGCTCTGGAGATCACCACCTTTCTGAGCACACCGGTTCATCTTCCCGATGGCACGTTTTATGGCACGCTGTGTGCCACCAGTCGCCGGCAACAAGCATTGAGCGAACGCGGAGAGCAAGTGTTGCACCTGTTTGCCGGTCTGATCGCGCAGTCCATTCAAAAAGAGTCGCTGGTCGCTCAATTACGCCAGGCCAACGCTGCGCTGATTGCTCATTCCTACACGGACGCCTTAACGGGGTTATCCAACCGTCGGGCCATCTTTGAAAACATGGAAACCCTGTTTTCCCTTGCTCGTCATCTTAAACAGAAAGTGACCGTCGCCTTTATCGATTTAGATGATTTCAAACTGATTAATGACCGTTTTGGACACGAAGTTGGCGACCAGTTTCTGATCCAGATTGGGCAACGTCTGAGTCTAAATAGCAGTGAAAATGATATTCTGGGTAGACTCGGCGGCGACGAATTTTTGGTTGTGAGCCTGTCACCCGACGATGAAATGGATCAGTGTGAGCGTCTGCACAACGTGAAAGACCGACTGCAACAGCACATTCGAGGCGATTATTATTTGGGGAGTATCCAGCTGTATTACCCGGGTGCCAGTCTGGGCGTTGTGGAAGTCGATCCACGGGAGATTGACGTCAACTGTGCACTGCATATCGCTGATAGCGCCATGTATCAGGACAAAAAGCGTAAAGACAAAACCACTTTTGTCGCGCATTAAGCCCTGCTATTCTGGCTCGTCTTTAAATAACGCTGGCAGGTGAGAGTATGCGACTCGGTATTATTTTCCCCATCATCATCTTCATTTCCGCTGTCGTTTTCTTATCCTGGTTTTTTATTGGCGGCTACGCCGCTCCGGGAGCATAACGATGAAAAAAACAACGCTCATTATGATTGGCGTCGCCATTATTGTGGTGTTAGGTACGGAACTGGGTTGGTGGTAATAAAAGGATAAAGGCCACTGAGAGTGGCCTTTATTTTCTGGCTGTTTTATCTAGCTTTTGATTTTTCTGTAGATAAACAACACCACGATCGCACCGATAATGGCGACGACAAAGCTGCCAAAGTTGAAACCGTCAACTTTACCAAAGCCGAAGAATGTACTGATCCACCCACCAACGACAGCACCGATAACCCCTAAGATAATGGTCATAAAAAAGCCGCCGCCATCTTTACCCGGCATAATCCATTTTGCCAAAATCCCAGCGATAAGACCGAAAATAATCCATGAAATAATGCCCATTTTTTCCTCACTTATGTTTTTACATGAACGATTTACTCGTTGCTTAAAAGCATAGCATAGACCTGAAAAATTAAAATTTGTGATCTGCATCACGAGTGATTTTCATCTTTTTCTTAAGTATCACCGGGTTAACGCATCAAAACGGATGACTTTTCGCTGACGTTAATCGTCATTAATGTCGAATCGACAGTCATTTTGTTCACATCTCTGAAGCCAGTCCCTGATATTGCAGCATTTTCGTTTTTGGCACACTTTATGCTTATACAGCCCGTCGCTATGACAAATCGTCGCCCGCGAGACTTTCGTGAGGCTACGTCTACAATTCGCGCTATTTCAGCTTTTAACAGGTCTGTTATTGATGAAAAAAATCACCAGTGTATGCCCATACTGTGGGGCCGGGTGCAAGCTCAAGCTTGTTGTTGAAAATAACAAAATCATTCGCGCCGAAGCCGCAGAGGGTGTAACGAACCAAAATCAGTTATGCCTGAAAGGCTATTATGGTTGGGATTTTCTTAACGACACTCGCCTTCTGACGCCCCGTCTGACTCGCCCGATGATCCGTTATGAAAAAGGTGGAAAATTCACGCCCGTCAGTTGGGATGAAGCCATTCGTTACACCGCAAAACGCTTATCCGAAATTAAAAACAGCTATGGCCCTCGCGCTATTATGACAACCGGCTCTTCCCGCGGTACAGGGAATGAGACCAACTACGTCATGCAGAAATTCGCACGCGGCGTCCTCAACACCAATAATGTCGATTGCTGTGCCCGCGTCTGCCACGGCCCTTCTGTCGCCGGTCTGCAGGAAACGCTGGGCAATGGTGCCATGAGCAACTCAATCAGCGACATTGAAAACTCGAAATGCCTGCTTATCTTTGGGTACAACTGTGCGGACTCACATCCGATCGTTGCCCGCAGGGTGATTAAAGCACGTCAGAACGGCGCTAAGATCATTGTTTGCGATCCCCGTCGTATTGAAACAGCACGTATCGCAGACCAGCATCTTCAGTTGAACAACGGTTGCAATATGGCGTTGGTCAACGCCTTTGGTCACGTGCTTATCGAGGAACAACTCTATGACCGTGAGTATGTGCAAAAACATACTGAAGGTCTGGAGGCTTATTGGGAAACCGTTAAGGATTATGCGCCGGAAGCCGTTGAGCACTTAACCGGTGTTCCTGCACAACAGGTGCGTCAGGCAATGCGCACATTTGCTGCTGCGCCTTCGGCGACGGTAATGTGGGGGATGGGCGTCACGCAGTTTGGGCAGGCGGTTGATGTCGTACGTGGTCTGTCGAGCCTGGCGTTGCTGACGGGAAACCTGGGACGCCCGAATGTCGGAGTCGGTCCGGTACGTGGGCAAAATAACGTGCAGGGTGCGTGCGATATGGGGGTGCTGCCTAACCAGTTCCCGGGATATCAGGACGTAACCGATTTTACGGTAAGAGAGAAATTTGCTCACGCGTGGGGTATCGACGTTAATCTGATGGATGACAAAGTCGGTACGCGCATCACCGAAGTCCCGCATCTTGCCATCGAAGGCAAAATCAAAGCCTACTACATCATGGGGGAAGATCCGCTCCAAACTGAAGCCGATTTGGGCCTGGTCCGCGAAGGTTTCAACGCACTCGATTTTATCGTGGTGCAGGATATCTTCATGACCAAAACCGCAGAAATGGCTGACGTGCTCCTGCCAGCCACATCATGGGGTGAACACGGCGGTGTCTTCACCTGCGCCGACCGCGGATTCCAGCGTTTTGAAAAAGCGATTGAACCCAGTGGCAATGTGAAACGTGACTGGGAAATCATCAGCCTGCTGGCGACCGAAATGGGCTATCCGATGCAATATCAGGATAACCAGCAAATCTGGGATGAGATGCGCGAACTTTGCCCATTGTTCTACGGTGTAACCTACGAAAAAATGGGTGATATGGGGCATGTTCAGTGGCCTTGCCCGGATCTCGATCATCCCGGCACACCGTATCTGTACGAGCACAGCCAGTTTGATACCGCCAGTGGAAAAGGCAAGCTGTTTGCCGCGCCATGGCGAGCCCCTGCCGAAGTGCCTGATGAAAAGTACCCGATGGTGCTGTGTACCGTGCGCGAAGTTGGGCACTATTCCTGTCGCTCAATGACCGGTAACTGCGCAGCACTGCAGGCGCTGGCCGATGAGCCTGGTTATGTCCAGATCAATACCCGTGATGCAGAAAAACTTGGCATTCGTCATCGCGACCTGGTGTGGGTCAGCTCCCGACGTGGAAAAGTGATCAGCCGGGCGGATGTCTCCGAGCGAATCAATGCGGGAACCGTGTATATGACCTACCAATGGTGGATTGGCGCGTGTAACGAGTTAACACAGGATAACCTTGATCCGATCTCAAAAACGCCGGAAACCAAGTATTGTGCGGTCAATATTGAGCACATTACCGATCAAGGTTGGGCAGAGCAGTATGCTGCACAATCGTACAGCGAAATGAAATCACGTTTGTGTGAGGCTATTGCGTAAACAACGGTTTCAGCAGCCTGAGTCCTGTTTTTTTGGGCTCAGGCTGCGTTATCGCCTACTCAGCCAGCAGAGGACTGCCGACATGAACATCGGCATAGTCTGCCTGCTTTTCCCGCTTCATAATGCCGAAGTTAATCAAAAACAGTCCGATCATAAACGGCAGCTCATACAGTTCTTCAATGAGATCGCCGTAATGGGCGTTGTGCAGAAACAGCGGCGACAGAAGACGATGGTGTTCCACGGTGTCGGAAATTAAAAAGGTACAGGCCGTCAGCGCCAGCAGCCAAACCGGCAACGGTTCATCGCGCAGACGACGCGCAATTTCCTGACGCAGCGGTTTTGAGATCAAAACGGGCAGAATAATCAACGCGATTAATACGACAGAGATGGCCCTGAATAACAGTTTGGGATTCTCAGGGAAGTAGTCCCGGCCCCAGCTGGTGCTTCTCCCCAGCAGTACCAACCACCACACAGCCGCCCATAGCCAAAACTGTTTCTTACCTTCAGGACGGGATAAGGGATGGATGTACCAGAGGGTAAACAGCGCACCGAACAGCAGCCACAGGGCCTGCCCATTTTCAATCCATTCGACGACAACGCCGTTTAACAGTGGGAGGTTCCAGTTTGCGGTGAACGGGATCGCCACAGCAATCAGTCCTAGCATAAGAGTTGGCAGTGTAAGTCGGGTATCAAATTTCATAAGCGCGGAGTTCTGTAGTGTATCTGGTGTGCGATCATAACCCCTGTGAATAGCTCACTATTAACAATGAATGCGATGTTCTTAAGGTTTTCTTAATGTTGCTTCATACCTGACAACGCGGAACTCACGGTGATGTCACCGATAAAAAAAGCCGCAGTGCGCGGTTAACACGCAATACGGCTGTCAAAATAACGACGCTAAAATCAGCCAATAACAGACTGCATTCGGTTACCAACCGCAGACATCATGCTCATTTTCGGTGTCGTATGAACGTACGGTGTTCACCAGATCTTTGACAACTTCTGCGGCAACATCGGGAACCAGCAATGCCATCGGCGTTTCCGTTTCATAATCCACAGAGACACCATTGCTGTTGTTGGTGACCGTGACGGTGTAGGTTGCTTTACCCATGATTTACTCCTTCCCGGTACGCACGACTTTTCGTTGGTTTGCGCTTTCCATCAGGACTTCGGGTGCAACGAAAAAATCGATATTAAAATAGGTGTCGTCGGTCATCACTTCGATGTTATGCCATTTCTCCGGCGGAAAAACGCCAAACTGACCGGCTTCAATAATCATCACCTTTTCTGGCTCCGGGCTGTGTTCATCCGCGTATCCGAGATATTTGACCGCCCCCTGCATCACCGAAAGTCGGGGATAGACCCCGGCACGGGTTCCTTTATCAAGGTGGCGTTCGAAAATTCCGGCAGGTGCAGTTTCTTTGTTCCAGAACGGCGTTGAGCGTGTATGAATGTGATTCTGTGGAATTTGAAGCATGTTTCTTCCCTTTTCCAGTCAACAACCAGCGAGCCTTAGTGAATCGCTGCTGTAAACAGGGTACGCCTCAAAATATACATTTAAAATACCATTTATTGGTTATTACTCTGAGCAGTCTTCAACAAAAAAGAAGCGGGAAATACATAAAGCCCGCGTTAAAGCGGGCCAATGGGATTACGACTGAAGCGTCGCCAGGCGAGCGGCAAAACCGACAAAAATTAAACCGATAAGAGAATTGCCCACCTTCGCTAATTTTTTCTTCGTGCGAATATACTGCGTGACAAATGCACCGGAGAAAATAAGGAAGCTCAGGTAGAAAAAGCTCACTACCTCAAGCGTCATCGCCAAAATAAAGAATGACAACCCTGAATGCGGCGCGTTGACGTCAATAAACTGAACGAAAAACGAGACATAAAACAGTATCGCTTTTGGGTTGGTCAGGCTCAGAATTAATGCTCGCTTAAAAATCGCACCAAACGGAACCTCTTCCGCCGAGGCCTCACCCGCTTTCGATTTCAATGTTGCATAAAGGATCTTCGCGCCAAGATACAGCAGATAAAATGCCCCGAGATAACGGACAATATTAAATAAAACGGGTGTTGTTTTGATCAACGCAGCGACACCGGCATACGCCAAAAACATCAACACGGCATCACCAATAAACACGCCGCTTGCTGCAAGATAACCGCCCTTCACTCCCCGACCGACGCTGTTCTTCAACACAAATATCGTATTTGGCCCCGGTACCAGCACGATAAAAATAGCACCGACCAGATACGTCCAGTAATTCAGAACTCCATACTCTGCAAACACGTTAACCTCTTCCTGAAAAACAGATGCACATACTGCAAGACAATATGCTAACGAATGCGTCGTACGATGGAAAGGGATGGATAAGAATAATGTTCTCTCATTTCGTCAGATAGCAGCATTGTTTTTCGTTCCAGATATGCAACGATGAAACTCATTTTTGCACCTACCCAATCTCCCGCTTAGCCACTACTGTTTATCAATAGTTCACACCCCTGAGGCTCCCTCTCATCACCTGGAGAAAGAAAAATGACTATCGCTTATAAACGTCTTGATAAAGATCAGGCTGCGGTGCTGCTGGTCGATCACCAAACAGGTTTACTGTCACTGGTTCGTGACATTGATCCAGACAAGTTCAAAAACAACGTGCTGGCGTTAGCCGATCTGGCGAAGTACTTCAAGCTGCCGACCGTTCTGACCACCAGCTTCGAAACAGGTCCCAACGGCCCGCTGGTGCCTGAACTGAAAGCGCTGTTCCCTGACGCCCCGTATATTGCTCGCCCGGGGCAGATCAACGCCTGGGATAACGAGGATTTTGTTAATGCGATTAAAGCCACGGGCAAAAAACAATTGATCATTGCCGGGGTGGTAACGGAAGTCTGCGTCGCCTTCCCTGCACTTTCTGCCATTGAAGCCGGATTTGACGTGTTCGTCGTTACCGACGCTTCCGGTACGTTCAATCCGCTGACACGTGACTCCGCCTGGAACCGCATGTCTTCGGCTGGCGTTCAACTCATGACCTGGTTCGGCCTGGCCTGCGAATTACATCGCGACTGGCGCAATGATATTGAAGGATTGGGGACGTTGTTCTCCAACCATATTCCTGACTATCGCAACCTGATGACCAGTTACAGCACCTTGACCTCCGGAAAATAAATGCCCGGATGAGGCGCGTAAATAAACCCGTCGTTATCGACGGGTTTAACGTCCCCATTAATGATGCAGCATTTCGTCAACAACCTGCTTTGCGTTTAACTGGTAGGGGTAATAGGTCGGCCAGTTTTCCATTTCCTCCAGCAGTGCAGCCTGAGAAGTATTTCCCATAAAGATGTGGAAATGGCTGGATTGACGTGGGGCAATAATATGATCGCTGAACTGAACATACTTCGGCGCTTTGCTATCCGCATCTTTACACTCAAACAGATAACGTACACCTTTCTTGCCTGACTGATAGGTCAAAATTTTGTATCCGGCATAGTCATATTTGCACGATGCAACCTGATTACCGGTATGAAACTCCATCACACCCTTTTCGATCCCAATCATCTCCACATCGGTCGCATACCCTTTGCGGTAATAGGCTTTAATCTCATCTGTTGTTTTACTTTTGTCCTTCTCCGCTTTCTTCTTGAATACCGGATCAAGTTCACCGCTGACCAGATAAGGATAGACAGACTGCCACATACCGTCCCAGTCGCTCAGCGCTCTGTCCCGGACATTCTTATCCGCGAAAACGCCTTCTGCCGCTTTTTGTTCTGTTTCAGTCAGGGGGGCACCGTGGGAATGGTGCCCGTGAGCAAGCGCCTGACCACTGACGAACAACATTCCCAGAGCAACTACCAGTTGATTAAAACGCATAGCCAAAATTTCACCCTCAAATTGTTTTCGAGTGAAATGTTATATTATAACATTACGATTTAATCAATGCAGATGTGAGACATTCATCCAGGCTGGTGAGCGATTTTCCAACGGCTGTCAAAATGAGCCTGATACTGTGCCACCACGGCGGGCTCACCACGGATCACCAGAACATTTTCCGAATTCTCAAACTCTGCAGATTTGGCAAAATTGAAAGAGCCGGTTTCCAGCGTATCACCATCAATAATCATGACCTTATCGTGCTGAATGTGATAATGGCCGTCGAGTTGAACCTCAACGCCATTGGCGCTCGCAAAGGCGATCGCTTTCTGGCTGACCTTACCCTGATTGCGTTTCTTGTCGATAACTGCACGGACGACCACGCCTCTTTTTTCTGCCTCCACCAGCGCGTTAACAATATCCGCTGACTGAAATGAATAAGCCATCATGTCGATGGAGTGCTGTGCGTGATGAATGGAATCCAGAACTAAAGCCCGCGCAGACCCTTCAGGTGAAAACCCGACCTGAATGGACGCATTTGCCATCGGGATAGCGGCCCCGAACAAAAGAGATGCGGCAATGAGATGTTTTATCAGCATGTGATTGACTTAATAAAGGTTAACCCCGACACCAAACCGGCAGTTAACTTAGCGGGAAGAAGATGCTGTACAGAGTAACGCCCGCGAGCAAATTTGATCAAGCAATGCCTGTTGGTGACTGATGACGAGCATACCTAACGGACGACGCTGACATTCTTCAATAAGCAGCGCCCATATATCACGTTGAATGGAGGGGTCGAGCTGCGCGGTTATTTCATCTGCAATCAGAAAACGCGTGCGCGGGTCGAGCGCGCGGAGTATGGCAATACGGGCCAGCTCGCCCCCAGAAAGCTGCCCTGGGCGACGGGTCAGCCACTCCGGGTTGATATGAAGACGGGCAAGCGTCTTCGCATCGGGATGCCAGGCATCATGAACCGCATCTCCGGTACTTCGCCAGGGATTGAAGGTCAATTCCGGGTGTTGTGGGACAAGCTGCACCGGGCAATATTGGTGAACCGGCAGCGGCTTATCATCCACCAGAATGTCACCTGACGTTGGCTTTTGCCAACCGGCAAGTACGCGTCCTAACGTGGTTTTCCCGGTTCCGCTTGGGGCGCAAACGCCTATGCGTTCCCCCCCTGCGAGCGAGAAGCTCAGGTTTTCCCACAATACTTTTCCGCCCTGGCGAATCACAACATTACGACAAGACAGCATGCTGCTCTCCAAAAAGTTGATTTCGTTCAGGCAGCGCCCGCCATTGCCGTTGCAGGTGTTCACTGATTTCACCGCGCAAAAGCTGTTCTCTGCTCACGTTATCCGAGACCCGCCCCTGATGCAGCGCGACAATTCTGTCTGCGTGACGAGCCGCCAGTGTCAGGTCGTGCGTGACCCATAAAACGCCCCGCCCCTGCTCACACAACCCACGCAACTGCGCGAGCAACTGATTAGCCAACGGGGCATCAAGCCAGGCGGTAATTTCGTCAGCCAGAATATAGCGTGACTGACTCAGCCAGGCATGACATGCCAGCACGCGCTTGGCCATTCCACCGGACAGTTGCCGGGGGAAAGCCTCCAACACGCGCGAATCCAGTTGATTACGCTGGAGTAAATCGTCAATTTTCCCGGCATTCCAGCGCTGACCGGCAAGCTGACTGGCTCTTCGCAAATGCTTTTCAATGCTGAGTAGCGGATTCAGCGCCTGGACGCCTTGCGGCACATAGCTAAAGGTATTCCCGCGACATGCCCGGATATCATGGCTATCCAGTGTTTTTCCATCAAGCGTAATAGCACCGTGAAAGCGTATATTCTCCGGCAAGAGATCGAGCAGGCATTGCAGCAGCAAGCTCTTGCCTTCACCGCTGCCGCCAACCAATGCCACCATCTCGCCAGGCGCGATATCAAAAGAGACATCCTGCAGCAACGATGACCAGTTTTTCGCCCCGTACCAGCGATATCGCGCCACGTCCAGCGAGACCTGCCTCAAACTCAACATGCGTCCCCCCTCAACCACAAACGATGCACAGCCCTGGCAAACTGATCAAACAGCATCACCAAACTAAATAGCATCAGCCCAGGAAACAGAACCAGCCACCAGTTACCATGGCTGATAAAACGCAACGCATCCGCCAGTAACAGCCCCAGCGAAGGCTCATGCGGCGCCAGACCAAAGCCCAAAAAACTTAACGCGGCGCTGTGCAAAACCGCATGTGGAAACATCAGCAACGTTCCCGTTAGCCACTGGGGTAATAGCGCAGGTAAATAGTGGTGGCGCCAACAGTAAAAGTGACCGTGACCCAGACGCAAAGTCAGTGTCAGATAGTCACTGTGTGCCACGCGCTCTGCTTCGGCACGCAGGATCAACGCCAGACGCGGCCAGTGCGTTAGCGCAACGGCCATGATCACACCCGTTTTGCCGCCGCCCAGCGTAAAACAGATCAAAATCAGCAACAGGAGATGTGGCATCGACAACATCGCATCGGTGATCAATCGCATAAGCACATCTAAACGCGGATGCAGACGCGAAATCGCCGCCATCAATAACGCAATAAAACCGCTGCATAATGCTGCGCCAATACCAATTTGCAGACTGGTTAACGCCCCCTGAAAGCACCGAATCCATAAGTCACGCCCAAGATTATCAGTGCCAAACCAGTGCAGCGCATCCGGTGGCAGATGGCGGGCAAGGAGATCGACGTTCAATGGATTATCCAGCGTGGCTGAACCATAAACAGCGATAAAGAGTAAGCAGCTTGCAGACAGCAGAAGACGAATTAACGTCGGTGTCGGGTTATAGAGCATCAGGTCGCTCCAGCGCACGATTCAGTAAATAAACAAACCAGCTCGAAAGTGAGTTGCCAATAAATACCAATACAGTACTGAACAATACGATCCCCATCAGTAACGGTAGATCGCCGCGTAATCCGGCATCAATGGTGGCCTGGCCCAGGCCCGGATAGGCAAACACTTTTTCAGCCAGCAAGGCACCGCCAAACAACTCTCCCAGTGATGCAAACTGCAAGCACAATGCGGGTGTTATGGCATGACGCAGAACCTGATGACGCAAAAGCGACCATCCTTTGTCCCCCTGAGAACGGGCAAAACGCACAAAGTCACTTTTCATCACACTGGCAATGCTTTCTCGCGTATGCAGCGTAATTTGTCCCAGTCCCAACAAACTGAGTGCGCAAACGGGAAGCACAAGGTGACGCAGACGCTCAGTCAACGTCGCCATATCGCCATTATTGCCGGGCTCCCATGCGCAGCAAACGGGGAATACGGGCCAGCGCACCGCAAACAGCGCCAGCAGCAGCATGCCTATCCAAAAGGTCGGTAAGGACGACAGCAGGTAGCTGAGACGGCAGATCATTTTATCCGGCCAGCGGTTCAGGAAACGGCCAGCGAGAAATCCCATTGCCGTTCCCAGCAAACCGGACATCAGCCACGCCCCGCTAAGCAGCGCGAACGATGTCGCAAAGCGCTCTTTGATCACGCTGGCTACCGGCGCATTGAACAGCATGGAGTAGCCCAAATCACCTTGCAGGACACGAATAAACCAGTGACCAAAACGTTCCCACAACGGCTGATCGAGTCCCCAGCGCGCTGCAATACGCGCATATTGTTCAGGCGGAACATGCAAAAGATCATTGCCAATGTAAGCACGAATCGGATCGACCGGCGAAAAGCTGAGCAATATGAAGGTGCCAGCCGCAACCAGCACCAACAACACCATCAACCGCAGAAAATGCCCCAGGACAGACTTCATCAACGGCAGGTCCAGGTCCATTCATCAAGGTTATTGAGCAGTGACCAGCTACCGTGAATTTCCGGTGCGCCTTTACCTAAGTCAATACACGGATTTGCCAGATAGGTGTGCTGGATATTCAGCAACCATGCCCACGCCGCATCACCCTGAACGCCAGCGCCTTGTTTTCCATCCCACTCAACCTGTTGCCAGAAAGGCAACGCTTTCTGCCAGTCCGGGGCATCGATAGCCTGTTTGAGATGCTGTTCAACGACCGGATTGCTGTAGTAGCCCGGGTTGTAGTATTCAACTCCCGCCGCCTGTCCACTGTAGTGATGGAAAAGCTCCATCGGATCCAGACTCCCCCAGCCAAACAGCGTTGGGTTTGCATGCATGTGACGCTCAACGGTCTCCCAGCTTCCTGATTGTAGCGAAATGTCGATACCCACCGGCGCCAGCATGGCACGCACGGCTTCGGCTAAATCCCGGCGCGTACTGTCACCGCTGGCATACCATAAGGTCAGACGTGCTTCTTTGCCGTCTTTTACACGTACCCCATCTTTACCTGTTTTCCAGCCAGCCTGTTCCAGGATAGCACGTGCTTTTTCGCTGTCGCCATCTTTGAAATTAACCGCTGTTCCCTGCCATGGAAGCCCCTGAACGGCGCTGTATGCGGGAATGGCATGCCCTTCCATAACCTGCCCGGCAAGTTGTTTGCGATCGATGGCGTAGTTGATGGCGCGTCGGATAGCAATGTCCGCGGTAATATCGTTACCGACAGGATTCCCGTTGGCATCTTTTTTACCGGCGGGAACCATTGGGAACACAATGCCCCGGTTTTCTACGCTATCGCGAACCCAGAGCTTAAGGTTCTGCTGCTGAGGCGCGACTGCCATTGATGGCGCGATGCGTACCAGACCCAGCTGGCCACTGCGCGCGGCGGCATAAGCGTTATCTTCATCCAGGAAGACAAACACCAGTCGACTGAAATCGTTTTTCTTACCGGCATACCAGGGGTTAGCCTCGACGATCAGCTGTTGTCCGGGCTGAAAACTCACCAACCGATAAGGGCCTGCGCCAATCGGATTCCGGGCAAAGGTTTTTTCGTCATATCGTTTTGCCGGGACAATCCCTAACGATCCCAGCACGTTGACAAAGGTACTCTGAGGGCTGCGCAGCGAGATTTCGACGGTGCGGTTGTCGATCAATCGGGCATCGGTGAAGTTCCCCATGTCGATTTTTCCACCACTTTTCGCAGCTTTGTTATAGGTGAACACGACATCTTCTGCCGTTAATGGGGAGCCATCAGAGAATTTGAGATTAGGTTTGAGCGTTAACGTCCAGGTTTTACCGTCAGCACTGGTCTCGACGTTTTCCGTCAACAAGTTTCCCCAGCTCATATCTGCATTCTGTTTTAATAATGGCGCATGCAGAAGCAGATAGCTGCCATGGCTCCAGCCCAACATGGGATCAAACCCTTCCGTTGGCTCCGGTCCAATGGCCAGCTTCAATGTCTGGCCTTCGACCGCCTTTTGCGCAGCGAATAGGGGTGAGGTCAATGCGAGGGTTAGTGCACACGTAAGCAGTGCCAGCTTGCCTTTAATCATTAGCTTATCCAGATTTTGCATTATTTTTTTATTCCCGATCACGACGCCACATCGTTGACCGGTCTCCTGGGGAAGGGATTATGGAGGACAATTTTGATGAAAAAAATGATACAGCGCAGAAAAGTATGACGATTTTTAAAAAACGTCATACGAGTTTCTAATGTTCCGCAACGTCATGCCATGGTGGAGAGAAGCTATCTCTTTCATCGACCCTGACGTAGCCAACGCCATTGAGGATAAAGAAAACCGTTTTGCCGGCAACGATTAGCGGCGTTAGCGTTTCTTTCTTAACTCAAATTCATGACAATTTATGTATGTTTATTCAAGATAGATACAGAAAGTGACAAGTTATGTAAATATGTAATGATAATTATTTGTATTATCATTAGCGTCGATTATCTTACTGCCTTTGAATTTTTAACAAAGGAAGTTTGACTATGCGTTTAAAACCTGTTGCCTCTGTCGTTCTGTCCTGTCTAGGTTTCACCAGCCCGTTTGTCTTCGCGGAAGACGTGATGGTGGTGACCGCCTCTGGTTACGAAAAAAAAATCACTAACGCCGCCGCCAGCGTTTCCGTTATTTCACAGCAAGAATTACAATCCAATAAATATAATGACTTAGGTGAAGCCCTTCGTGCGGTTGAAGGGGTCGATGTTGAAAGTAGCACGGGTAAAACCGGCGGTCTGGAGATTAGCATTCGCGGGATGCCTGCCAGCTATACCCTGATCCTGATAGACGGTATTCGCCAAAACGGGAGCAGCGACGTTACGCCCAATGGCTTCTCAGCCATGAATACCAGTTTTATGCCGCCACTTGCGGCGATTGACCATATCGAAGTGATCCGCGGCCCCATGTCTACGCTCTATGGCTCAGATGCGATTGGTGGTGTTGTGAATATCATTACCAAAAAAAGCACGGACAAATGGAGCACTTCCATCAATACCGGCGTAAATCTGCAGGAAAGTAATAAATGGGGTAACAGCACGGTCGCCAACTTTTGGTCAAGTGGACCGCTAGTGGCTGGCGTGCTGGATATGCAGGTACGAGGGAGCACAACACAGCGACAGGGTTCGAGCGTCACTTCTCTGAGCGATACCGCATCAACACGCGTACCTTATCCTACGGAATCTGAAAATTATAATATCGGTACACGTCTGGACTGGAAAACCAGTGCGAACAATACGCTCTGGCTGGATCTTGACTCCGCGAGACAGCGTTACGATAACGCAGACGGTCAGTTAGGTAACCTGACCGGGGGA
Organism: Citrobacter sp. Marseille-Q6884; assembly: GCF_945906775.1. Classification (NCBI taxonomy): domain Bacteria; kingdom Pseudomonadati; phylum Pseudomonadota; class Gammaproteobacteria; order Enterobacterales; family Enterobacteriaceae; genus Citrobacter; species Citrobacter sp. Marseille-Q6884. Next base: position 1,730,982 of record NZ_CAMDRE010000002.1, read on the forward strand.
TATGATAAAACGCTGCGCTATGAGCGTAATAAAGTGACCCTCGGGCACGATACCGCATTAACCTTTGGTACCTGGAAATCCTCCCTCGGCTGGAATAAAACCGAGAACAAAGGCCGACAACTGGTCTCCTCCGCACTCACGCCTGAGAACGCGTCCCGCGCCGGTGATGCCCGCGAACTGAAAAATACTAACGTCATTCTGGATTCCCTGCTGCTGACACCTTTGGGTGACTCACACATGTTAACGCTGGGCGGTGAATACTGGGATGCCCGAATGAAAGACGGCGTCGTGCTGGCGAATACCGGGGAGACATTCCACCAGAAAACATGGGCAGCTTACGCTGAAGATGAATGGCATATCCTCGATTCTCTGGCGTTAACCGCCGGGACACGCTATGAGCATAACGATGTCTTTGGCGGACATCTCAGTCCACGCGCTTATCTGGTCTGGGATGTTTCAGAAGCGTGGACGCTTAAAGGCGGCGTCACGACTGGTTATAAAGCCCCGTCACTCAGCCAACTCCACAAAGGAATCAGTGGCGTGACCGCTCAGGGAACGGTTAACACCATCGGTAACCCGGATCTGAAACCGGAAGAAAGTACCAGCTATGAAACCGGACTGTACTACGATAACGATGCAGGATTGAACGCCAACATTACCGGCTTCTATACGGAGTACACGAATAAAATTGTTTCGTACGCGATTGATGATAATACCAACAGTTACACCAACAGCGGTAAAGCAAGAACGGATGGTGTTGAATTCGCCAGTACCTTCCCTCTCTGGTCTGACGTACTGAGTTTATCCCTTAATTACACTTATACTCAGAGCAAACAAAAAGATGGCGAGAATAAAGGCGCGCCGTTGAGCTACACCCCTAAACATATGGCTAACGCGCGTTTGAACTGGCAGGCGACAGAAGAGATGACTGCCTGGCTGAGCGCCCGTTATCGTGGCAAAGCCCCGCGTTTTACTGAGAATTATGATAACCTCAGCGCGGTACAAAAGGCGGTATATGACGACAAGGGGGCAAATTTAAAAGCCTGGACCGTTCTCGATATGGGAATGTCTTATAAACTGACCAAAGACCTGACGCTCAATACGGCAGTGAATAACCTGCTGGATAAAGACTTTAGCGAAGTCAAACTGTATCAGGTGGGACGCAGTAGCACATATGCAGGCGACTATTACCAGACGGCACAATCCACCACCGGGTACGTAAACCCGGGTCGCAACTACTGGGTATCGCTAAACTATCAGTTCTGATTTATTTCGTGTGACCTGCCGGGCTACCGTTGTGTAGCCCGGATACCACCATCACTAATGACGTTCGGCGTATTTGCTGCGCTTATGTTGATAAAGTAAACAGTCTGCTTTCAGCATCGCCAACTCAAGCGTATCTCCCGGCTGCAGCTGATGCGCTCCCCAGGAAAACGCCACCAGCTTATCGGGGTCAAGGGTGAGCAATTGCTCGTGCATCCGGGTTATCACATCACGTGATTTATTCAGTGAATAATCGATAAGAATCAGACAGAACTCATCGCCCCCCAGCCTGATACCGTAGTCGCTTTTGCGAATAGCATTCCCCAGCGCTAACCCCAGGATTTGTATCGCCTTATCCCCCATATGATGGCCGAGTGAGTCATTGATTTTTTTCAGCCCATCACTGTCAATGGCGATGACCGTGACGGGGATATTTCGGTCCACCAGCGCGCAAATTTTTTTTTCAAATTCAGGGGTAATGATTTTTCTATTGTATAACCCCGTCATGGCATCCGTAATGTTATCTCTGGAAAGCGATTCCTGCCTGATAAGCTGCTTGCGGGCATAGCGACATAACGTCCAGGTTCCCATGAGGTACAGGATAAACAGCCAAAAGTTGGCGATAATGACGTAAATAGCATCCAGCTTCACATGAAGCGTGTAATACTGGGTGATATTATCCTGATAACTGATCAAATCAAAAGATTTTAATTCCGGCTTATGAAAAATAATATTCGCGCCCGTGGCATTGTCCGTCACGAACAGTGACAGAAATTTCCATAGCAACGGGCGGTCAGCCGTTTGAAACGAAACCACAAGGTCATTAATATTAACATCAGTGATCAGAATACCCTTCACCTTATCCCCCAGAAATACCGGGGTAAGCATGCTGATAATATTATTTCGGGTATAACCATCCTGATAGATATGAGAGACCACACTTTCTCCGCGAATAAGATCATCAAGCGCACGATCATCAATGGTTATAGTGTGTGCGCTACGCGCGATATTGATACCCCGGCCATTATTAACTAACCAGTTGCTGAAGGTATAGTCACGCGTATTAACCAATCTGTTGATGTAGATGTAATTATGTGACAGATCGATATAGTACCTGATATTTCTGAAGGCATAACTGGTGTAGTTCGAAAAACTGTATTTCGGTAAGACAGAGCTTTCATTACCCTGAATAATGGCCATTGCCCCTATGTCGCGTCCCCATTCGTTACACGATTTATTATGGGTCTGCAAGGTTCCTTCAAGGTTTTTCATGGTCTTTGACAGAAGATTGAATCCGTATATATTGCCTTGATTTTCAATATGTCGACATATTTCTGCCAGTTCACCCTCGGACAGCCGGTTTGAGAATGTGCGGGTATAAAATTCCCGTGAAAGCCGGGTAGCAATGTTCTGGCTGATGGACTCTTCATGGAACAGCGCAGACTTCCCATTTTCAGCGACATATCCCATATAGTTTTGTAAGTTGCGCGCTTCATGGAGAGCCAGAGCGGTAAATAAAGACGTTGTACAAACAACAATCAATATTATGGCACTGATATATTTTTGCCTGGACAAGATGGCTAACTCCTTGTTGTACCACCAGGAAATTGCCTGAAGTATAGCACTAATCGCTTCTTCGCGAGCGGATGATAAACACAATGCTTAACGTCAGGGATAAGCCTCCCCTTCTCCTGCGATGCTTCTCAGGGCAAGGCGTAAAAATAGAGTAGAAATGTCGTTGGGTTCATGGATATTTTTTATTCTGTCTACCATGCTTTCTCTACTCGTGAATTTAATCGAGTCAATATCAAAAAGATAGAAGTGACTACTTTTGGCTGAGGACCCGATGATGCGCAGTATACTGCTTCCGCTCATTCTTGCTGCGTGTCTCTTTATTATCGGCGTTTCCATTCTGAATACTCAGCTCTGGTATTCTTCCCGTGCCGACAGCCTCGCGGGCGCCCGATATGCAGAAAACAGTATAGATAGCATACTGGATGAGGCTTCCCTGGCGACCAAAACAGCGCTGGAGATCGCCACAAAGGAATGCGATGTGGAAGAGCAGTATCGACTTGGCACCGAAGCCGCCCTGAAGCCTCATCTGAGAACCATTTTAATCGTAAAGAAAGGCGCTATCTGGTGTTCTTCCCTGCCGGGTAACCGGGTATTGCTGACGCACATTCCCAAAATGACGAATACACATTTGCTTCTCGTCCCGGCTAAAGACACCGTAAACGAGTTACCCGTTCTGGTTTACCAGACAAACTTGCCCGCTAGCCGTATCCTGGTCACGATCAGCGATAAGCACATTCGCGGAGCGTTGAATGTTCCGTTAAAAAGAGTGTCCTACTCACTGCTTGTCGGCGACAGTACAATAGGATTGTCGGGGGACGTATCTGCAATAGATGCAAATACTCCGCTTTCCGGGCGTGTTGACTCAGCAAAATACCATTACAGTATAATTTACAACCAACCACCGCTCTTCAGTTTTGCCAGAATCGTCACCAAAGGCTCAGGCATTCTGCTGTTTATCCTGCTGATATCAGGAAGCTCTGCTTACGCGCTTGAGAAGTATCTAAACAAGAATGCCACGCCTGAAGAAACGCTACGCAAAGCGATTTCAAACGGAGAGATCGTTCCTTTTTACCAGCCGATCGTGAATGGCAAAGAGCGAACACTGCGGGGAGTCGAAGTATTAGCCAGATGGAAACACCCACGGGCCGGGTTTATCTCCCCTGCCTCCTTTATCCCGGTGGCGGAAAAGTCAGGCCTGATTATTCCGTTAACACAAAGTCTGATGGCGCAGGTTGTGGCGCATATGAACGCTATCGCCAGCAAGTTGCCCGAAGGCTTTCATGTCGGTATTAACTTTAGTGCATCTCATATCACCTCTCCCACCTTTGTAGAGGAATGTCTGATATACCGGGACAGTTTCATTCGCAGTGATTTACACCTGGTGATTGAGGTGACCGAACGCGAACCCTTACATGTGGATGATAATCTCGTTTCAAGACTCAATATTCTGCATGAAAATGGTTTTGTTATCGCACTGGATGATTTCGGTACGGGCTACTCCGGTCTCTCTTATCTGCATGATCTGCATATTGATTACATTAAAATTGACCAGAGTTTTGTCGGTCGGGTCAACGCCGAACCCGATTCAACCCGCATTCTGGATTGTGTATTGGATCTGGCGCGCAAGCTTTCCTTGAGCATTGTTGCTGAGGGGGTCGAAACGAAGGAACAACTCGATTATCTGAACCAAAACAACATCACTTTTCTCCAGGGATACTATTTTTATAAACCGGTTCCTTTTACGGAGTTGGTAAAAATCATGTTGTCAAAACCCAAAGTGAAAGTCATTATCGAGTAAATTCTTAACGACAAAAGGGTATTACAGATAAGTCTGATATATCGGTTAAATACGAAATATTCCTATGACATCAATGAATTTATCAATCTGATTGTTGAACATAAAATCAACTTCAGTCATGATCTTGCAAATAACAATAAACACACACCACAATTCAATAACAAATAAGGTTTCATTAATGTCGATAGAGATTAGTTTGAATATAGCGTTAGCTTTATCAGGCAATTAATTCAATAGGTTACATAAATTTTCCATTCGCAATAAAAATATGAATAACGCTTCCAATTTTTATCCATTATTCGTCTATCCCTTTAGCAATAAGTGCTGTACTCTTTATGCTCGCCCTCGCCCATATTGGTTAATTAAATAATAAAAAGTTAAATTTTAGTTAAAGTCGGAATTATAATAACCGAACTTTATAAAAGCATTGCAATAATTATACGACAAACTCAGGAATTAAATCTCAAAGAATGAAACATTATACAAAATGGTTTTTAGGTACTGCAGCTGCCACTATTGCAATGTCATGTGTCATGGTACCTGTTCACGCTGATGACTTTGATGTTAAACCAGGAGAAACCACAATCAATTTGCGGGTTTTCAAATGCGGCTCAACTATCGTTAGTTTTCATGAATACAAGCGTCAGGACGGGCTATATCGATTCGCCAGCTGGAACGACAGCAAAGGGCAAAATTATAATATCCCAATGTACGTCGGTGACAGTATACCCGATGAAAATACGGGGGAAATCGTCTACACCATGCTGTTTATGAAATCAGACAGTAATGGGCAAGGCTACGGCAAAGGGGCTTTGTTTAACATTCATCATAAAAGCGGCGCAATTGATGCTCATTTCACGGATTTGAGCGGCAAGAAAAACAAAGCAGGCACATACGTTTATTTTGAAACTGCCTGCGTACAAACTGACTACGAAACATATAACTAAGGTTCAAAATGAAACATTTATTTGCTGTTGTTATTGTGGCATTGCTGGCGGGTTGTGCTGAACAAGTAGAGCCGGCACCTGCCCCAGATGAAATGGGGCGAGATGCCATCACACTAGCGACACTGGAAGCAGAAAGCGTGGGAGGCAGCGGGGCTTATGATTACCTGTTACCAGAAGATCAAGCGGCGCTACTGATGACTTTCCGTAATAAATTCCTTACAGCGCAATGTTTCAACCGGGCTGCGAATGATAAAGCCGTGGTTAAAGATCAGACCGCATATATTGCAGGGGTAAAAACACGGGTTGCCTTGCAGTTTAATGATGCAAGCCCGGCATTACACGATCAAGCTATTGCACTCTGTTCTAAATGGGCAATGAAGGGCTTAAAATGAAAAAGTTAATCCTCATTGCAGCCACATCAGTTGTTCTGTCTGGCTGTGCTAACAACCCTAATGCCTCTGATTATGAGCTATGTCAGGCAATGAGTGGTGACACCTTCACCAGTGGTTCCGAAGCAGCACGTATGATGCAAGGCAGAGAGCAAGCGGGAACAGCAACACTCTCTCCTGCTGATTGTATGGCAATCGCGCAAGGTACCGCGGCAAGTTGGCATCAAAAAGCGGCAAACCTCAATGCCGCCGCTCAGAGCTATAACCAAAACATACAGCCGAAACAATCGACAAAAACAACCTGTACCCCCACCGTAGGCGGCGGCTTTACCTGTAACCAGAATTAAGGAAGCAGTTTGGCTGAATGGGTACAGTGGTGCAGACAATTCTCGCGACTGTTAAAAAATGCCTGATGAGTAGAAGGATCTACGCTGGAAAAACAGTATTACCGAAATGTAACATGCCAAAATGCCCGTCCTGGAGGCGGGTTATTCATTTCTATACATAATATGATAAGGCATCATTCCTCCACTGAAGTGATCTTCTCCCTCAAAACAGTACCCGTCTAAACTGAATTATCCGATCTTGCTTTCACTTCACAGAGATGTGCGCCGCGCCGATCAACATGTGTTCGCACGACAACAACCCCACTCTAGCAAGTGGTCAAAAGACTGTGATAAAATATTGACATCATGAATATATTATAAAAATGTTATCTGATGTTAATGACGAGGCTGGCTTTGATACCTAAAAAGATTCACTATGTTTGGGTAGGTAATAAACCTAAACCCCCATTTGTTTTAGAGTGCATAGCGACATGGAAAAAATTCCTCCCAGATTATGAACTTGTAGAATGGGGTAATGAACACTTGGATTCCATTAAAAACCATTATGCCATTGAAGCATACCAAAATAAAAAATGGGCCTTTGTGTCTGACTATATACGGCTGCATGTTTTATACAATCATGGAGGTATCTATCTAGATACAGATGTTGAGGTAACACAAAATTTTGATAACTTATTATCACTAGATTTTTTTAGTTGCCATGAAGTGTTTGATGGTAAAACTCTACCGATTACGTCGGCGGTTATGGGGGCATCCAAAGGAAATAGCATTATAAAAGATTTATTGGATATATATCAAAATAAAAGATTCATAATTAATAATAGATTTGATCTAACACCAAACACACTGCTTATCAC